>CAYGRI010000313.1:2636-6387 GCA_964352155.1 uncultured Maritimibacter sp. | reverse complement strand
CGTCTTTTCATCGAGCGGCTTTTTCTTAGCCTTCATGATGTTGGGCAGAGAGGCATAGCGCGGCTCGTTCAACCGCAGGTCCACCGTCACGATGGCGGGCATCTTGACCTTGATCGTCTGCAGCCCGCCGTCGACTTCGCGGGTGACAAGCGCATGGTCGCCGTCGATGTCGAGCTTGCTGGCAAAGGTCGCTTGCGCCCAGCCCGTCAAGGCACCCAGCATCTGGCCGGTGGCGTTCATGTCGTTGTCGATCGCCTGTTTGCCCGCCAGCACCAAGCCCGGTTGCTCGGCGTCGATAACGCCCTTCAGGATCTTGGCCACCGCCAGCGGTTCGATATCCTTGTGCACATCGTCCGAGGCGACGACCAGAATCGCCCTGTCCGCGCCCATCGCCAGCGCGGTGCGCAGCGTTTCCTGCGCCTGTTTGACGCCGATGGAGACGGCGATCACCTCTGTCGCGATGCCTTTTTCCTTTAGCCGGATCGCCTCTTCCACGGCGATCTCGTCGAACGGGTTCATCGACATCTTCACATTCGCCAGATCGACCCCGCTGCCGTCCGCCTTCACACGGACCTTCACGTTATAGTCGATCACGCGTTTCACAGGCACCAGCACCTTCATGCGCGTCTCTCCTCAGCTTGCTGCGCCGCGCCGGGGCGCGGTTCGGATTTCTGGCAGAGTGTTAGCCGCTCTGACAGCCGGGAAACAGGGCAAAACCGACAGGTCCGGGGATGGCGCCGCCGCGTCGCGGCCGCGACCGGGCGATGATAGCGCCATCATGTCCCGCGGGCCGCAGGCCGCCGCGTCAGCGGTTGGCGCCGGGGACCCATAGCACATCGGACGTGCCGTCGTCATTGGCGATCCTTGAGGCGACGAACATCCAGTCCGACAGGCGGTTGAGGTATTTCACCGCCGCCGGGTTCACCAGTTCGACCGAGGACAGCTCCACCGTCTTGCGCTCTGCCCGCCGGGCGACCGTGCGGCACAGATGCAGATACGCCGCCAAAGGCGACCCGCCCGGCAGGATAAAGCTGCGCAACGGTTCCAGCCGCTCGTTCATCGCGTCGATTTCCCGTTCCAGCCGTTCGACCTGATCCTGGGTGACGCGCAGCGGGGGATACTCCGCCTCGGCGTCGTTTTCCATATCGGGGCGGCACAGATCGGCGCCCACATCGAACAGATCATTCTGGATACGGGCAAGCTGGGCGTCCATCTCGCCCGTGGCATGCAGCCGCGCCAGGCCCAGGGTCGCGTTGGTTTCATCCACCGTGCCATAGGCGGCCACGCGCGGGCTGTGTTTGGCGACCCGCTGGCCATTGCCCAATGCGGTGTCGCCGGCGTCTCCGGTGCGGGTATAGATTCGTGACAGAACGACCATCAATTGCCTCCCATGCGGCGAATAGCGACGAAAATAAGGATCAGCACCACCGCAACAGCCTGCGCGGCGATCCGGTAGCGCATGATGCGGTTTGCGTGTTTGCGGTTGAACTCTCCGCCCTTGGCAAAGCCGCCGAGGCCGATCAGCAAGATGATGGCGACCGCCACAACGGCGATGGCCACAACGACGAACAGGGGGTCCTGCCACATGGGGACGGCTCCTTTGCCAAGTGTAGGGGCGGACATAGCGGGCCGCGGCGAAAAACCAAACCCGAATTTGGCGGGTCAGGAGACGCGGCGCACCACCCAATCGGCCGCGCCTGTGGGCAGGATGCGGGTCAGGAACCGTACGATATGGGCCAGGCGTGTGACCTTATAGCGCGGGTGTGGGCGGGGGGAGTCCAGCGCGTGGATCAGTTTCGCTGTCACCGCAGAGACGGGCGCCTCGCGCGGGGCGCGCCCATCGGGGTCGGTCCATTTTTTCATCAGATCGGATTGGTAGCGGTCGGCATGGGCCGAGGTCTGCCAGTCGATCCATTTGTCGAATTGCAGTCGCCCGTTCGCGCCGAATTTCGTGTCGATCAAACCGGGCTGAATCAGGATGACATGGATCGGGTCGTCATACAGCTCCAGCCGTAGCGTGTCCGTCAGCCCTTCGAGCGCATACTTGGTCGCCACATAGGCGCCGCGCCAGGGATAGGCGGTGTAGCCCAGCACCGAGGAGCAATTGAGGATCCGCCCGCCGCCCTGCGCCCGCATCACCGGGATCAGGCGCCGGGTCAGGTCGTGATAGCCGATCAGGTTGGTTTGCAGAATGGCACGCAGGGCCTCTGTCGGCACATCCTCCAGCAGGCCGGGGATGCCGTAGGCGCCGTTGTTGAACAGCGCGTCGAGGGTGCCTCCGGTCGCCTCCAGCACCTCGGTGACGGCGGCGGCGATGGTGGCCTCGTCGTCATAATCCAGATGCGGGCTGTCGAACCCCTCGGCGCGCAGGGCCTCGCAATCGGCGGGCTTGCGGCAGGCGGCAAAGACGCGCCAGCCCCGGGCGCGCAGGGTGACTGCGGCGTCGCGGCCAATGCCCGACGAACAGCCGGTGATCAGGATCGATTTCGGTGCCATGGTGCGCCCCCCTTTCCTGTCGCATAGGGCAGGGAAGCGCGGGGATCAATCGCCGGGAGGCTGGGTCGACAGCAAGGCCGAGGCGATAAAGCCCTGGCGGCCGGTTTCGACCGTCTTGACAAGCATCCAGCCGGTGCCGGGATCGGCGATCAGCCGTGCGGTGTCGCCTTGCGCAAGCTGCATCACGATCCGGTCGTACTCGGACGGGCCGTCGCGCAGGTTGACCCCGTCGCCCTGCACATAAAGCGTTGTCGCCGGGTCCAGGCGCGGGCGGTCCACCGGAGCCATGGCGGGCACGATCGGATCCGAAACGGAGGCCACGGCGTCAGGCGTCGTCGGGGCGGAGGTGGCCACCACGTTTCGCAGCTCTGGCCGGGGCACGGGTCGGATCGCGGGGATCTCGGCGCTCTCAAACGCGGCGGGGACAAGAGTTTCGGGCACGCGGGTCTCGGGCACAGGCGTCACGGGCGCCGAGGCTTCCGACACAAGGCGGTCTGGCGTCACTGCCGCTGGTCTGCGCGCGGCGATCACGGGCGTTGGCGCGGGCTCGACCCGCGTTTCTGGCTCGACCTGGGGCGGCGGGGTCCCGGTGGACGCAACCATCGGTACCTTGGGGGGCAGTTTTGCCGGCACGGCCACCTCGATCACCGGAGCAACGCTGCGGTCGAGCACGGTCGCCACAATCTCTTGCTGCGGTGTCGAGGACCCGTCGCCGTAGAACACCATAACGCCGGCGATGCCCACCACCAGCGCTGCCGTTAACTTTCCCAACATAGACTTTGCCCCGTATCAGCCTCTGTCCACACCATTTTTCCCCGGGCATGTGACGGGCAAAGGATACGCGCCAAGGTCTTCAGATCCGATGAAAAAAGGCCCCGCCTGCCGGAATTTCCACCGAACCGATGCAGGTTTGCCAGCATGGGCGCCATGCCTCTTGTCCGGGCCGCGGCGCAGCCTTACACAGGATCTATGACCGATCCGACCGACGACCCCAAGATCGACCCCACCGAATTCGCGGAACCGCTGCGCCGGGCCATTGGCGAGCGCTATCTGACCTATGCGCTGTCGACGATCATGCACCGCGCCTTGCCCGACGCGCGCGACGGGCTGAAGCCGGTGCACCGCCGGATCCTGTACGCGATGCATCGCTTGCGGCTGAACGCGGGCGGCGGGTTTCTGAAATCCGCCAAGATCAGCGGCGACACGATGGGCGACTTTCACCCGCATGGCGACGCGGCGATCTACGACGCGATGG
>CAYGRI010000313.1:0-2626 GCA_964352155.1 uncultured Maritimibacter sp. | reverse complement strand
CTTTCCCAACCTTCTGGCCAATGGTGCCAGCGGCATTGCCGTGGGCATGGCGACCAACATCCCTCCGCACAACCTCGAGGAATTGTGCAACGCCTGTCTGCATCTGATCAAGACTCCCGATGCCAGGGACGAAACCCTGATGAACTACATTAAGGGTCCCGATTTTCCGACCGGCGGTGTGATCGTCGAGCCGTTGGAAAGCATGATGCAGACCTACCGCACCGGGCGCGGCGCTTTCCGGCTGCGGGCGTTTCACCATGTGGAGGATCTGGGCCGCGGCACATGGCAGGTCGTGGTGACCGAGATCCCCTATCAGGTGCAGAAATCCAAGCTGATCGAGCGCATCGCAGAGCTTATCCAGATCAAGAAGATCCCGATTCTGGCCGATGTCCGGGACGAATCCGCCGATGATGTGCGGATCGTGCTGGAGCCCCGATCCAAGAATGTGGATCCGGACGTTCTGATGAACATGCTGTACCGGAATTGCGATCTCGAGGTACGGTTTTCGCTGAACATGAACGTGCTGATCGACGGCCGCACGCCCAAGGTCTGTTCGCTCAAGGAGGTCCTGCGCGCCTTTCTCGACCACCGGCGCGAGGTGCTGCTGCGCCGGTCGCGCCACCGGCTGGGCAAGATCGACCACCGGCTGGAAGTGCTCGAAGGTTTCATAACCGCGTTCCTGCATCTGGACCGCGTCATCGACATCATCCGCTACGATGATGATCCCAAGGCGGCGCTGATGCGCGAGGATTGGTCACGCGACTTCGTGCGCGCTATGTCCGAGGCGGATTATGTCTCGCCGCCTGCCGCGACCGTGCCGCCTGGAGCGGAAACCCTCGACGACGGCCTCGGGCTGACCGAAATGCAGGCCGACGCGATCCTGAACATGCGGCTGCGGTCCTTGCGCCGGCTGGAAGAACTCGAACTGCGGGCCGAGCGCGATGCGCTGATGGCCGAGCGCGCCGGGATCGAGGATCTGCTGGAAGACGAGGGCCAGCAATGGGCCCGGATCGCCGAGGAACTGCGCGCCACCCGCAAGAAATTCGGCCGTGACTATCCCGGCGGCGCCCGGCGCACCCGGTTCGCCGAAGCCGCCGAGGTCGAGGACGTGCCGCTGGAGGCGATGATCGACCGCGAGCCGGTGACGGTGGTCTGTTCCAAGATGGGCTGGATCCGCGCGATGAAGGGGCATATCGCCCTGGATCAGGAGCTGAAATACAAGGATGGCGACGAGGGCCGCCACATCTTTCACGCCGAAACCACGGACCGTATCCTGCTGTTCGGGTCGAACGGGCGGTTCTATACGCTGTCCGCCTCGAACCTGCCCGGCGGGCGCGGCATGGGCGAGCCGGTGCGCCTGATGGTCGACCTGCCGAACGAGGCCGATATCGTCGCGCTGTTCATCCATGCGCCGGGCGAACGGCTGCTGGTGGCGTCCAATGCCGGCGATGGCTTCGTTGTGCCGGAACCAGAGGTGATCGCCCAGACGCGGACCGGCAAACAGGTGCTGAACGTGCGCGGCGAGGTCCGGGCGCTGATCTGTCACCGGGTGAACGGCGATCACGTCGCCTGCGTGGGCGAGAATCGCAAGGTTCTGGTGTTCCCGCTGGAAGAGCTGCCCGAGATGACGCGGGGCAAGGGCGTCAGGTTGCAACGCTACAAGGACGGCGGATTGTCCGATGCGACGACGTTCAGTCTGAGTGATGGCCTCAGCTGGCACGACCCCGCCGGGCGCACGAGGACAGAGACGGATCTGACGGATTGGCTGGGCAAGCGGGCGGGGTCGGGCCGCATGGCGCCGCGCGGCTTCCCTCGGGACAACCGGTTCAATTGAGGTGGCAGGCCGCAGTGTGGCCACCGGCGCAAAAGTTGCACTTGGCCATGGTCTGCGGTACGCCAGAAGGTGACGTTTGGGAGGGTGAGATGATCCGGATCCTTAGAATTCTGTCCGTTGTCCTTCTGACTTTCGGGCTGGCAGCCTGCGACCCGCGCGCCGATCTGGACCAGGCGCCAAAGGCGGATCTTGGCCCGTTTCTTCTGGGCCACAACATCGTCGTCGCGCGCAAACCCGCCGTCGGCCCAGGCTCTATCCCCGTGACAGAGGCGGAATGGCAGAAGGCCATAGAAGGCGCGATCGACGAGCGGTTCAGCCGCTACAAGGGCGACCGGCTGTATCATCTGGGGCTAAGCGTCGATGGCTATTTCCTGACCAGCCTCGATGCCGGGGTGCCGGGCGTGCCTTCGCTGAAATCCATCGTGCTGATCACGGCGACCGCCTGGGATGACGCTCTGGGACGTAAGCTGAACGAGGAAGTGCACGAGATCTCTGTCATCTCCGCCGTCACCAATGCGGGGCCGTTCCCCAGCAAGGCGGACCTTCTGAACGCGCTGGGCGGTCAGGTCGCGCTGGAAGTCGAACGCTGGTTGCTGGACAACCCCGAATGGTTCACCCCGCCGTTCGAATAGGGGCCCGTCCCACCTGCATCTGACGCTTGATTTCCCCGCGCGCTGACCATACATCGGCGCGCGTAAGGGATTGGGGCAGCATCGCCCCCTATGACAACGAGGCGACCCAGATGGGCAAGGCAAAGTTTGAACGCAACAAACCGCATGTGAACATCGGTAC
>CAYGRI010000312.1:0-6397 GCA_964352155.1 uncultured Maritimibacter sp. | reverse complement strand
CCGCCGGCCCCGCCCCCGGCCGCGCCCCGCCCGCCCCCCCCCCCCCCCCCGCCCGGGGGGGAAGCTCGCCGCGCTTTGGATGTGATCTTGACCTGCCCATCGATCCTGGGGTCAACCCAGGATCCGGGACCGCGACTCACATGCACCAAATGCCCAGGCGCGGCCAGAACGCCCGAATGTCGGCTGAGTTCAGCCAGATGGAGATCGACCGATGAGCCAACACGTCCGCGATGCTTTCATCCGACAGGGAGAGGCCTGCAGGCAGCTCGGCTCTGCGTTCATGGGCAGGCTGATGCCGCTGATCGGCGACCGGCTCTCTCCGGACACGGCCGTTGGCGCGCGCTGCCTGGGGTGGACAGGCGATGTCGGGCCGTCAGGGCACTCCGTCCCGCTCCGGCTTGCCGGGGGGCTTCATGGGCTCGTCCTGGATGGGGGTGCGCCGGATCTTGCCGCTGCTTACCCGCCCAATACAGTGTCAGAGGACGCTCTGTGGGCGGCGGTGGCAGGGGCGTTGACGCGGCAGGAGGAACGGCTGCTCGCCTGGCTGGACCGGGCGCCCCAAACAAATGAGGTTCGGCGCGCGGCGGCGGTGATGGCCGGGATCTGGTGGGCCCTCGGCCGGATCGGAGACCGACCGGTCGTATTGTCCGAACTGGGCGCGAGCGCTGGCCTGAACCTGAACCTCGATCGCTTTTCGGTGGCGGTCGGCGCTGTGGCCCATCGGCTGTCGGACGCCGTCGTCGCCCTGACCCCGGAATGGCGCGGTGGCCCGCCGCCCGATCCGCGACCGATCATTGTGACGGACCGCGCCGGAGCCGATCTGACCCCCCTCGACCTCGGCTCTTCGCAGGACCGGATCCGTCTGCTGGCCTATCTGTGGCCCGACCAGCCCGAGCGATTGGCCCGAACGCGCGCCGCGATGGAGATTGCCTCGGTCACGCCCGCCGCGTCCGATGCCGCCGGATGGCTTGCGACCCGTCTGCAGGCCCGCTGGCCGGGGGCATTGCACGTGGTCTACACCACCATCGCCGCCCAGTATTTCCCGCCGGAGACAACTCAGGCCATCGCCACCTCTCTTGGAACCGCTGGCAGCGCCGCGACCGCTCACGCGCCGCTGATGCATTTCGCGATGGAGGCCGATGCCGCCGGACCCGGGGCGGGCCTGACCGCGACCCTCTGGGCAGGAGGCGCACCGCAGCAGGTCAAGCTTGGTCGGGCACATTCTCATGCCGACTGGATCCATTGGGACCCCGCGCCTGCGGATGCCCCCTTTTTCCCATGTGCAACCTCAGCACCTCAAGAAGATGCGCCGCGGAGGGATGTCTGACCGACGGCAGCCGGTCCAAAGCCCATGCGTTGCGGCGCCGCCGGGACTGTGCGGCATGGCCAATCGACGCCGGCAGACCAACGCGGCGCAGCTACCGGGCGCCTGTTTCGGCACACGAAAGGCCGTGGCCGGATGTTGTTCGGGCAAGGCATCGGAAGGAGTCTTTGCAAGCGCCGTGACATCGCGCCAGTCGCCCCCCGCGTCAACGCGTCTCAAGAAGGGCAGCGAATTGCGAACGACCAAACCTGATGGCGGAGCTGGGCGGCATGGCGAAGACAACAACGATACCGCCCACGAACGAGCCTGGCGCGGCCGAAGCGTGGTTGGATATCTCGGATCTGCGCACCCTCGTTGCCGTGGCCGAGACTGGCAGCTTTTCCGAGGCCGCCGTGCCTGCTGGCATGAGCCTGCCCGGCGTGTCGCTTCGGATTGCGCGGATCGAAGAACGGCTGGGCGTTCGGATTTTCCACTGTCGCAAGCCGCTGAAACTGACCGATCCCGGTTTGCGGATCTTCAATCGGTCTCGGCAGGCCATCCAGCATTTAGACAAGGTCCTGTCCAGCGTCGATGATGTGAGGGAAGGACATGCCGGCCTGGTGCGGATCGGGTTCAGCGTGCCGCAAGTTGCCATGCCGATGATCCGGCGGTTCCTCGATCTGTCCCCCGATTTCATCGTCAAGCTGACACAGCGCAACAGCCATTCGCTGCCGAGCGAGCTTTCCGATCTTTCGTGCGATATCGGCATTCTGACCTGGCCGGACACAGAGGTTCTGCGGCAAGAACACTTTAAGCCGTTCGGGCAGAACATCGTTGTGTTCCACAATCCTACTGAACTGAAATTGGGCAGTGCTCCAATTTCGGCGGACCAGCTAACAGACCATAGAATAGTTGTTCAAAAACAGCCTTCTATGACCCGCGCATGGTCGAGCGAATGCTGCAAACCAATGGTGTCACGCTTCCCCATCTGTTCGAAGCGCCCGTCCGCGACGCCGTTATTGCGGCCGCCGCTGCCGGGCTGGGCGCAGGTTTGCTGTTTCAATCCGAGGTCGCTCCGGATGGGCGGCTGAAGATCGGGGAGCTGGAGCTGGCACAACCCAAGGCCTCGGTTCTGGCCGTGGTTGCGGATGGCGGGCGCGACATCCCCGCCATCGCGCGCTTTCTGGATGTGGCCGGGGCAGGGGCCTGATCCAAGAAATTTTCTATCGAGCCCAACGTGTTAGAGATCTTGCCGATCCTGTCGGCGGGACTGTCACCATCTGGTCATCAAAAGGTGAAATTTCTAGGCATCAAGGAATAACCTATGCAAATTGGGTTCGCCGATGTTGAAGGCAGTCAAACAGGGGGACGGTTGTGGCGCGGTTCCCTGCACGGTCGTTCGACACCCTTTGACGGCGTGTTGAGTGTCGCATGGCGATGTCCCCAGTATCGCGATGCAGGCTACGAGTCTGTGTCGAACCCGCATGTTCTCGGGGAAGAGCATGGGGCTTTCCTTTCCGATGCCAGCCGACAGCGTGCCCGGACCAATCCGCTTCGGCGGCAGGACCTCGCCGAAGCGCTCTCGATGTCACCTCCCCTAAGCCTGGGACGAGACGGGTGCTTGTGTCACGAAGAGCGGTTCTCGCAGCGAACTCGTCGCTGGCGATGTTGCTTCCCGGTGGCACTGTCTGGGCGGACGGCCGTCCGGATCTGGTGGTTGCTGTCCCGAAACTCGCACGCATGCTGGAACCCGGCATTCGGTCCGGCAATGGGGGCCCGCGCGTCACGCACTCCGTGTTTGATACGCTGATCCGGCAGGATTTCGTCGCGCGTGCCGCGACCGTTGATGGCGTTCTGGTGCCTCGCCCTGCGACATCCTGCGAACAGATCAGCCCCACCGAAATGGTGCTGCAACTGCGCGACGATGCGACCTGGCACGACGGGACGCCGTTCACCTCGGCGGATGTCGTGTTCCTCTTCGGGCCAGAACGGGTGTGTGGCGACGGTGCCCCGGTGCGGACGGTCGTCTCGGCCCTGGGCCAGCTTGAAAGCGTCGCGGCGATGGGCTCCTATGCCGTCAAGCTGACCTGGGCCAAGCCCGATCCGATCATGGTTCACTGGCGGGCCGACAAGGGCTTTCCGATCGTTCAGGCCGCCGCGTACAAGGCCTTCGCAAAAGAGGACCTTGCCTCCAACGAACGGATGAAAGAGGCGGTGGACGGTTTGATGTGGGCGCCTGTCGGGACTGGGCCGTTCAAATTCGACGACTTCAAGGCCGGCGAGTCTATCCGCCTGGTCGCGAATGACGATTACTTCATGGACCCGCCCGCCGTCGCCTCGGTGAGCTTTGTCGAAGTGCCCAAGGTTTCGATCCGGATCGCTGGCCTGGTGTCGGGCGAGATTGACATCGCAGCGGATCTGGCGCCCGATCAGGTGCCTGGGCCGGAACGCCACCACGACATCAAGATCATGTCGGTCCCCCGCGGGAACACGCATGTCGTCGCGTTCAATGCGGCGCATCCCCTGCTGCAAGACCGCCGCATTCGGCAAGCGCTGCGCCTTGGCATCGACCGTCAGGCCCTTGTCGAAACGATCTGGGGCGGTACGACCACCGTCGCGCAAGGGCCGCAGATCCCGTCGTTCAACGAGATGTTGGTCGATGACATGCCGGGCTTCGCCGATGACCCCGAGAGGGCAAAGGCGCAGCTGGTCGAGGCGGGCTATGACGGCGCCGTGATCACGCTGCCCGACATCCCGTTCCACTACATGCTGGGCAATGAGGTCGTGCAGATCCCGCAAGAGATGTGGACCGACATCGGCGTGAACATCCAGTTGGTGCCGATGGAAAGATGGAAGGCGCAACGCATGCCCCAGGCGGTGATTTACACTTGGTCGAACCCCTATCCCTTGGGTCGGCTCGCCGTGTCCTGCGGTCCGAACTCGGCGATCCAGACACGGTACGAATACTGGTCCAACGATCGGTTCAACGACCTGATGAACATGGTCGAGACGACCGTGGACCCGGAGGCGCGCCGCGCTGCCTTTGCCGAGGCGGCGGACATCTACCTGACCGAAGTGCCGTCGACGCTCCTCTCTCATCCGGCCGATATCTACGCGATGCACGCCGGGGTCGACTACACGCCGACACCGCTGTTTTGGGAAGACGTCCGCCCCGGCAACCTGCGTTTGACCGTTGGCAATTGAATGACGTCTAAGGCGACATCTCGGGAAAGGGGCGCTTCTGCGCCTCTTTTGCGCGTGTCCGGCCTGACCATGACAGTGCCGTCCCCGGCAGGGCCCATCCCCGCGGTCGATGTGGTGAGCTTTGACATCGCCGATGGCGAGACCCTGAACCTTGTGGGCGAGACCGCCTCGGGCAAGAGCCTGACCGCGCTGAGCATTCCCGATCCGCACGGGCCGGGCGTGTCCGCGTCGGGCGCCATCACGCTGGAGGGGCGGCGGCTTATGGGCCTGAGCGGGTTGATCATGGCGCTTGTCGATGCCCGGGCCGCCTTGCCGGTTCAGATCCTCGTCCTGGGCGTGCTGGCCCTGTTCGGCAATGCCTTCTGGCTGTTCGTGGCCCTCGTCGGATTGGCGGGATGGGAGACCCATGCCCGCCTTGTCCGCGGCGCGGTGCCGGCCGCCCAGCAAAAGGGCAGTGTCTCCGCCTTGCGGGCCCCGGGCACATGGCCCTGGCGGCTGTACGCGGGCCATGTGCCGCCCAATGTGGCCAACATGCCGATCTTGCAGGTCACGCTGAACTTCCCCTCGACGGTCCTTGAGGAAACCGCGCTCAGCTTTCTGGGCCTGGGCATCCAGCCGCCCCTGACCAGCCTGGTCGAAATGCCGGGATCGGGCCGCGACCATCTGCTTCTGGCGTGGTGGATCGCCGTCCTCCCTGGAATGACGATCTTTGTCATCACCCTGTCCAAGCGCTTCGTCGGTGATTGGCTGCGCGACGCGCTCGACCCGAACATCAACACGTAACACAGGAGTTCACGATGCCCCTTATCCTTGGCGCGGCCCTTCGCCCCGAAGACCTGCCCGCCCACCACAACTGGCTCCGCGAGCTGCCGCGCGACCTGGAATTGCAAGGCTTTCACGGCCCCGCGCTGGAAAGCGTCGATGTCAAGGCGAAGGCGGCAGAGGTTCGTCCCCTTCTTGCCGGTATGGAAGGCCGCCTTGGCATCCACGGCCCGTTTCGCGGCTTTCCCCTCGATACAGAGGATGCCCAGGTGCGCGCCGTTGTCCACCGCCGCCTGGACGAGGGCCTCGACGCCTGCGGTTGGCTGGGTGCGACGCAAATGGTCGTCCACAGCCCGGTCAAGGCCTGGCATCATGAAAACCTCGACAACAGCGACGATGGATGGGCGACCTTTCAGGACCGCGTTCACCTGGCGCTTGGCCCGGCGGTGCAACGCGCCGAAGAATTGGGTGTCCAGATCGTGATGGAGAACATCGAAGACCGCGACCCCCATGCACGCGTGCGCTTAATCGAGAGCTTTGCGTCGTCCGCGCTCAAAGTCTCCATCGACAAGGGGCACGCGGCCTATGCCCATGGCATCGGCAATGCGCCAGCCGTCGACCGCTACGTGCGGGCCGCCGGCAATCATCTGGCCCATGTCCATGTTCAGGACACGGACTTTTTCGCCGATCGGCATTGGGCAATTGGCGATGGTCAACTGCCCTGGCCGTCGATTTTTGCGGAGCTCGAAAAGCTGAGTTCCGATCCGCGTCTGATCATAGAGATCAAGGACAAGACGTCTGTGCAGCGATCCGCTCAGTGGCTCGCAGAGCGGGGGCTGGCGCAGTAGCGCGGTCGAGCCTGGCGGTCCCCAAGCCCGCAAGCCCGGGCGGCTTCGCAGCAAGGTCGGCGGCCAAAAACGGCGGGTCATTGAACGCGCGTTTGTACTGCCATCTTGTCACATCGCCAGTTCCTTGGTCACGATCTTGTCTTCGTGTCCAAGGAATCCGCCGCAAGCCATCTTTCGTCCCGGCGACACCATCGAAACAGGATTGGTAAGCCCAGCTACTCCCGCAAGAACCTCAATCTTCAGTTCGCGGAGGTAGATATTGCAATAGGTTGGGCTCGTG
>CAYGRI010000311.1:1802-6432 GCA_964352155.1 uncultured Maritimibacter sp. | reverse complement strand
TGCCGCAACGCTCTGTCTGGGGGATCGCGGCGGCGCGCCAGATCTACCGCGACATCGGCACCGGCATCCGCGGATCCTCGCCACAGGCCTGGGCCGGGCGGGTGTCAACCGGGCCGCTGCGCAAAGCGCTGCTTGTGACCCGGGCGGTGGCCGATCCCCTGCGCGCCAGGCCCGTGTCCCGCGCGGGCCTCTGGGCGCGGCCCACCGAGCCGCGGTCGGGCGCCCTGTCGGCCTAGGCGCAGCCAGTCAGACGCGACGACGGGCGCGCCGGGTCAAGGCGTGTCGCGCCAGGTCGACGTCCCATGCCGGGCTGAACGGGCCTGCGCCCTGTCTAGGTTCGACATGTGAATGCACGGATCTGATGGGGCGCGGCACGCTCCCGGGATGCCCTGTCCAGCCGCCGACCATCGCCGCTTTGACCGGTCCGTTCGATCCGGTCCGGGCGATTCAATCAAGCGCGGCCCCGTGCGACGTGCCGCCCGCGTCAGGCCGTTGCCCTGGACGTGTCCGGCGGATTTCGACGCCCCCTTTGCTCGCTTGCTTGCGCCGCAGGTCCTGGCGCAGCTTTTCCGGCGGGGCGACCAGCACGAATCCGAAGGACACGGCGCCGTCCTTGTCTTGCACGGCGTGGTGCAGGCGGTGCGCCTGATAGATCCGCCGCAGATAGCCCGACCGGGGCACATAACGGAACGGCCAGCGCTGATGCACCAGCCCGTCATGCAGCACGTAATACAGTGCGCCATAGACGCACAGCCCGATCCCCACCCACCAAAGCGGCGGCACCCACAGGCTGCCAAGCCACAACAGCGCCATCGAGATCACGGCGAACACGACCGAGTACAGGTCGTTGTGCTCCACCATCTTGTCATGGGGGACATGGTGCGATTTGTGCCAGGCCCAGCCCGGCCCGTGCATGATCTTTTCGTGCACCCAGGCGGCCAGCAGCTCCATGGCGACAACCGTCAGCGCGACGATGACAACGGGGATCACGATTGCGGACATGCGGGCCTCGTCACTGGCGTGGGGGCCAAGGGCAGGCGCCACCACGGCAGCCAGGGCATCGCATGGTGGGCGTGGTGGTGGCCGAAGTGAAAGCAGGCCAGCAGTGACACCAGCCAGGGCTGGCCCGCGCTGCGGGCGTTGTGGTGATCGGCGAAGGGTTGGGTTTCGTGCCGGTGCGGCAGGTAGGTGCCAAAGTAGAACAGCTGGACAGAAGACAGCACCGCCGGCAGCGCCCAGAACACCAGCATCAGCGCGGCGCGGTCTTGCAGCGCTAGGGCCAGGCCAGTCCCGGCGACGGCCAGCAGAACGAATTCTCGCAGGCCAAAGTAATGCCGGAAGAACGCCAGATACCAGGGCCAGAAGTCACGCGGGTTGCCGGGGTTGAAATCCGGGTCGTCCTCGGTGCCGGAATGCTTGTGGTGGGCGTGATGCTCTTGCGCCAAGGCGCGGTAGGAGAACCCGGCGTACAGAAACACGTACGCCGTGCCGATGGGGGCGTTCAGCCATGGCAGGGCGGGGGACAGGGTGCCATGGATCGCGTCATGGGCCGCAATGAACATGCCCACGAACAACCAGCATTGCACCGCGATGGCCAACGGGGCCAGCCAGGCCCAGACCGACCAGTCGACGCGGAACAAAGTGGCGTACAGCAGCCCCGCCCAGGCCAGGAACACCGCGGCGGCCAGCGCAAGGCCGACGATGGTGTCGCGCCGCCTCATAACTGCATCCTTTGCCGCGACAGCAGCACCGCCCCCGTGATGCCCAAAAGCGCTAGCGCCGCCAGCGCGGCCATGGGCAGAAGCAGCCCCGAAAACGGCAGATCGCGGATCAGCAGGCCCTGATACAGATCGACCGCCCAGGCGTTGGGCGTTGCCGCGCCGATGTTGCGCAGCCAGTCGGGCATCAGGAACCGCGGCACCATCGACCCGCCCAAAGCCGAGAAGGTGAGGACCACAAAGTTCGACACCGTCACCGCCTGCGCCCGCGTGGTGCAGGCGGCCGCGCAGAACAACCCCAGGCCAGAGGCCGCCGCCGCCGCCAGCAACGTCGCTCCCAGCCAGCCCAGCCAATGGTCCCAGACCGGCACGCCATAAAACAGCGCCGCCACCACGAAGACGAGCGCCCCCTGGACAAAACCCTGCAACACCAGAAAGGTTGCCTTGCCAAGCACCACCACATCGATGCCCCCCGGACCCGCGGCAAAGCGGTCAAGGATGCCGGAGCGCCGCTCGTCGATTAGCCCCGCCGCCGTCTGGGTGGCAGAGAACAACAGGAACATGATCGCAATCGCCCCGGCGTAATAGCTGACGGTGGGATCCGCCTGACCAGGCTCGCCCACGCGTTCCTGCAAGGTGATCGGCGCCGCCGGCAGGCCCGCGCCCTGGGCAATCGCCAGATCCAGCAGATCGCCCTGCGACACGGTCAGCGCGCCGATCACCGGTTCCAGCCCGCGCGCTTGCCGTTCGATCATCACCTCGGGCAGGGCGGCGGCCAGCAGCGCGCGCACCCGGCCTTCGAGCACCGCGCCCGCCATCCGCTTGCCGGGATCCACCAGCACGACCAGCGGCGTCTGGTCCAGATCCGTGAGGCTGCCGCGCAGCAGCAAGCCGCCGTCCAGACCGCCCTCGGCAATGTCGAGGCGCAGGGCAGAGGCGTCGTCATACAGGCGCACGCTTTGCGAGGGCAGGGCCAGGAACGCCTCTTGAAACGCGGGATCGGGCGCCAGCATGGCCAGGCCCAGCCGCAGATCCGGGTCGCCCTGGCCGGTTTCCGAAAAGATCGCGGCGAAGACCACGAAGATCGCGGGCGGCAGGACAAACACCATCGCCAGTGCGCCCCTGTCCCGCATCAGGGTCAACAGCATCACCTGGGCCACGGTCAGGATCATCACGCCGCGCCCTGGTTCTGGTCATAGAGTGCAGACAGGCCCGGCCGTTCCAGCCTGACGCTGGACAGCGCCAGCCCGACCTGGCGGAGCTGGGACACAAGGCTCAGCCCGTGGCGTTCGTCCTGGACAAGGCCGATGGCGGTGCCCTCGGACACATGAAAGCCCAGCTCTGTCACATAGCCGCGCGCCTCGGCGTCGGTGCCGGGGCCCAGCGTCAGGTACAGCAGGAAACTGTCGCCGAATTCTGCCTGGATCAGCCCGTGGATCGGGCCGGACAATTCGATGCGGCCCTCGGCGAGGACCACTACATGGGTGCAAACCGCTTCTGCCTCTGCCAGATCGTGGGTGGTCATCAAGACACCCATCCCCTCGGCGCATAGCGACCGGATCAGGTCGTGCAGATCCGCGCGGGCCGCCGGATCGACGCCCACGGTCGATTCATCGAGGATCAGCAACGCGGGCCGCCCCAGCAGGGCCGAGGCGATGTTGACCCGCCGCTGCCAGCCGCCCGACAGATCTTCCACCCGCGCTTTCAGCCGCGAGGCAATGCCCGACAGTTCGGCCGTTTCCGCTACGCGGGCCGCGATGGCCTTGCGCGGCACCCCGGACAGGCGCGCGAAGACCGACAGATTCTCGCGCACCGTCAGACGGGGGAACAGGGCGATGTCCTGCGGCACCAGCCCCACGCCGCCGGTGCCCAGATGCACCTGCCCAAAGACCGGCTTGATCCGCCCCAGGATCGTGCGCAGCAGCGTTGTCTTGCCCGCCCCGTTGGCGCCCAGCAGGCAATGCGCCTCGCCCGCCCGGACGGTCAGCGACACGCCCTTGAGCACCGAGTGTTTGCCATAGCGCACCTGCAGATCCTCGACGCAAAGGGCAGGGGCGGTGACGACCATATCGTTCAAGGCATTCACGGCCGCCCCGTCGTGACGGCCAGGCTTTTCAGGAAGGGCGCAAAGGCGGCTGCATCCAGACCGGACCGGGCAAGCGCCGCATCGGCCGCCTGCAGATGCCGGTCGCGGAGGGTCTGCGCCGCCTGCGCGCCCGCGATCTGTTCCATCGTGGATTTCCCGGCATCGGCGCCCACATCCTTGCCGTTCACCAGGGCAGAGGCGGCGTGGTCCAGTGCATCGTCGGCCAATTGAAACGCCCGCCCGAAATGCTGGGCAAAGGCGACCACCTCGGTGATCTGCGCCTCGGTCATGCCGCGCAGGACGGCGCCCATCTCTGCCGCGGCGGCGAACAGGGTCGCGGTTTTCAGCGCGTTCAGCCGGTCGACCGCATCCGCTGTGTCGGAATGCCGGATCAGGTCCAGGTTCTGACCGGCGGACATGCCGTGGCGCCCGATGCTGTGCGACAGGGCCCGCACCATTCGGCTGCGGATTCCGGGCGGGAGATCCAGCCTTGCGATCACCTCGAACCCTTCGGTGATCAGCGACACCGCCGCCAGAATCGCCGTGGCCTCGCCAAACCGGCGATGGGTGGTCGGCTGGCCGCGCCGCAGCGCCGCGTCGTCCATACTGGGCAGATCGTCGAGGATCAGCGAGGCGGAGTGCACCATCTCGACCGCGCAGCCCACATCCAGCGCTGCGACGGAGGGGCCGGCGATGGCCCGCACAAGCCGAGGGCGCAGCCGTTTGCCGCCGCCCAGCAGGGCATAGTCGATGGCCTGTTCCAGCGGCAGGGGCGCGGCGCCCCGGCCCAGTTGCACCAAGGCGCGCAGGCGCTGCTCGATCTCGA
>CAYGRI010000311.1:0-1792 GCA_964352155.1 uncultured Maritimibacter sp. | reverse complement strand
ATCTCGAGCGTATCGCTGCAGGCGCGCGACGGACGGATATCGGTGTCTGTCCGGGTCATGGCTCTTTCTTCTGAAATCAAGCAACAATTTACCCTCTATCTGGGCTGCGGCAAGGGGGCATAGGCCCGGAAAACCGGGGGAATCGCTTCACAATGGCGGCAAGCCGCCGGGCCCCGGCCTGTTCCCCGAGGCTCCGCGGCAAAAGCCCCCCGTTTCCTGTGACCCGAACGGCCGGTTGCCGCAAGCTGTGCAATTGGCAGGCGGCGGGTCTGTGCGGGTGCCGCACTCCGGGGCGGGCCGCTCATGGGACCGGACAAATCGCGCCGCCAAACGGGCGGTGTCGAGGCGCGCCAAGGGGCGCCGCCCCAAAAACCGCCCGGGGGGGACCCTGGCCCAGACGCTTGGCAAAGCCTGTTAGTGATTGCATTCCGGAAAGGCCCCCGCCTAGGATCGGACGACATGAAGAGCACTCCGACACATCAGGAAATTCCCGACCGCGCGCCCGTTGTCGTGATCGGCGGCGGCGTGGCCGGTGTGTCCGCCGCGCTGTTCCTTGCGAAATCCGGCATCCCCGCCGTTCTGTTCGAAAAAGGGCGCGTGGCGGGCGAACAATCTTCGCGCAACTGGGGCTGGATCCGCAAGCAGGGCCGGGATCCCGATGAACTGCCCCTGATGATCGAGGCGGAACGCCTATGGCACGAGATCGCGCGGGAGGTGGGCGAGGATATCGGCTTTCGCGTGGGCGGGGTCACGTACCTGTCGCATACCGACGCAGAGCAGGCCAGCCGCGAGGCCTGGATGGCCCATGCCGCCGCATTCGGGCTGGATTCGCGGATGCTGTCGGGGGCCGAGGCCAGCGCGATGCTGGGCCTGAACGCCCCCGATGCGCGGCTGAAGGGCGCCCTGCACACGCCCAGCGACGCCTATGCCGAACCGGCCCGCGCGGTCCCGGCGATGGCGCGGCTGGCAGAGCGGCAGGGTGCGCGGATCTTCGAAGGCATCGCCGTGCGCGGGTTGCACCGCGAGGCGGGCCGGATCTGCGGCGTGGTGACCGAACGCGGCCTGGTGCGCTGCGATTCGGTGATCCTGGCCGGGGGGATCTGGTCCCGCTCCTTGCTGGAAAACGAAGGGCTGTCGCTGCCGCAACTGGCGATCCGGTCTTCGGCGATGCGGACCAGCCCGGTGACGCATGTCTCTGCCTCGACCTTCGGGGCCAGCGGCGCCTCGATCCGGCCCCGCGCCGATGGCGGCTGCACTGTCGCGCGCTCCGGCGCCGCGCAGTTCGATCTGGTCCCGGCGGCGTTCCGGCATTTCGCGGCCTTTCTGCCGATCCTGCGGTCGCGCTGGCGGATCATGAAACTGCGCGCCGGGCCGTCGTTCTTTGGCCCGCTGGGCCGGCATCGCTGGACCATGGACGAGGCGACTCCGTTCGAGGCGGTGCGGGTGATGGACCCCACGCCTGACGCCGCGCTGCTGGCGCGGGTGCTGGCCAGCGCCAAGGATCTGTATCCGCATCTGGCCGAGGCCCGCATGGTCGAAAGCTGGGGCGGCATGATCGACGTGATGCCCGACGAGATCCCGGTGATCGGATCCATGGACCGGGCGCCGGGTCTGGTGTTGGCGACGGGCCTGTCGGGGCATGGCTTTGGCCTGGGGCCGGGGGTAGGCAAGCTAGCCGCGCAGCTGGCCACCGGCGCCGCCCCGCTGGCCGATCCCGCCGCCATCGCCAACAGCCGCTTTGCGCGCGCGCCGCGCCCGGCCCTCGCACAGGCAGTGACATGAGCCGCTCCGG
>CAYGRI010000310.1:0-6502 GCA_964352155.1 uncultured Maritimibacter sp. | reverse complement strand
AAAGCTCAGGATCGCCTCGACGATCACCGCGATCCCCATCTCCAGCGTCAGCAGGACGCCGATGGTGGGCAGAACGTTGGGCAGAATCTCGACCAGCAAGGTACTGAACCGCCCCCGCCCGACCACACGGGCGCTGTCCACATAATCCATCGCCCCCTGCGCCATGGTCTCCGCCCTCACCACTCGTGCAAAGCGCGTCCAATCGATCACGACAATGGCGATGATGATCGAGGTCAGCCCCGTCCCCAGCACCGCAATCAGCAAGATCGCGAACAGCACCGGCGGAAACGCCATCCAGATATCGACGAAGCGAGAGATGATGCGATCCGTCCAACCGCCGTAATACCCCGCCAGAAGCCCCAGCGCGGATCCGATCACACAAGTCAGAACCCCTGCCACCAGCGCCACGACAATCGCCAGCTGCGCCCCATACATCAAACGGCTCAGCACATCGCGGCCCAGCGAATCCGTGCCCAGAGGGTACAACGGGTCGGCCCCGCTCTGCCAGAACGGCGGCATCCGCCCGGCAAACAGATCCTGCGCCAGCGGATCATGCGGTGCGAGCCAGGGGGCCAGAACCGCCGCCCCGACAAGCAACGTCAGCCAGCCGCCCGACAGCCACAAGCGCAGTCCAATCGGCCGCCGGATCTCTCCACGCCCGTCACGCATGGCGCAACCGGGGGTTCAGCGCGGCATAGGTCAGATCGACCAGCAGATTGACCATTGTAAAGATCAGCGCGAACAGCAGGACGATCCCCTGGATCAGGGGCAGATCGCGGTTGATCACCGCGTCAATGGCCATGTTGCCCAAACCTTCATAGCTGAACAGCCGCTCGATAATGACAGTCCCGCCGATCAGAAAGGTGAACTGCACCCCCACCAGCGTCAGCGTGGGCAAAGCGGCATTCGGCAAAGCCTCCCGCAGGATAACCGCACGTTCGGAAAACCCCTTGACCCGCGCCAGCGTCACATAATCCAGATGCATCGTCTCTTTCAGCGATTGCTTGAGCAATTGCGCAATGATCGCCGCCAGCGGAACGGCCAGCGCAAGCGCCGGCATGAACATATGCGCCATCAGATCCCAGACCACATCGAACCGCAGCCGCAAAAACCCTTCGAACAGGTAGAAATTCGTCGTGAAATCGAAATCCAGCGAAGGCGACACCCGGCCAGAGATATGGAACACCGGCCACAGCACCCCGAAAACCAGGATCAGCGCCAGCCCCCACAGGAAATCCGGCACCGACAGCGCCATGCCCGCGGTCACATCCACCGCCCCCTCGGTCCGCGTGCCCCGGCGCAAGGTGCCCAACAACGCCATCGCCCCACCCAGCGCCACCGCAACGACCAGCGCCATGATCGACAATTCCAGCGTCGCGGGCAGCCGCCCCAGAACCAGCCCCGCCACCGGCTGACGCAAGGAAATCGACGTCCCGAAATCGCCCAGCAGCACACCGCCCAGCCAGATCAGGAATTGCTCAAATATAGACTTATCGAGTCCATACAGCGCCTCAAGCCGCGCAATATCCGCCTCGCTCGCACCAGGGGGCAGCATCATCGCAATGGGATTGCCCGGTACCACCCGGATGACGACAAACACGATCACAGCCACGCCGAACAGCGTCACCGCCGTCGTCGCCAATCGGATCAAAAGCGTGCGCAGTAACTGCAAGACACCACCTGTACCTGCGGAGGCCCCAATGCACATCCGCCGCCTGACACCCAGGGCACATGACCTGCGCCCCTCTTCTTCTGGCCGGAAATACTCCGGGGGGTCCGGGGGGCAGCGCCCCACGGCGGATCGGACCGCCCAACGGTCCGATCCGGTGCGATCCCGATCAGGCCGGCGACATCAGATACGGCAACAACGCGCCCGACGCATGTGGCACCACCTTGACAGAGGCCGAGTGCAGGATCGGCTGCACATATTGGAACAACGGGATCACCAGAGCATTCTCGGCGATATGCCGGTCCACCGCCTTCCAGCCTTCGATGCGCTTGGCTTCGTCCGGTTCGCCCCACAGCGGCAGGATCATGTCGAAAGTGTCCTGCCCGTCCCAGACCGAATGCGGCGAGGGGCCGAACATCGCAAACCCGGTCGAGGTCGTCGGATCCCCCACCGCATTGCCCCAGTTGTAGAACGCCGCCGGTGCCAGCTGATCCGCTGCGCGCAGCTCGAAATGCTTGGCGATCTCATAGACTTCGATCTCGGCCTCGATCCCAACCCGGCGCCACAGCCCGACGATGGCCTGGATGATCTCGTAATCCTTGGGCTTGAAGCCGCGCGTCGTCTGGATCTTGAACGTCACCGGATTGTCCGGGCCATAGCCGCTGGCCGCCAGCAACTCCTTCGCCATCTCCGGGTCATAGGCCACCGTGATCGAGGCATCGTAAGCCGCGTAATCCGGGGTCTGCAACGTGTCGATGGGCACACCGTAGCCCGACAACAGCCGGTCGACGATGGCCTGCTTGTCGATGGCATGGGCCATGGCCTTGCGCACGTTGGGATCGGTCATCACCTCGATATCGTTGATGAAGATCATGCCGATGTCGGACACCGGCCGCGCCGCGCCCGCCAAACCGTCCTTCTCTTTCAGCCGGTCGAACTCCTCGTATGGGATCTCTAAGGTGACATGGCTGTTGCCGGATTCCACCTCGGCCACCCGGCTGGCGGAATCGGTGACGAATTTGATCGTCACGTTCTTGAATTCCGGCGCGCCACCCCAGTAATTCTCGTTCGCCTTCAGCCGCACAAAGGCGTTCCGCTCGAAGCTGTCGACCATATAGGGGCCGGTCCCGATCGGGGCGGCCTCGAACCCGGCGGCGCCGACCTCTTCGTAATATTTCTTGGGCATCACATAGCCGGTTAGAAAGGCCATCCACTTGAACAGCGTCGGCTCATATTCCAGCACATCCGCCGTCACCCGGGTGCCGTCGATCGCGAAATTGCCGATCTTGCCCCAGACGAACTGGATCGGATTCCCGGTCTCCGCCGTGCCCGCGCGTTCCAGCGACCAGACCACATCCTCGGGCGTCAGCGGATCGCCGTTATGCCAGGTCACGCCTTCGCGGACATCCATCCAGATCTGCGTGTCATCCTCATTCCAGCCCCAGCCGGTCAGGATGCCGCCGGAAAAGCTCAGGTCCGGCTCCTGGTGGATGAACATGTCAAACACCGACTGGTAGAACCCCTGGATCGTCGGGTTCACCGCCGACGGGCCGACTGTCGGATCCCAGCTGGGCAGGTTCACGTTGTAGGCGATCACCAGCTCGTCCGAATGGGCGGCCGCGCCCAGCGGAGAGCCCAGCGCGCCCAGCGCCGCCGTGGCCACGCTCATCTTCATCATGGTGCGACGTGTAAGTGACATTGTTGTTTCCCTGTTGTTGTCTTGTTGTCTCATTCCCCGACAAGCGCCTTGCCCAGAAGGAACCCCGGCCCGGCCCCCGTCCCGCCACCGGGCCAGACGGCGGCGCCGGTGTGGTACAGGCCCCGGATCGGAGTTGTCCCATCCGCATGACCGCGCACGGGACGATACATGAAATGCTGCGTCAGATGGTGGCTGCCACAGACCTGATCTCCGCCAACGAGGTTCGGGTTGTCGGCCTCCAGCTCTGTCGGCGGAACGATCCGCGTCCCCAGGATACGCCCGCGCAGCCCCGGCGCATAGCGCTCGACCAGATCCAGCACGCGCTCGGCATAGGGCTCTGCCACCTCGGCCCAATCCCGTCCCGCGATCTGACCGGCGCTATCGCCCTTGATCGAGCCGGGCACCATTCGCACCTGCAACCAAAGCACATGCTTGCCCTCAGGCGCGCGCGACGGATCGGCGACCGTGGGCTGACCGCAAACGATCACCGGTTCATCCGGCAACAGCCCCGCCTTGGCCTGCGCATAGGTCCGCGCCATCTGATCCAGGCTCGGCGCCAGATGCACATAGGCGAACCGCTGCAAGCTGGCGCCCGCCGCCCAATCCGGCAGCCCGTCCGTCGCCAGATGGATCATCATCGTCCCCGGCGCGTAAGAGAATCGCTCCAACGCCATGTCATAGCGCGCCGTCCGCGTGCCGCCCGTCAGGCGCAGCATCGCGCGGGGCGAGACATTGGCGATCACCGTATCCGCCTCGACCGTCGATCCATCTGCCAGTTCGATGCCCGACGCCCTGCCGTCCTTGTGCAGGATCCGCGTCACCTCGGCCCCGCAATGGATCTGCCCGCCGCGCGCCTCGATCATCCGGACCAGCGCATCCGTCACAGTCTGCGCGCCGCCCTCGGCCAGTACCATCCCAAAGGCCTGCCCCGCCATCCCTTCCAGGTACGGAAACACCGCCCCGCCCGCGATGTCGGGCGCGAAATCCAGATGCATACCCCAGGCCCCCAGCATGGCCCGCACCTTGGGCGACCGAAACGTCTCTTCCAGCCAGCAGCGCGGCGAGGCGGTCAGGAACCGCCCCATGTCCAGCATCCCGGGGGCGCCGATCTTGCGCCAAGTTTTCCAGCCAATGCTTGCGAATGCACGTTTTTTCATCGACGCGCCGAGAATCGCGAAAATGGTCTCTGCCTGATTCGGGAAATCGGCGCTCAGAGCCTCCCATGCGGCGCCGTCCTCCGCGTCATGTCCCCGGATGCGCGCGGTGGTCAGCGCCCTATCGGCCGACACCCCCATCCAGGAGCGGTCGGGAAACGCGCTGGCAAAGGGATGGGCGACGGGTGCGAATGCCAGCCCGTGCTTGGCTAATTCCGCGCCATGCAAGGCTTGAAACGGGGATCCGGCGAACAAGGACAAGTTCATCGCCGCCCAGTCATGGGTGAAACCCGGCAAGGTATAGGCGCCCGATTTGACCGCCCCGCCCGGTGTCTGCGCCTGCTCAAAGATCGCAACACGCTTGCCGCGCGCCGCCATATGCGCGGCGCATGCCAAGCTGTTCACCCCGGCCCCTATCAGGACAGCATCCACGGTCGCGACCATCTTTTTTCACCCTCTCGTCGCATCGGATATTTGCAAACGCATATAATCTTGTCTACCGTTAATCACGAAAAGAGGCGCAGCAACCGCGCCGCGCACAGGGAGACAGCACGAATGACCGCAACGACGACGCTAGGCGATCTGGGGGCCATGCTGGCCAGTGGCGCGATCGAGATCGTGGATTGCACCGGTGTTCTGGGGCCAGAGACGCCGATTCTCTACCTGCCACCGGATTTCGCCAAGAACACCCCCCGGGTCGAGATCCACAAGATCAGCGAATATGACGAGGACGGGCCGTTCTTCGCCTGGAACTGGATGGTGCTGGGCGAGCATTCCGGCACCCATTTCGACGCGCCGCATCACTGGATCACCGGCAAGGACTATGAGGACGGGTTCACCGACACGCTGGATGTGCAGCGCCTTGTGGCGCCGGTGAACGTGATCGATTGCTCGAAGGAAAGCGCCGAGAACGAGGATTTCCTGCTGACCGCCGATCATGTCAAAGCCTGGGAGGCTGAGCATGGCGAGATCGGGGCGGGCGAATGGGTCGTGATGCGCACCGACTGGGACAAGCGCGCCGGGGACGAGGCCAAGTTCCTCAACGCCGATGAGTCGGGCCCCCACAGCCCCGGGCCGACCCCGGATTGCATCGAATATCTCTTGTCGAAAAAGATCGTCGGCTGGGGCAGCCAGTGCATCGGCACCGATGCCGGGCAGGCCGGCGCGATGGATCCGCCGTTCCCGGCGCACAACCTGCTGCACCGCGACAATTGCTTTGGGCTGGCCAGCCTCGCGAATCTCGACAAGCTGCCAGCCAAGGGCGCGATTCTGATCGCCACGCCGCTTAAGATCAAACGCGGCACCGGCAGCCCGATCCGCGCGCTGGCCCTCGTTCCCAAGGGCTAGGGCATGGCCCAGGGGGATCCGATTGTCGTCATTGGCGCGGGCATGAACGCGCTGGTGGCGGCCGCCATGCTGGCGCGCAAAGGCCGCAAGGTGCTGGTGCTGGAGCGATCCGACCGCCCCGGCGGCTGTATGCACACGGATCAGATCACCCTGCCCGGCTTTCACCACGATGTGATGGCCGCGACTTTTGTCCTGTTCCTGACCGGCCCCGCCAATGCGGAACTGGGGGCCGCCCTGGCCGAAAACGGGCTGGACTATGGCCATACCGGCACGCCCACGGCGGTGATCCGCCCCGACGGCACCAGCGCGGTTCTGACGACCGACCGCGCCGCCAACACCGCTGCCTTCAACGCGCTCGCCCCCGGCGATGGCGACCGTCACATGGCGGCGGTGCAAGGCGTCGAGCAATCGGCCGGGTTCCTGTTCGCGCTGCTGGGTCAGCCCCTGTGGTCTCGGCCAACCGCCTGGCTGGTTGCTAAACAGGCTTGGCGGCAGGGGCTTGGCCCGCTGAAAGCCTGGTTCGGGCAAGCGCTGCAACCGGCGCGCGGCTGGCTGGAGGCGGATTTTGCCTCGCCCGAGGTGCAGGCCCTGTTCGCGCCCTGGGTGCTGCACACCGGCCTGACCCCCGAAAGC
>CAYGRI010000309.1:2959-6510 GCA_964352155.1 uncultured Maritimibacter sp. | reverse complement strand
ACCCGCCTGCCCCCGCAGCCAGTCCGCCGCCCGGTCGCGGATCCAGGCCGTGGGGTAGCTGTCTTCGGGGATCGGCGTGCGGTAGGCCTGCGGGCAGGTGTAATTGTGCGGCAATTCATTGGCCGGATCGGTCAGCGCCTGCCAATCCGGATGCGTGGCGCGAAACCACTGGCGGTAATGCCCCCCGGCCCGGTCCCCATGGGCCGTCACCATCTCGACATGGTCAAACCCATAATAGGGCGTCGGCAGGTCATAGCGCGCCTCGGCCGTATAGCGGTCCGGCTCCTCCCGGTCATAGGCCGCCGGATCGTCCCTCCACGCCTCGGCGATTGGCCCCGACTTGGTCTTCCAGGCATGCGGCGGGTGGTCGGTGAAGGGTTGCAGGTGGCTTTTGCCGATAGAGGCCGTGCGGTACCCCTCGGCCCGCAGAACATCGATGAAGGTATTCGCGCGGGCGGGCAGCACGCAGCCATTGTAGCGTAGGCCATGCACGCTGGGATAGCGGCCGGTCATGAAGCTGGCCCGGTTCGGCATGCAGACGGGCGAGGCGGCGTGAAAATCGGTGAAGAGCCGACCCCGCGCCGCCAAAGCGTCGATATGGGGCGTCCGGACCACCGTATGCCCGTAACAGCCTAGCCAATCCGCCCTTAGCTGATCGGCCATGATGTACAGAAAATTCGGCCGCGCCACCGCCGCCCCCTCTCCGCTCATGCCACGGCGCCCGAGGTGCGGGCTCCGATCCGATGCAGCGCCACCAGCAGGACCGCCGCCGCCAACGCGCCCAGATACAGCACGGGCGAGAAGGTCAGCAGCAGCACCACCAGAACCAGCCGCAGCGCGATCTCCCAGGCTGGCAGGGCCGCCATGTCGTACCGCGCCAGCGCGCTGGCCAAAAGGTACAGAGCCACCAGAACCCGCAGCAACAGCAAGGCCATCTCTCCCGCATGGAAGTTGCCGTCATAGCCATCCAGGTATCGCGACTCGCCCGCCTGCGCCAACGGGTTGAGGATCGCGGCATCGATCAGCAGCAATTCGGGGTGCATGGCGAACACAAAGGGGATGACGAACATCACGATCCCCGAGCGTACGGCGGACAGGCCTGTCGCCATCGGATCCGCCTGGGTGATCGAGGCGGCGGCAAAGGCGGCCAGCGCCACCGGCGGGGTGATCGCGCTGGCGACGGCGAAGTAGAAGATGAACATGTTGGCGGTGAAGATCGACAGCCCCAGCCCGGCCAGCACCGGCCCCATCAGCAGCGCCACGTTGATATAGGCCGGCGCGGCAGGCATCCCCATGCCCAAAAGCACCGCAAGGAACATCGTCGCGAACAGGGCCAGCAACTGGAACCCGGTCGATCCGACGCCCCCCAGGTTCATCGAATTCAGCCATGACAGCACGTCCAGCGCGATGAATTCCGAAAGCCCCGTCAGGTTCAGACAAAAGTCGATGATCGAGACGGCAAGAAACATCAGATACAGCGTCGAGATCAGGATACCCGCATTCGACAGCGCGTCCAGCAGCTTGCGGGGGGTGGCCCGCATCGCCGGATCCAGAAACAGCAGGAACATCAGCAGGAACACCGCCCACCAGCCCGCGCTGCCCGCATCCCCGGCAGAGTTCTGCACCAGCAGCAGGAACCACGGCAGATCCGTGGCCATGCAGCGCGCCCCGTCCATCGTGATGGTGGCCCCCATCAGGCTGCCCATCAGGCCGCAGCCAACCGCCTCTTTCGGGGTCAGCAGCAGGAACAGGATCACCAGGATCGGCACAAAGATCATCGCCAGGTTCAGGATGTCCTGCCGCGACATATGCATTTCTTCGGTCAGTTCTCCGATTGCCTCGATTCGCTGTTTGCGCGACTGGAACATCGCCGACAGGAACAGGCAGAAGTAATAGGCGATGGCGGGGATGATCGCGGCGATGATCACCTCGCGGTAGGGCACGTTGGTCAGGGCGGCCAGGATGAAGGCCGCGACCCCCATCACCGGCGGCATGATCGAGCCGCCGGAACTCGCCGCCGCCTCGACCCCACCCGCGAAGACCCGCGAGAACCCGCGCTTGATCATCATCGGGATGGTCAGCACCCCGGTCGACAGCACGTTGACCACCGGCCCGCCAGAGATCGTGCCGAACAGCGACGAGGCGACGATGGCCGCATGGGCCGGGCCGCCGCGCAGCTTGCGCGTCCAGCGGAACGCCAGCTTGATCAGCGATTGCCCCCCGGCCGAGGCGCCAAACAGCGACCCCATCACCAGATAGGGAAAGATCGTGTTCAGGATGATGTCCAGGAACCGGCCCAGCAACCCGGCCGATCCGTTCACCAGGATGTCGTGGATCCGGGGCTGGCCGTCCGACAACAGCCGGGGCTCTCCGCCGATCTTGGTCATCAGGTATTTGTTGATGTCCTCGGGCCCGTGGAAATACCACACCAGCACGGTGATGATCGTATAGGCGGCCATCAGGATCGCCACCATCACCAGCGGCAGCCCCCAGACGCGAACGTTATAGGCCAGAAAGGTGATCACGGCGAAACCGACGATCAGCACCAGCCAGCCGCCCGTGGTCTGCACGCATTTCGGATCGTCCACCGAGGTCGGCGGCGGCAGGCCCATCAGCCCCGCAAGCTCGGTCTCGCGGGCCAGCGAATCGGCGATCATCTGGGCGCGCAATCCGGTGACGCGGTCGACCAGGCAGACGCTGTCGATCTCGACCAGATAGGTGATCGAGATCAGCGCCGCCATCAGGAACATCGCCAGATCAAAGGCCAGCCCCAGCCGGCGCCGCAGGGGCGAGCGGTTCGCCCAGGTCCGGTAGGCGGAATGCTTCAGTACCACGACGGTCATCAGGGCCAGGAAGGCCAGCGGATAGAAATACTCGGTGGGAAAGCGGTTGACGGCCAGGCTTTCGATGCCCGTCAGGCTGCGCAGCGCGTTCTGCAGGCCCGGCACCCCGGGCATGGCATTGATCATGCCGATGATTACCAGCAGCAACGACAAGGCATAAAGCAGCGTCCAGCGCCGCCGTGTCACATCGTCCGTGTCCTTCATCCTGCGTCACCCGTGGTCGTAGTTCTCAAAACAAACTGCGGCCCGGGGCGCATTGGCCCCGGACCGGCAAGACAGACATGCGCCGTGACTACTTGGCGCAATCCGGGATCGTGTATCCGGCCTCTTCCCACGCCGCGACGGCGCCGGGGTGATACTTGATCGGGTTGGTCCCGCACATCCCCGTCACCTCGGGATCGACAGAGCCGAAGGCGACGCTGCTGGCATAGGGGGTTTTCGCCTTGAGCGCATCGAGATTGTCGATGAAGGCCGCCGTCAGCGCCTTGGCGGTGTCAAAGTCCAAGTTCACGTTCACGACCTCGCCGCCGATGGTGGCCAGACCGCGGAACATGTCATCCTCGGACACCACGGTGACACCGTCGCCAAAGGTCAGTTCCGACAGGGGCACGATGAAGGCGGCAGAGCCGGGCACCTTGGCATAGGTCTGGGCGGAATCGCTTTCAAAGGCATCCTTCGGCATCGACCAGATCGTCATGTTGCCAGAGG
>CAYGRI010000309.1:0-2949 GCA_964352155.1 uncultured Maritimibacter sp. | reverse complement strand
GGCATCGGCCGCCCCGCCCGTGATCGTCGGCACGGCCTGACCCCAGTTGACCTGGACCCCTTCATAGCCTTCGCCATCGGTCAGCCCCGTGATGATCCGGATGACCGCCCGCGAATTGCTAAGCGCACCGCCTCGGGGCGGGCCGTTGTAGATCCGCTTGCCCTCGATCGTGTCCCAGCCCTTTACCGACGAACTGTCAAAGGCATAAAGCGTAAAGACCCCAAGCGTGTAGGTGTACAAAACCGCCACATTGCTGACCAGCTCGGCCCCCGTCTCGGGGCCCTGCGCGGCGTAGGGTCCGATGCCCTTGGACAGAAGGAACGGCAGAATGAAGGGCATGGCCGAGATGTCGGATTTGCCTTCCGCGATGTTGATCAGCGAATTTGTCAGGGTTTGGCCTTCGGCCACCTGGATGTTCGCCGCGCCGGACTGCGATGCGAATTCCGCCAGAGCCGAGGTCGAAAGGTATGTGACCCCCCCCGGCGATGCGGTTTCGGCCGTCAGATTGGCCTGCGCCACGGCGGCGGTCGCCGGAAAAAGCGCGGCAAGCGCAAGCGTTGCAACAAAATTCTTCATGGATCCTCCCTAGAGCCATTATGATATCTGCGTGTTCTTGGCCCGGCCGGATCGACAGCGTCAACCCGCTCGGGTTCCACATCCGGGTGGGGGGCAGTCACGGCCGCCCTGCCGGATATGGGTCTGTCCCGCAGTTGTGTGTTCTGCAGTGTGGCACGTCTGGCCTACAATGCAAGCAGCTAACGGCGCGACGAGTCACGTTGCAAACAATGCCTTCACATCTTCTGGAATCGCGCAGGATTTGATGCCGTTTCCATCATCTGCCCGCTTTACCAGCACCCGCTTTTCGACCCCTTTCACCGCCAGCCGGTCGCCGCGCAGAAGGCGGTGTTCCACCTCAAAACTGGCGTGGCCGAAGCGGGTGATCGTCGTCTCTATCGTGACCTCGTCGCCATGGGTCGAGGGGATGTGAAACTGCGCCCGTGTATCGACCATCGGAAAGCCCAACACGCCATAGCGGCGCTGCAGCTCTGGCTTGGGCAGGCCCGCCGCCTTGAAATGGTTGGCGGTGGAGGCATCGAACCAGGCGAAGTAGCGGGGGAAAAAGACGATGTCGGCCGGGTCGCAATCACCCCATTCAATGGTCAGCACCCGGCGGCTGGTCAGCATCTCAGACATTGGCGGCGCCTTTCAGGTTCGGGATTGCGGGGTCGGGCATGGGCGCTGGGTCGGGCGCGGAAGCGGGGCCGCCCTGCAGCACGGCGTCCAGCTTGGCATGAGTGTCGGCGGCCAGCGCCGCCGCGATGGCGGCGCGCAGGTGGGCGGCGCGTTCGGCCTCGGCCCCCGCAGCCAGCGCCGGTTGCACGATGTCGGTCAGGATCCGGTCATACGCCGCCCGCCCCCGCACCAGCGTGTCGGAATAGCCCTTGAGCACGCGCGGAAGCCCCGCCAGCGCCTCGGCAAACCCGGCGTCCCGGGCCAAAGCGGTTTCCATGGCGGACAGCCAGATTTCGATGGCCGACTGTTCCTCGGCAAAGCGGTAGGACCGGCGGCGGATCCGGCGCAGCCCGGCCACAAAGCGCAGCAGCCGATAGCCCAGCACACCGTTCGAGCGCAGATGGATGCCGCGCCCCAGAAACGGCAGGCCCCGCCCCGCCGCGACCCGCCGCATGATCCAGGCGCCGGTCCGCACCGGCAGAATATCCGCGATCTCTTCGGCGCGCGGTTTCATGTATTCGGTAACGGTCAGGATCTGGCCGGGTTGGACCTGAGCCTCGTTCCGGATGCGGGCAAACCGCTCTGGCCGGGTCTTGAGGTCGGCGACCCGGGCGACATCCTCGTAGGCCATCCACAGCGCCAGCCTGCGGCAGGCCTCTGTCACCGCATTGGCGATCCGGTGGTCGGTCAGATCGGCGGCGCTCAACCGCGCCACCCCTGCCATATAGGCCTCGCCATAAGCCGCATCCTGAAAATCGACGCAGCGGGCGCGGCCGTGGCCGATCACCGCGCGCATGTCGTCAGGCAGATGCACCAGATCGCCGGCAGACGCAGACGCAGGCGTGGGCGGCGCCGGGGGGCTGTCTGTCAATTCGGGCGCGTCGCCGGCCCTCATCCGCTCGATCGCGGCGCAGGCGGCATCGAACCCCGCCTGGCTGGCCGCCGCCGACCGCCCCGCGCCGAACATCGCGCGGGACGCCGCCACCCCCCACGGCAGAACGCCGCTGCCTGCCAGCGCGCCGAACAGGGTGGCGCTGACGAAGGTGCCGTTGTCGGTCGCCAATTGGCCCAGATCGAGCAAATAATGCTGCCGCGCCATCCCGGCCGCCGCGCGGCGCACATTCTCGGGCGCATAGCGGCCATCGGCCATGTCGATCTTCTCGGCGGTGGAATAGGTCCGCGCGGTGGACGAGATCACCGTCGTCCGGCGGGGCGAGACATAGCCCAGCGCCATCATCCGCGCCGTTTCCACCAATTCGCTGGACAGCAGCACATCGACGCGGCCCGGCATCGGCACAAGGCTGAGCACCGGGGCGGTGACCCCTTCGGCAGCGATTTCAATGTAATAGCTGGTGGACCCCGTCCGCTGCGCCACCCCGGGGACAGAGGTCGCCTGAACCGCCCGCCCTGCCTGGCGCGCGGCATCGACGATCCAGTTCATCAGCACGCCGCCGCCTTCCCCGCCCAACGCCGCGATCAGGATCCGCAGCGGCGGGTGTGCATCGTGGTCCGTCACGCTGCCAGCCCCCGGGTGAACGCCCGGCGCAAGCGCGCCTTGGCGCGGTCCCACAGGTTGGGATGGGTCACGATATCGGCCCGCCAGAACGAGGGGCACAGGGTGGCGGCATGGGCCACCTCGCCGCACAGGCCGCAGCCGACGCAACCGTTGGTCACATGCGCGACCGGATCGGTCTTGAGCGGGTCGCTGGCCGACTT
>CAYGRI010000308.1:0-6521 GCA_964352155.1 uncultured Maritimibacter sp. | reverse complement strand
GGCCCCCATGACCCGCCCCGACGTGGTCTGGTTCGGCGAATTCCCCTATCTGATGGACGAGATCCAGGCGGCGCTCACCGCCTGCGACCTGTTTGTGTCCATCGGCACGTCCGGAGAGGTCTATCCCGCCTCGGGCTTCGTCCAGATCGCTGCCGAGGCGGGCGCCCGGACACTGGAACTGAACCTGGAGCGGACGCCCAACGCCCGCGCCTTTGCCGAGCAGCGCGAAGGCCCGGCCACCCGCCTTGTTCCGGCTTGGGTGGCTGAACTGCTGGGTGCCTCCGGCTGATCCCGTCAGGGATGGTCGCGCGCGCGGTCCACCTGGATCTCGACCACGATCTCGCCCGCCACTTCGAACACCAGCGTGACGCTGACGGTGCCGTCATCCGGAACCGCCTGGGTCAGCCCCATGAACATGACGTGGTCGCCCCCGCGCACAAGCGCATGCGAGGTGCCCGGGGGGATCGGGAAGCCGTCCTCGACCTCGGTCATCTGCATGACCCCCTCGCCCATGTCGATATGGGTGTGCAATTCCACCCGCACCGCAATATCGGACCGGGCCGCCACCAGCCGGTCCGCCTCTGGCCCGCTGTTGTTGAGGATCATGAAAGCGGCGCCCGTCTTGGACATCGGCGTCGCGGTGCGGAAATAGGCGTCTTCGATGGTGATCTCGGCCCATGCCGGACCCGTGGCGAGAACGGCGAGCGCCGCGACAAAGCTGCGTTTGAACATTGGTGTCTCCTGTCCATTAAGATGCGTATGCGGTGATGCGCTACGCGGCGGGAGGCGCCCTTGCCCGATGCGCCGGAACCAGGCGGATGACAGGAAGCGGCGCGGTGACCTGGCCAAAGGCCGCCGACATACCGACCAGCACGCGCTGGGGCAGCGGATCTGTGGCGGGCAGATCGACCAGCGACAGCACGCAATCGGGGCAGATATGCACCGGCCCCAGCGGCTGCCCCCCGACATCCATCGCCACCCGCACCGAGACTCCGCCGGAACAGATGATGATATGGCCCGCCACGCTGGCCATATGGCCCCGCGCCACGGCCATGGCGCCACTGGTCGCGGCGATCATCAGCGCAAGTGCGAGGGCCAGAGTCGGGCGGAGCATTGTCATGTCAGACCGCCAAAGCGTGCCCGGGTTGAACTGGAGTCACAATACGCTGCCCCTCGCTTGCCGTCGAACGCACATCTTGAAGCGCGTTGGAACCAATCAGACGCAGCACGATCTAGACCGAACCGCCGCTCAGCGGCAGGCGACAAAAAGAAGCGGCCCCGCTCTCCAGGAACAGGGCCGTCCATTTCATCCGCAAAGGGGCGTCAGGCGGCCGCCTGGGCCTTTGCAATCTCTTTCTTGATCTTCAGCGCGTTGGCCGACAGTTCCACGTCCTTGGCCTTGGCGAGGAAGGCATCGATTCCCCCGCGATGGTCCACGGTCCGCAGGGCGGCCGCCGAAATCTTCAGCTTGACCGGGCGGCCCAGCGTTTCCGACATCAGCGATACAGAATTCAGGTTCGGCAGGAACCGGCGCTTGGTCTTGTTATTGGCATGGCTGACATTGTTGCCAGACATCGGGCCAATTCCGGTCAGTTCGCAGCGGCGCGACATGGTGTCATCCTCGTCTTGATCGCGGAACGTCACAGCCCCGCAAACACAAACGGGTGCCGTCACAGGCAGCACCCTTCAAATCTCGTCGCGCGGTCTTACGTCCCCTCTGGTCGGGCGTCAAGCCCCCTGTGCGGCCTGCAGGACCCCAGGCGCCCGGCGCGGCAGATTTTTTGCAAACCGCTGCCAAGGATTGACCCGCACCACGCGTCCTACTCATTGTAATGCGCATGAAGACAGGTGACACCGACCTGGCCCTTGCGGCCGCCGCCGGCGACAGAGAGGCCTTTTCGGCCCTGCTGGCACGGCATTATGACGGACTGTTCCGGGTCGCCTTTCGCCTGACCGGGCGCCAGCACGCGGCCGAGGATCTGACCCAGGACATCTGCCTGGCCCTGCCGGTCAAGCTGCGCGGCTTTCGGGGGGAGTCGAAATTCTCCACCTGGCTGTACCGGGTGGCCGTGAACGCGGCCCATGATCAGCGCCGCCGCGCCGCCACGCGCAGCCGGGCCGCCGAGGGCTGGGGCGACTGGGAGATCAACCGCCGCGCCGCGGACAGCGACACCGCCGAAAGCCTGGACTGGCTGCAACGCGCGATGATGACCCTGCCCGAAGACCTGCGCGACACCGCCGCGCTGACAATGGGCGACGAGATGACACATGCCGAGGCCGCCGAGGCGCTCGGCATCTCCGAAGGGACTGTCAGTTGGCGGCTCTCGGACATTCGCAAGCGCCTACGGGCCCTGCGCGACGAGGAATTGAACGCATGACCGACGACCCGCTCGACGATCTGAAGGCCGCCTTTGCCCAGGCCACACCTGCGCCCGACGCCGCGCAAAAGACCGCGACCCTCCGGCAAGCGGAAAAAAACTTCGACCGCGCCCAAGGATCCCTGTCCGAGGCCCGTCCTACTCCTGACCGCTCGACACGCCGGGCGGGGATTGTCCAAGGAGCAAGACATATGCTGAGCACATTTTCCACACGTGGCGCCCTGACCGCCTCGACCGCAATTGTCGCAGTCGGCCTGATCGCCCTTATTCCCGTCCTGCGCGACATGCCGGACGGGCCGACCGCCATTCTGGAACAGCCCGAAGTCGTGGTCGAACCGCTGGCCGAGCCGATGCTCGTGGAGGACGCCGACGGCGCGCCCGAGAACGAGCTTGCGTCGATCACAGAGATGCCGCTTGAGGCCGAGGCCGACGACATGCTTTTCGCCGAAGAAGCCGTCCTGCCCCCATCGCCAGAAGTGCGGACCCGCCCCACCGGCGGCGGCACCCCGCTGATGGAACGGGCTCCGGTGACAGCCACGGGAATGGCGGAAAGCGCCCCGGTGGCGGGCCTGATTTCTCCGGCGCCGATGGTCACAGCAGATCTGCGCCCGCCGGAACAGCCCAACACCGAAGCCTTCGCCAATGCCGATGACAACCCCGTCAAGCTGGTGTCCGAGGCGCCGGTGTCGACCTTTTCCATCGACGTCGACACGGCAAGCTATGCCATTATCCGCTCTTCGATCATGGCCGGACAACTGCCCCCGGAACAAGCGGTGCGGATCGAGGAGATGATCAACTATTTCGACTATGACTTTGCCGCCCCCGCGCCGGGAGAGGGGCCGTTCAAGCCGACCGTTACGGTGGCCTCGACCCCCTGGAACCCAGACACCGAGCTGATGACCATCGCCCTGCAAGGCGAGATGCCCAGTGTCGAGGATCGCCCGCCGCTGAACCTGGTGTTCCTGATCGACACCTCCGGCTCGATGCAAAGCCCCGACAAGCTGCCGCTGCTCAAGCAAAGCTTTCGTCTGATGCTGGCAGAGCTGCGCCCCGAGGATCAGGTGGCGATCGTGACCTATGCGGGCTCTGCCGGGTTGGTGCTGGAGGCGACAGAGGCCGCCGATCGCACCCGCATTCTGGCCGCGCTGGATCAGTTGGAGGCAGGCGGAAGCACCGCCGGACAAGCCGGGATCGAGCAAGCCTATGCGGTGGCCGAAGACATGACCGCCGAGGGTGAGGTGACGCGGGTGATTCTGGCCACCGATGGCGATTTCAACGTGGGCATGTTCGACCCCGACGCCCTGAAGGACTTCATCGCCGACAAGCGCGACAGCGGCACATATCTGTCGGTACTCGGCTTTGGCCGGGGCAATCTGGATGACGCCACGATGCAGGCGCTGGCCCAGAACGGCAATGGCACGGCGGCCTATATCGACACGCTGAACGAGGCGCAGAAAGTGCTGGTGGATCAGCTCACCGGCGCCCTGTTCCCGATTGCCAACGACGTGAAGATCCAGGTGGAGTTCAACCCCGCCGCCATCGCCGAATACCGCCTGATCGGCTATGAAACCCGGGCGCTGCGGCGCGAGGATTTCAACAATGACAAGGTGGATGCGGGCGAGATCGGGGCCGGTCACACGGTCGTCGCGATCTACGAGATCACACCCGTCGGCTCGCCGGCCATGCTGAACGACCCCCTGCGCTACGGGTCGGCAGAGGCCGTCGCCGCACCAGGAGACGCAGACGAGTTGGCGTTCCTCCGCCTGCGCTACAAGACGCCGGGCGACGACACCAGCCAGCTGCTGGAAGTGCCGGTCACGCAGGACATCGGCGCGGCCACAATCGACACGCAATTCGCCGCCGCCATCGCAGGCTTTGGCCAGCTTCTGGCGGACGGTACCTATACCGGCGACTGGGGCTATGACGACGCCATCGCGCTTGCCTCCGCCAATCTGGGCGACGATGCCTATGGCTACCGCCGTCAGGCCATCGATCTGATGCGGCTGGCGCAAAGTCTGTCCCGCTAAGCTCTTCTGACAAAGGAGGCTGCGGGGCTCTCCCCTCCGCGGTTTCCCTGCGCCCCTGTCCCCGGGGCGCCGCCCCTTCCCCTGTCGTCCCCGGGGGGAGGGGTTTTTTAGGTTTGCGGTGGTAGTGCGAGCTGTCCGGTTGTGGCCCTTCGCGGCCCGGCGCTTGCGGCATCCAAGGTGCTGGCCCCGTCTCCGTCCGGCGGCTGGTTGGCAGAACGTCCGGGTCTCCGATTGGCTGGCCCTATCGACCGCAGCTTTCGCCACACCGTGGCGGCCCCTGTGGAGCGTGTCGCGCTAAAGTGAACTCAAAACTCCCTGCTCTCGCTCCCGCCCGAACAGGATGTTTTGAGGCTCCATAAATCCAATCGCACGCAACAATCTGCAGAAATTGGCCCTAAGTGTCTTTCGCGCAGTTCGCCCCTGCGTCCCGGAGAGACAAAAAAGGGGCGCGCCACACGGGCACGCCCCTTTCCACACACACGATCCCGGATGCGACGCCTTTAGGCGACAGCATCCTCCTTCGTTGCTTCGACCGCCTTGACGGTCATGGTTTTGCTGTTCGCAATCTCGATCCGGCGGGGTTTTAGCGCCTCCGGCACTTCGCGCACCAGATCGATATGCAGCATCCCGTTCTCATGCGACGCGCCGGTGACGCGGATGTGATCGGCAAGCTGGAACTTGCGCTCGAACGCCCGGGTTGCGATGCCGCGATGCAAGAAGGCGCGGCCGGACCGTTCGTCGGCCTTGCTGGCGGCCACGATCAGCGCGTTTTCACGCACCTCGACGGTCAGTTCCGCATCGGTGAACCCGGCCACGGCCAGAGAGATGCGGTAGGCATCGTCAGCCGTTTTTTCGATGTTGTAGGGCGGATAGGTGGACTGGGCGACATCGTTGGTCAGAACCCGGTCCATCAGGTCGGCAAAGCGGTCAAAGCCGACAGATGCACGATATAGCGGTGCAAGATCAAAGTTACGCATGGGTCATCCTCCATTGAGCGATAACGTATGTAAGGGACCCTCCCAACGGGACGGGCCGGTTGTCATCGGCCCCCTTATGGGCTGCCGATGAATGGAATCTGGGAAAGCGCAGGGGCGATTTCAAGCCCTCCGCGCCCCCGCCGATCTTACTTTTTGAATCTGCGGGCGCCCCCTGCCAAGGGTCGGCACCGGCGGGACAGGCCTGCGCGACACGTCCCGGCCCTGGCTCAGCGCAAGTAGGGGGGCACCGCCGCGGCGCTGGCCAGATCTTCGGGAGTGGCCTGTGTGCAGAACGATTCCTTGCCGTTGCCCACCTGTTCGTTGATCCGCTGGTACGCCTCTGCCACCGTCAGGCAGGACCGCTCAAAATGGTAGGGTTTCGCCTCGTACCCGCCGCCGGGCTGCAGGGTGACGACGAACCAGATCAATAAAGTATTGCCCATTTGGGTTTCTCCTCAAGGACGGACGAATTTGGCGCCGGTGGAGTTGCGCGTCGTCTCCACCGACATGCGGCGCACGACGGGCATGGCGGTGCCGAACACGCCATCGCCGCTTTTCAGCATCGCCATCAGATCGGCCAAGGGGGCCTCCAGCGACATGCCAAGCGCGACGGGGCTGCCGCTCATCTCGGCCTTGGCCGACACAACGGACACGATTTTTGGCAGACCGTTCTCGATCACAAAGATCGGCGCGCCGGAGGATCCGAAATCCACATCGCAATCCAGCACCAGGGACCCGCCGCGCTGGTCCAGCACATGGCAGACCTCTTGCAGCGAGGGGCTGTCGGCCCGGTCATGGGCGTAAGAGACAACGCCAACCTCGGCCCCGTTGCCGGGACGCGTATGGGTCAGGAACGGCGTGATAGAGGTGTTCCGAATCGGCTGATCCAACTGCAGGATCGCCACGTCATGGGTCACACGGGTGATGAAATTGTCCGAATCGTAGATGAACGCGGGATGCACGATCGACCGGCGGACAGAGCGATACGCCGCGGCCCGCCCGCCCCGCCAATCGGCGAGGAATTCGATCTGCCCGTCATCCAGACGCGCGCCGGTGTTCGGGTCGAACATGCAATGGGCGGCCGTCAGGACAAGGTCGGGGCGATCAGCGATCCGGTGCAAAAGCTGACCGAGCCGAAG
>CAYGRI010000307.1:0-6537 GCA_964352155.1 uncultured Maritimibacter sp. | reverse complement strand
GCCCCGGCGTCTTGCTGGGTGTCGCCAGGTGGCGCGTCGCCTCGCCGGACGCGTTCCGGGTGATGATCGGCTTTGTCGCGCTGGCCTTCGTGGCGTTTCAGGCGACGCGTGCCTTGGGCTGGTTGCGGCCACCGCGCCGGAGGATGTCGGATGCCGCCGGGGCCGGTTACGGCGCGGCGGCGGGCTTCACCAGTTTCATAAGCCACGCGGGCGGACCCTTGGCGGCGGTCTATCTTCTGGGGCGGGGAGTGGGAAAGACAGAATATCAGGCCACCACCGTTCTGGTGTTTCTGGCCATCAATCTGATGAAACTGCCCAGCTATGTTCTGCTGGGAAGCATCACGCCAGAGATGCTGTGGATCGACCTGGTCCTGTCGCCGCTGGCAATTGCCGGAGTCTGGCTTGGGGTCTGGCTGCATCGGCGCATGTCGGGGCGCATTTTCTTCGCCCTGACCTATGTGTTTTTGGTCTTTGCAGGGATCAACCTGATCCTGGATGCGCTGGTGTGACCCGGCGCAGGTTCAAAGACGGATGCCGGCGGGCGTCAGTTCTTCTTCAAGCCGCTCGAAGGACTGGCCCGAGGCCACAAGGCAGGTGATCCCGTTGGGCATTGTGACCGTGATCGTCCAGGTTCCGGTCTCCAGCGAGGCGAAGACCTCGACCACGGAATTGTTGGCGCCCATTCCAATCGATTGCCGGCTTTCGCCATAGCCATCGGAGAGTCGTTCCACGACGGTGTCCCGCTCGGCGCAATTACGGGTCTGGGCATTGACGGGGGCGGTCGCAGCGAGGCAAGCGCCGACACCGAAGGAGAGTGCAAGAAACGTGCGTTTCATCATATCGTTCCCTTTCTCGTCGAGGCGCTTCCCGTCCTGGCCTGCCGCATTCCGGCGGGCGGTTGCACCCGGTTTCCAATTGTATGCCCAGCCATTAACCTTGTTTCCGCGGTGGCCTACCGTTTCGGCCCTCCCCTTGGCTTTGTGCATGAAGGGCAGAGTGCGAGAGGAACCAAAAGAAATGGTAAACGCCGCGTTCGCCACGTCTTTGTAAATTGCAGTATGTTGATCTTGAATGTGTTTTCGGCATACGGGGAATCCGGGCTTGCCTCTGGTCGCGTCCCGTGGTCGGTTGCTGCGCGGCAGCATTGGAGAAGGGAATCATGGCGCATTTCTCTCGCCCGTACCGATCCGCATTGTACATTCCCGCCTCGCGCGTGCGTGCGCTGGACAAGGCGCGCGGCCTGCCGACCGACGCGATCATCTTCGACCTCGAAGACGCCGTCGCGCTGGAAGAGAAAGTGGCGGCCCGCGACCTGTTGGTGTCGGCCCTGCAGGCGGGCGGCTACGGGCGCCGGTCGCGGATCGTGCGGGTCAACGGGCTCGACACGCTCTGGGGGCAGGATGACGTGGCCGCAGCTCTGAAGGCGCGCCCGGACGCGATCCTGGTGCCGAAGGTGAACGACCTCGCCGATCTGGAGGCCGTGGCACAGATCGCGGGGGACATCGACCTGTGGGCGATGATCGAGACCCCGGCCGGGATCCTGCGGGCCGACCGGATCGCGGCGCATCCACGGCTGACGGGCTTCGTGCTGGGAACCAACGATCTGGCCAAGGAACTGGGGTGCCGGGTCCGCCCCGACCGGCTGCCCTTGATGACCGCTTTGCAGACGGCGTTGCTGGCGGCGCGGGCGCAGGGCGTGATCTGCCTCGACGGGGTCTATAACGCGTTCCGGGATGAGCCGGGGCTGACAGCCGAATGCGAACAGGGCCGGGACCTTGGCTTTGACGGCAAGACGCTGATCCATCCGGCGCAACTGAGCGTGGCCAATCAGGTCTTCGCCCCGTCCGAGGACGAGGTCGCCTTGGCCCGCCGGCAGATCGCCGCCTTTGAAGAGGCCGAAGCCGCGGGCCAAGGGGTTGCCGTGGTGGACGGAAAAATTGTTGAAAACCTGCATGTTGTCACCGCGCGGACCACGCTGGCCCGGGCCGAGGCGATTGCCGAACGGGAGGCTGCGGAATGACTGTTCTGATTTTTGGCCTAATTCTTTGGTGGGCGGGGCACCTGTACAAACGGACGCTTCCGGCACAACGCGCGGCCTTGACCGAACGCTTCGGCGACAAATCAAAGGGGATCGTGGCGGTGATTCTGGTGCTCTCGGTCGTGCTGATGGTCATCGGGTACCGCGCCGCGGAGTTCTCGCAGGTCTACGACCCGCCCAGCTGGGGGCGCCACCTGAACAACCTTCTGATGTTGTTCGCGGTTGCCCTTTTTGGCGTCGGCGGCTCGAAAAGCCGCCTGCGGGCCAAGATGCGCCACCCGATGCTGACCGGCATGCTGGTCTGGGCCATTGCCCATCTGCTGGCCAATGGCGATGCCGCTTCGGTCGTGCTGTTCGGATCGCTGGCGGTCTGGGCCGTGGGCGAGATGGTAATCATCAACCGCGCGGTGCCGACCTATGCGCCGTGGCAGGGGGGAAGCCCCGCGGGGGATGTGCGGCTGGCCGTGATTTCGGTTGTGCTCTATGCCGTGATCGCTGGCATCCACACTTGGCTTGGCTACTGGCCGTTTTCCTGAGGTCGCCATGAAAGCCTATCGGTTGCTGACAGGGGACGACAGTTCTGCCTTCTGTCACAAGGTCACCAAAGCCCTTTCGGAGGGGTGGGAGCTGCACGGCGCGCCGACCTGTGCGTTTAACCCGGAGACGCATAAGATGATGTGCGCGCAGGCCGTGGTGAAAGAGGTCGACGCGCCCTACCATCCCGGGATCAAACTCGGAAAGCTGTGATGACACAGGCCCCATCCGCGCCCTCAAAGACGAATCAGGGCCGCTTTTTCGAGGATTACGCGCCGGGTCAGGTGATCGTCCACGCCGTGCCCCGCACCGTCTCTGGCGGCGAGCGGGCGCTCTACCACGCGCTGTATCCGGCGCGGCATGCCTTGTATTCGTCAGACTCGTTCGCCCGCGACTGCGGCTTGCCATCTGCCCCGATTGACGATCTCGCGGTGTTTCATCTGGTGTTTGGCAAGACGGTCCCGGACATCTCGCTGAATGCCGTGGCCAATCTTGGCTATGCGGATGGCCGCTGGCATCGCCCCGTCTATCCCGGCGATACGCTGCGCGCCGAAAGCGAGGTGATCGGGGTCAAGGAGAATTCGAACGGAATCGCGGGCGTGGTCTGGGTGCGCAGCCGGGGGCTGAACCAGCGGGACGAGACTGTGCTGGACTATGTGCGCTGGGTCATGGTGCGCAAGCGCGCCCCGGGCAGCCCAGCGCCAGAAACCGTCCTTCCCGATCTGCCGAAGGCGGTGGATCCGGGCAGTTTGACGGTGCCGTCGGGGCTCGATCTCGACGGGTATGACGCTGTCCTGGCGGGGGAGCCCTATCGCGCGCGTGACTATACGGTGGGCGAGATCATCGACCATGTGGATGGTGTCACCATCGAAGAGTCCGAGCACATGATGGCCACGCGGCTGTGGCAGAACACCAGCAAGGTGCATTTCGACGTCTCGGCCCGGTCTGATGGCAAACGGCTGATCTATGGCGGGCATGTGATGTCCCTGGCCCGCGCCTTATCATTCAACGGCCTCGCGAATGCGCAAATGATCGTCGGGTTGAACGGCGGCGCCCATGCGAACCCTTGTTTCGCCGGAGACACCGTGCGGGCCTGGTCCGAAGTGCTGGCCAAAGCCGAGACGGCGGCGCCTGGTGTCGGCGCGATCCGTCTGCGGCTTGTTGCGACGAAAGGCGCGGTCGGACCGCTGAAAGACGAGGGCGGGAAATACCGGCCCGAGGTCTTGCTCGATCTGGACTACTGGGCGCTGATGCCCGCGTGACAGCACGCAAACAGACTTGACCAACCGACCTTCCTTCGCCTTAGAATGGGGCCATGAAACAGCTTCTCGCCTTCGTCCTGATGCTCGGTTTGGCGCTTCCTGCACATGCGGGGCGTCTGCAGCAATCGTCGTATGAATATCTTGAGGCGAACCTGCTTGCGATCTTCTATCACGAGTTCGGGCACGCGCTGGTCGATGTCATGAAACTGCCGATCTTCGGGCAGGAGGAAGATGCGGCGGACGTTCTGTCGGTCTTCTTGATTGACGCGCTGTATGATGACGAGGTGGCGATCCAGATGGCCTATCACACGGCCTATGGGTTCCTGGGCGAGGCGAAGAACGGCACTGGAAACGAGCCTGCCTATTGGGACGTGCACGGGCCGGATCTGCAACGCTACTACACGTTTGTCTGTCTGTTCTATGGCGCGAGTCCCGAAACGCGTCAGCGGATTGCCGACGATCTGGATTTGCCTAAGCCGCGTCAACGGACCTGCGAGATGGAGTACGAACAGGCCCGGGAAAGCTGGGGTCTGGTCGTGAAGCGCCTTTATGAAAAGGGCGCGGGCCGGACGATTCGGGTGCTGGTCGATCAAACGGTCGACGAATACGGGCGCCTGACCGCTGAGGTGATCCGGGCCGAGGTCGCAGAGATGAACGAGGGGCTGTCGCTGCCCAAGCGTGTCCTTGTGCGGGTCGAGGAATGCGGCGTCGCCAATGCCTTCTACAACAGCAAGACGCGCGAAATCACCATGTGCACCGAATTCGCCCGGTATCTCGCGGATCTGGAGCCGCGCTGAGTCGCGCCATTCGCGACTGCGGCGCCCTGTTCCGGGACGCCGAGACGGGGTCGGCTTACCAGACATAAACTCCGGAACGGGTCCGCTAACCGTGTTTCTGTAACAAGTCCGCATTTTGTGATCACGGTTTGGCAAAGTGTGATCACGCCCGCGCCAAATCCGCGCGGTGCGCTGGTTTTGCGGCGATTTCTAGCGGCTTACCCCGTGACTCGCCCCCGAAAACGGTCGTACAACAGGGCCAATTCCGACATGTGCCGACAGAGAAGGAGCTGACATGTCCAATGTGAAGCCTGTCGAAAGACCGCTTTCGCCACATTTGCAGATCTACCGACCGCAGATGACGTCGATCTCTTCTATCCTGACCCGCATCACCGGGAATTCCCTGATCGTCGCCGCGTTTCTGACCGTCTGGTGGCTGTTGGCCGCTGCCACGGGGCCAGAATATTTCGCCGGTGTGAACGCCTTTGTCACGTCCTGGTTCGGGGATCTGGTGTTTACCTTGTCTTGTCTTGCGGTCTGGTACCACTACCTCGCCGGGATCCGGCATTTCATCTTCGATGCCGGCCACGGGCTGGAGGTTGAGACGGCCGAGAAGCTCGGCTGGGCTTGCATCATCGGTTCGCTCGTGCTCACCGTCCTGACCCTTTTGATCGTCTGAGAGGCCGCAATGCGATATCTGACCGCACGCAAACGTGCCGAGGGCAAGGGCGCTGCCCATACCGGGACCGAGCATCACTGGTACATGACCGTATCGGGCGTCGGCCTCGCCGTGATGATCCCGTTGTTTCTATTCATCTTCGGCCGCGCGCTGGGCGGCACGCACGAAGAGGTGCTTGCCACCTTTTCGCGCCCGCTGCCGGCGATCCTGACTGGATTGGTCATCTTTGTGGGTTTCCAGCACTTCATCAAAGGCGCCACCACCATGATCGAGGATTACGCCCACGGGACGACCCGCAAGGTCCTGGTAATCCTTGTGATCACATTTTCATATTTCCTGATGGCCTGCGGTTTGTTCGCGCTGGCCCGGATCGCACTCTGAGGGGTTCCGATGGCGGCTTACGAATACGAGACGCATGACTACGACGTGGTGGTGATCGGGGCAGGCGGCTCTGGCCTGCGCGCGACGCTCGGCATGGCAGAGCAGGGGCTTCGGACGGCCTGCGTCACCAAGGTGTTCCCGACCCGGTCGCATACCGTGGCCGCGCAGGGCGGCATCGCTGCGTCCCTGTCCAATATGGGGCCGGACCATTGGCAATGGCACATGTACGACACCGTCAAGGGGTCGGACTGGCTGGGCGACACCGACGCGATGGAATACCTCGCGCGCGAGGCACCCAAGGCGGTGTACGAGCTGGAGCATTACGGGGTGCCGTTCAGCCGGACCGAAGAGGGCAAGATCTACCAGCGACCCTTTGGCGGCCACACGACGGAGTTCGGCGAGGGGCCGCCGGTGCAGCGCACCTGTGCCGCCGCCGACCGGACCGGCCATGCGATACTGCACACGCTCTATGGCCAGTCGCTGAAGAACAACGCCGAATTCTACATCGAGTACTTCGCGATCGACCTGGTCATGTCCGACGATGGGGTGTGTCAGGGGGTGCTGGCGTGGAAGCTCGATGACGGCACGATGCATGTCTTCAACGCCAAGATGACCGTTCTGGCCACCGGCGGCTATGGGCGCGCCTATTTCTCGGCCACCTCGGCGCATACCTGCACCGGCGACGGCGGCGGCATGGCCGCGCGCGCGGGATTGCCGCTGCAGGATATGGAATTCGTGCAGTTTCACCCCACCGGGATCTACGGCTCTGGCTGTCTGATCACCGAGGGCGCGCGCGGCGAGGGCGGTTATCTGGTCAATTCCGAGGGCGAGCGCTTCATGGAACGCTACGCGCCATCGGCCAAGGAT
>CAYGRI010000306.1:0-6544 GCA_964352155.1 uncultured Maritimibacter sp. | reverse complement strand
TCGCTTGCAGGCCCGAGGCGGTCTGCGGCCATAAACTTCCCCGTCCAGATGATGCAGCGCCATCCCGGGGGCAGGCGCTGCCCGGCTTGCTTTGCGCATTGGGTCGGGCGGGTTTGGTGGAGTATCGCTCGCAGGCCCGAGGGGGGTGCGGCCATAAACTTGCCCGTCCAGATGGTGCAGCGCCATCCCACGGGCAGGCTCTGCCCGGCGCGCTTTGCGCGTTGGGCCATGCGGGTTTTGGGGGCGCGCCCCGGCCCGGATGGGCGGGGCGCGCCGGATTGCTAGCCGATGATCGCGTTCAGCGTGGCGCTGGGGCGCATGATCGCGGCGAGCTTGGCGCGGTCGGGGTGGTAATAGCCGCCAGTGTCCGCAGGCTTGCCCCGCACCGCCGCGAATTCAGCGGTGATGGCGTCTTTGCCCGCGGCCAGGGCCTCGGCCACCGGGGCGAAATGGGCGGCGAGCGCCGCGTCCTCGGTCTGTTCCGCCAACGCCTTGGCCCAGTAGAGGGCAAAGAAATAGTGGCTGTCGCGGTTGTCGGGCTGGCCCACCTTGCGCCCCGGCGAGTGGTCGTGGTCGAGGATCCCTTGCGTCGCCGCATCCGCCGCCTTGCCCAGGATCACGGCCTTGGAGTTGCCCTTGGCCTCGCCCAGGAAGGCCAGGCTTTCGGCCAGGGCACAGAATTCACCCAGCGAATCCCAGCGTAGGTGGTTTTCCTCCATCAACTGCTGGACATGCTTGGGGGCCGACCCGCCGGCACCCGTCTCGAACATGCCGCCGCCCTGCATCAGCTTGACGATGGACAGCATCTTGGCCGAGGTTCCCAGCTCCAGGATCGGGAACAGGTCGGTCAGATAGTCGCGCAGCACGTTGCCGGTGACGGCGATGCTGTTGCGGCCTGCGCGGATCTCTTCCAGCGTGGCGCGGGTCGCTTCGCGCGGGGCGAGGATGCGGAACTTGTCGGTGACACCCTGGGCCGTGAGGATCGGCAGCACATAGTCGATCAGCTGCGCGTCATGGGCGCGGTTCTTGTCCAGCCAGAAGATCGCCTGGCAGCCCATCGCCTTTTGCCGCGCGATGGCCAGCTTGACCCAATCCTCTATCGGCGCCTGTTTCGCCGAGGAAGAGCGCCAGATGTCGCCCGCCTGCACCGTATGTTCATGCAGCAGATCGCCATTGGCGGCGAACATGCGCACGACGCCATCGGCCGGGATCTCGAAGGTGGTGGGATGGCTGCCGTATTCCTCGGCCTTCTGCGCCATCAGACCTACGTTCTGGACGGTGCCGGAGGTGGTCGGATCCAGTGCGCCGGTCTCTTTGAAATACTGGATGGTCTCGTCATAGACCGGGGCATAGCAATTGTCCGGGATCACGCATTTGGTGTCCGCCTCGGCCCCGTCGGGGCCCCAGCCTTTGCCGCCCGCGCGGATAATCGCGGGCATCGAGGCGTCGATGATCACGTCGGACGAGACATGCAGGTTGGTGATGCCCTTGTCCGAGTTCACCATGTACATCGGCGGCCGCGCGGCCATGGCCGCATCGTAATCGGCGCGGATCGCGGCGGCCTCGGACGCGGGCAGGGTGTCGACCCGCGCCAGCAGGTCGCCGATGCCCGCATTGGGGCTGACGCCCAGCGTCTTGAACGTGTCGGCGTGTTTGTCGAACAGCGCCTCAAGGAAGACAGAGACCGCATGGCCGAACAGGATCGGGTCAGAGACCTTCATCATCGTCGCCTTGAGATGCAACGAGAACAGGACGCCGGGTTCGGTGGTCTCGATTTCCTTTTTCAGGAAGGTCCGCAGCGCGTTGGCCGACATGAAGGTCGCGTCTACCACCGTGCCTTCGGTCAGCGCCACGCCGTCTTTCAGCACCGTCTCTGTCCCGTCGGTGCCGGTGTGCACGATCCTGGCGGCGCCGGCCTGCGCGGCGCTCAGCGTGACGGAGGTTTCATTGGCAAAGAAATCCTGCCCGTCCATCGAGGCGACATGGGTCTTGGACTCGGGTGTCCACTTGCCCATCCGGTGCGGGTTGGCCATGGCATAATTCTTCACCGCCTGGGCCGCGCGCCGGTCGGAATTGCCCTCGCGCAGGACCGGGTTCACGGCAGAACCCTTGAGCGCATCGTAGCGCGCGCGGATCTCTTTTTTCGCATCCGTGCCGGGGGCTTCGGGGTAGTCCGGGATCGCGTAGCCTTGCGATTGCAGTTCCTTCACCGCTGCCACAAGCTGCGGCACCGAGGCCGAGATGTTGGGCAGCTTGATCACATTCGCCTCGGGCGATCTGACCCATTCGCCCAGCCCGGCCAGGTCATCGGACTGGCGCTGCGCCTCGGTCAGGGTTTCGGGGAAAGCGGCGATGATCCGGCCCGCCAGCGAGATATCCCGCGTCTCGACACTGACATCGGCGGCCTTCGCAAAGAAGCGGATGATTGGCAGAAATGACGCGCTGGCCAGTTCGGGTGCTTCGTCTACCGTGGTATACACAATGTCGGGGTATTTTGCCTCACCCATGATCGTCGGTCCCTTTTTCCGGTGAATATGTGGGGGGCTTTGCCGGTGCCGGGGATGATCCCTGTCGCGGCCCGCGCCCCAATCCTCTTGGCTATTCTGCTGCTCCCGCGTAATCCAACCGGGATGGCTAATCAACCGGGCAAAACGGGTCAAGGCGGCCAATCCGGGGCCTTGGGCCTGAAAAACAAGTCATTTCCCGCTGCGCGGGATGGGGGAGCGATGCAGGACAAGGCAACAATCGGCGTGGTGGGCGCGGGGCTGATGGGCCACGGAATCGCCTGGATCTTTGCCGCCGCCGGTCATCGGGTGCAGGTCTGGGATCCGTCGGGCGAAGCGATGGCGGCGCTGCCCGACCGGCTGGGGGACATCGACGCGCTGCTGGGTCAGGCCCGTTTGTCAGAGGTCACGCCAATGACCGACGCCGCACAGGTGGCCGCCGGTGCCGCTGTCGTCTTCGAGGCCGCGCCCGAGGAATTGGCCCTGAAACAGGCGCTGTTCGCAGAGCTTGAGGCGGCGGCGCCCACGGAGTGCCTGTTCGCCTCCAACACCTCGGCCATTCCCATCGGGCGGCTGTCAGAGCGGATGCGCGACCGGACCCGGCTGGTGGGCACGCATTTCTGGAACCCGCCGCATCTGGTGCCGCTGGTCGAGGTGACAGAGACCACGCATGGAAACCGCGCCGGGGTGGACGCGCTGATCGCCCTGCTGCGCGAGGTGGGCCGCCACCCGGTGCATGTGCGCCGCGACGTGCCGGGCTTCATCGGCAACCGTCTGCAACATGCGCTGAAACGCGAGGCCATCGCTCTGGTGGCCAGCGGTGTCGCAGATGCGGCCACGGTGGACGAGGTCGCCAAGCTGGGCTTTGGCAGCCGCCTTGCGGTGCTGGGGCCGCTGGAGCAGACCGATCTGGTGGGGCTGGACCTGACAGAATCGATCCATTCCACCCTGATGCCCGACATCGACACCACGGCAGAGCCGCATCCGCTTCTGCGGCAGAAGGTGGCCGAGGGCAAGCTGGGCATGAATTCGGGCGAAGGCTTCTATCGCTGGACGCCGCACTCGGCGCAGGCCCTGCGCGACCGTCTCGCCAGCTTCCTCGTTGGCCTTGCGACATCCCGCAAGGCGCCGCCAAAGGAATGACGGGCGGCAAAGGGACCAGACCCGCGCCTGACCCCCGAGAAACGTGCCGCGCCGCACCGGGTTGCCTCAGCCGAACCGTCGGGTCCGTGCCTTGCGAACCCTGCCTCGGTCCGGCAGGCGGCGCCGCTTGCGTGCGGCGCTATCCGGCCATCCGCAATCCCGGCCCTAGCCGCGTTTCTTGGGCGGCATCAGGTCGGTGATCGTGCCCTCGAACATCTCGGCGGCAAAGTTCACCGTCTCCGACAGGGTCGGGTGCGGATGGATCGTATGCCCCAGATCGACGGCATCGGCCCCCATCTCGATGGCCAGAGCCACCTCGGCCACCAGATCGCCCGCATTCGGGCCGACGATGCCCGCGCCGATCACCCGGTCGTCGGTCTCGTCGAACAGCAGCTTGGTGATCCCTTCGGAGCGGCCCAAGGACAGCGACCGACCGCTGGCCGCCCATGGAAACACGCCCTTGCCCACCTTGAGTCCCTGCGCCTTCGCCTGGGTTTCGGTCAGCCCGATCCAGGCCACCTCGGGGTCGGTATAGGCGACCGAGGGAATCACCTTGGCGTCCAGGAACCGCTTGTGCCCGGCGGCGACCTCTGCGGCGACCTTGCCCTCATGCACCGCCTTGTGCGCCAGCATCGGCTGTCCGACCACATCGCCGATGGCAAAGATATGAGGCTGCCCGGTGCGCTGCTGCTTGTCCACGGCGATGAACCCGCGCTCATCCACCGCCACGCCGGCCTTCTCGGCCTCGATCCGCTTGCCGTTGGGGCGCCGCCCGACGGCGACCAGCACCTTGTCGAACGTGTCGGTGCTGGTGCCGCCCTTGTCATCCTCGAAGGTGACCTTCAGCCCGCCCTTCAGCGCCTCGACGGCGGTGACCTTGGTCTTCAGCAGGATCTTCTCGTACCGCGCCTCGATGCGCTTGTGCAGGGGTTTCACGATGTCCTTGTCGGCGCCGGGCATCAGCTGGTCCATGAACTCGACCACCGTGATCTTCGAGCCGAGGGCATCGTAGACACAGGCCATCTCAAGGCCGATGATGCCGCCGCCCAGCACCAGCAGGCGCTTTGGAATGCCGTCCAACTCCAACGCGCCGGTGCTGTCGATCACCCGCGGATCGTCATGCGGGATGAAGGGCAGCGTCACCGGCTCCGACCCGGCGGCAATGATGCATTGATCAAAGCTGACATTCGTCGTCCCAGAGTCGCCCGCAACGGCGATCATGTTCGGACCGGTGAATGTGCCGTAGCCCTCCACCACCTTGACCTTGCGCGCCCTGGCCAGACCGCCGAGCCCGCCGACAAGCTGATCCACCACCGATTGCTTCCAGTCGCGCAGCTTCACATGGTCGATCCTGGGCTTGCCCAGCGTGATGCCGTGCTCGCCCATCTCTTCGGCTTCGGTGATCACCTTGGCGGCATGCAGCAAAGCCTTTGACGGAATGCAGCCCACGTTGAGACAGACACCGCCCAGCGTCGCATGGCGCTCGATCAACACAACCGACTTGCCCAGATCGGCGGCCCGGAAGGCGGCGGTGTAGCCCCCCGGCCCGGATCCCAGCACGACCACCTCGGCATGGACATCGCCAGGGCCGCTCGCACGGCCGGTGGCTGTCAGGGCAGCCGGTGCGGCGGGGCCGGCTGCGCCAGCAGCCGCGGCCGACGGGGGCTCGATGCCCCCCGAGGCCGCAGCCTCCGTCGCCGTTCCCGACGTCGCAATCGCCTCCGTCCCTGCCTCCAGCACCAGGATCACCGAGCCCTCCGACACCCGATCCCCTTCCTTCACCGTAATCGACGCCACCTTGCCCGCGGCCGGGCTCGGCACTTCCATCGTCGCTTTGTCACTCTCCAGTTCGATCAGCGGGTCTTCGGCACCCACCACATCGCCCACGCTGACCAGAACCGTCACCACAGGCACGTCGGAGAAATCGCCGATATCGGGAACTTTCACATCCATGACAGCGCCCCCTACAGAATCAGTCGGCGCACATCGCCGACCAGATGTTTCAGCGTCGCGCAGAATCGGGCCGCCAGCGCCCCGTCGATGGCCCGGTGGTCATAGGACAGCGACAGCGGCTGCATCAGCCGTGGCTGAAATGCCTCGCCATCCCAGACCGGCGCCATCTTCGACCGGGTCAGACCCAGAATGGCCACCTCGGGCGCATTCACGATCGGGGTGAACGATGTCCCCCCGATACCGCCCAGCGAAGAGATCGTGAACGAGGCCCCCGACATGTCATCGCCCTTCAGCTTGCCGTCGCGCGCCTTGGCCGACAGCTCCATCAGGTCCTTCGAGATCTGCACGATCCCCTTGCGGTCCGCATCCTTGATCACCGGAACCATCAGCCCGTTCGGCGTGTCGGCGGCAAATCCGATATGGTAGTAGTCCTTCCGGATCAGCTTGTCCCCATCGGGATGGATCGAGGAGTTCACCTCCCAATGGGTCTTCAGCGCCGAGACAGAGGCCTTCACCATGAATGACAGCAACGTCACACGGTAGCCGTCCTGCTTGGCTTGGGCGTCCAGTTCCTTGCGATAGGCGTCCAGCCCGGTGATATCTGCCTCTTCGTTATGGGTCACATGGGGAATGTTCAGCCAGGACCGATGCAGCGCGGGCCCCGAAATCTTCTTGATCCGCGACATCTCCACATCTTCGACCGGCCCGAATTTCGAGAAATCCACCTTCGGGATGGGAGGAATCCCCATCCCGCCCGACACGGAGCCGCCGCCCGTCGCGGCCGGGGCCGCCTGCGACTTCAGAAATGCGGTCACGTCCTCGCGCAGAATTCGCCCCTTCCGGCCAGAGCCATTCACCTGCGCCAGATCGATGTCCAACTGCCGCGCAAAGGCCCGAACCGAAGGCGAGGCATGCGCCTTCCCGAACCCGGCATCGGTCACGGC
>CAYGRI010000305.1:0-6547 GCA_964352155.1 uncultured Maritimibacter sp. | reverse complement strand
GGGGCGGGCTGGGGCATACAGAAGATGCGCCGTGCCGCCCATCTGCTCTGCAACGGTGCGCGCGAACTCGTTGATCTGAAAATGCGCCTGCGACTGGTTCATGCCGCCCGTGGCCGGAACCACCTGCGCCTTTGGCAGCTTTGGCAGCCCATGCGCCACGATGCTCTGCACAGCCCGTCCCCACCCGATTGCCACGACCGGATCGTCCGGAAGGTCCGCCTCGGCGATCAGATAGCCGACGGCGGCGGCCATGGCGGGTTGATGGGTCGCATCGACCGCACGCACCTGCCCTAGCCCCAGCGCCTCGGCCAAACGCGCGTCGTCGCCGGTGGTATCCTCCAGCGGCAGAACCTCGAACCGGACGATCCCTTCCTCGCGCGCTCTGGCCAAAAGACGTGATACGCTGGCGGTGGACATATCCATCCGGCGGGCCACTTCGATCTGTGGCAGTCCGTCAATGTAGTGAAGCCTCGCCGCCGTATGGATCAGAGTCCGGTTCATCAACCCGGTCGCACGTTTGGAATCGGCCAACTTCGTCCCTGCAATAAATTTCTGGCATTTAATTCTTGCGTCCTCGTGAAGAGTTGCGCAATCATTAATTTGCAGATCGAGTCTGTGCGTTGTGCCCGCTCACCGGGCAAGGCGTTCGATATGGGTCACGGAGAGCCCGTTCAATATTCAGGGAGGAGCAAAAATGCTCAATGTTTTCAAGTCAACGGCCATGGCTGCCGCGCTTGCGCTGGCAGGTCTTGCCGGCAGCGCGCAAGCCGAAGGTCACAGCGACATCACCATCACCTTGGTGCCGGGTCTGACCACCGACGCCTTCTATATCACGATGAACCGTGGCGCGCAGGCCGCGGCGAAGGCGCTTGGAATCACCGTTGAATTCCAGGGTGCCGAGGAGTTCGATCCGGTCCTGCAAACGCCGGTTCTGGACGCTGTCATCGCGCGCGGGCCCGATGCGATCCTGATCGCGCCCACCGACACGACCCAGATGATCGAGCCGATGCGCCGCGCCCATGAGCAAGGCATCACGATCCTGACCGTCGATACCTTCATCGACGACGGCAAGTATCAGACCGGCTCGGGCGATGGCGACTTCCCGATGTCCTATATCGCGTCCGACAACGTCGGCGGTGGCCGCATGGCAGCCCGCTTCATGGCCGAGGCACTTGGCGGCGAAGGCAAGGTCTATGTCTCGAACGTGCGCCCCGGCATTTCCACCACGGACCAGCGCGAAGAGGGTTTCAAGGCGGAAATGGCCGAGAATTACCCCGGCATCACCGTGTTGGACACGCAGTATAATGAAAACGATGCCTCGCTGGCGGCGTCGCAGTTCAGCGCTGTGCTGGCGCGGCATCCCGACATCAGCGGCGTGTTCGGCGCGAACCTGTTCTCGGCGCTTGGCGCGGGCAACGGCGTCGAGGGCGCTGGCAAAGCCGACGACGTGACCGTCATTGCCTTTGACGCACCGCAAAGCATCGTCGACAACATCTCATCCGGTCTGGTGGACGCGGCCATCGCGCAGCACCCCGCCGAAATCGGCTACTTCGGCGTCATGGCCGCCTATGCCGTGCTGACCGGTCAATCCGTTCCCACGACCATCGGCACCGGCTTTACCGTCATCAACGCCGATAATGTGGATGATCCGGACATCGCCAAGTTCATCTATTCCGAGTGAGTTAGAACTTTGGCAAGTGAAAAGACTGGGGCCTCATTTCTGAGGTCCCTCCTTAACGCCTGGTCCTGGCTGTTTCTGGTCCTGATCCTGGGCTTCTTTGAAATCTATGCTCAGATCGAGACCGGAAACACCTTTCTGTTCCGGGTCTATAACCTGCAGTCCATCGCTGTCGCGGCCTCGCAGATCCTGCTGCTGGCGCTGGGGCTGACGTTGGTGATCGTGGCCGGGCATATCGACCTGTCTATCGGCTTTACCACCGGGTTGTCGGCGGTTGTGATGGCGCTGGTGATCCGGGCGATGGGGCCCGATGCCGGGTGGCTCGCCGTGATCGTGGCCATGCTGGTCGGAGTCGCCGCCGCAGTGATCGTGGGGCTGGTCAACGGCTGGCTGGTGGCCTTTCTGAACGTGCCCAGTTTCATCGGCACGCTTGGCACCTACGGGGTGGCGCGCGGCGCTGCGCTGATCGTGGCCGGCGGGGCGACCGTTTCCATCCGCAGCGACGAGGCCCGTTTCCTCGGCAATGGCGATATCCTGGGTTTTCCCATTCCCGTGGTCACGGCCGTCGTGCTGGCGATCATATGCCACTATGTGCTGACCTATACGAAATTCGGCATTCACACCTATGCGCTGGGGGCCAACCGCGCCTCGGTCGAGCGGGCGGGCGTGGACGTCAACAAGCTGCTGATCATGCTGTTCGTGATCTCGGCGATCACCGCCGGCATTGGCGGGCTGATCTACACCGGGCGCTTTTCAGCGGGGGCCGCGAATGCGGGCGAACCGATCCTGCTGTATGCGGTGGCGGCGGTCTTTATCGGCGGCGCCTCTTTGACGGGCGGCCAGGGCACTGTGATCGGCACCGTGATCGGGGCGATCATCATTGCGGTGATCCAGTTCGGGCTCGTGTTCTCTGGCCTGCCGCCTTATTGGCAATTCGTCGCCGTGGGTCTGGTGATCATCGTCGCGGTTCTGGTGGACCAGTCGAAGACCAAATTGACCGGAGGACGAACATGACCGCGCTTCTGGAGGTAAAGGGCCTGAAAAAACGCTTCGGCGGGAACGAGGCCGTGAGCGATGTGCATTTCACGGTCAACGCGGGCGAATGCGTCGTGCTCGCAGGGGACAATGGCGCAGGCAAATCCACCGTGATAAAGATGATCTCGGGCGTACATGTGCCCACCGCCGGAGAGGTCTATTTCGACGGCAAGCTGCTGACCGGAAACACCCCGGAAGGGGTGCGCAACGCGGGCATCGAGACGATCTATCAGGATCTGTCGCTGGCCGACAATCTGGACCCGGGTCTGAACCTGTATCTGGGGCGTGAGAAGATGAAGCGCATCTTTGGCTTGCCGTTTCTGGACCGCGCCACCATGCGCAGGGATGCCGCCAACGTGATGAAAAGCCTTGGGATCGAGGTGCCGGACCCATCCGCCCCGGTGCGCGATCTGTCGGGCGGTCAGCGTCAGGCGATTGCGATTGCGCGGGCGATCCACTGGCAGGCGAAGCTGGTGATCATGGACGAGCCGACGGCCGCCCTGGGGGTTCCGGAACAACGCGAGGTCATGGCGCTGATCCACCGTCTGAAGGAAAAGGGCGTAGGGATCATCCTGATCTCGCACAACCTGCCGGACATCTTTGCGGCGGCGGATCGGATCATCGTTTTGGCGCGTGGGGTGGTCGGCGGCGAACGCAAACCGTCCGAGACCAATGACGAAGAGATCGTCCGCCTGATGATGGGCGCGACCAGCGACTATGTCGCCTGATCCGGGCGGCGACGCGGGAGGTTGCGCCGGGGGCCAGAGATCGACCCCGGACCTGTCATTCGCCGCCCCGGCAAAGAGATCGGGCGATGCAAAGACTCTGGCGCGCGGCCCGCTCGCGGCGGGTTCCGTGCCCTCGCGTTACCGCCGCCAGTGTCTTCCCTTCCCGCTTTGGAATGCCGTCCGCCAATGACCCTGAAGCGAGATCGGTAACGATGCCGACATTGCGCAAGCAGATCCAGTTATCAAAGTCGGAGGAGACAAGAGATGACGCTATTTGAAGGCCGGACAGCGATTGTGACCGGCGCCAGCAGCGGTATCGGACGCGCGACAGCTCTTCAATTGGCGGGGCAGGGCGCAAGAGTTGCCTTGGTTGCAAGATCCGTGGATCGGCTCGCCCAGGTCCGAGAGGAAATTGGCGCAGACAAGTCCATCTGTCTGCCCACCGATCTGATGGACGCCGCGGCGACCAAAGCCATGATTGCGACCGCCAGGAAGGAGCTTGGGTCGATCGACATTCTGCATGCCAACGCCGGGATCTATATCGGGGGCGACGTTGCGGATGGCGATCCCGATGACTTCGACGCCCTTTTGAACACCAATATCAATGGGGTGATCCGCTGCGTCCGCGAAGTGTTGCCCATCATGCAAGGGCAAGGCGCCGGCGACATTGTCGTCACCAGCTCTGTTTCCGGGCACCAGGCGATCCACTGGGAGCCGATCTACAGCGCGTCCAAACATGCGATTCAGTCGTTCGTCCATGGGCTCCGGATTCAGCTTGGCAAAGAGAACATCCGCGTGGGTGCGATTGCGCCGGGGATTGTGTTGAACGAATTGTGGGGTGCAACGGATCCGGATGCCATCTCACGGAGTGTCGAGCTGGGAGAGGGACTTTATTCCGAGGATGTCGCCGAAGCCATCTGTTTCATGTTGTCCCGGCCCCGCCATGTCACGATCCGCGATCTCGTCATCCTGCCGCGCACTCAGCTCATCTAGGCTGAGCAGGGTCCAGGCGCCAAGCCGGGGTCGAGGTTCGCCCGGGCACCCGTCTGGCACAAAGGTTGCGAATGAAGACCCTCATGGCAAAGGGAGCGGCAACGGCAGAGCTCTGGGTGCGCCGCCCGCGTGAAGGATTTCACCATGGAAGACTTTGACTACATCATTGTGGGGGCCGGCGCCGCCGGCTGTGTTCTGGCGAACCGCCTGAGCGCAAACCCGGAGACCCGCGTTGCCTTGATCGAAGCCGGCAGAGATCGCAACTCTCGCAAAGCGATCGTGCGCATCCCGCTTGGGATGGTGACCTTCATGGCCCCCGCTCTGCGCTTTCTGGGGGGCGGGAAATTCATGCAATGGTTTGAAAGTGTCACGGAGCCAGGGCTCAAGAACCGCAGAATAGCTTTGCCCAGAGGGCGGGGAACGGGCGGCAGCACGCTGGTGAACGGCCAGATCTTCATTCGGGGTCAGCGCGAGGATTTCGACCAATGGCGCGACCTGGGAAATGAGAACTGGGGCTTCGACGATCTGCTGCCCTTTTTCCGCAGGCTGGAGCGGTTTGAACCCCTGATCGATCCCCTGTCGGACAAACATCTCCCCGCCGCGACAGAGCGTGCATCCCATCCCATCGACAAAGACTATCACGGCACCTCTGGCGAGGTGACCCTGGCGCATATGCGCAGCGTCAATCCGCTGACTCAGGTGTTCCTCGACAGCGCAAAGCTGGCGGGCCACAACTTTAACCCGGACTTTAACGGACCAACCCAGAAGGGGTTCGGGTTCTACACCTTTACCCAAAAGAACGGGGAACGAGTCACGGCCGAAAGCGCCTTTATCGATCCGATCCGCGACCGGCCCAATCTGTCGATCTTCTCCGATAGAAGCGTGACGAAGGTCCTGTTCGACGGCACGCGGGCCACGGGCGTTGCATGGCGCGGCTCGGATGGAACAACGGGCCAGACCGTCGGCGCAGAGGTCATACTTTGCGCCGGCAGTTTCGTGTCGCCGCATCTGCTTTTGTTGTCCGGGGTCGGCGACAGGGCACAGTTGCAAGAGCATGGCGTTCCCCTGGTGCATCATCTGCCCGGTGTCGGCTCGAATTTGCAGGATCATCTGGACGTCTCGCTGGAATACCGCGCAAAGACGACGGCCCCCTATGCGGCGTCCTGGAAAGCCTTTCCCCGAAACGTCGCGCATGTCGCCAACTGGATGTTTCGCAGGCGCGGGCTGTTCTCATCGACAACGGCGGAGGGCGGGGCGTTCATTTCCACCACACAGTCCGACCGCCCCGACGTGCAGCTGTTCTTTTGCACCGGTCTTGCCAATACGCAGAATGCAAAGGGCTTTGGCACACATGGATTCATCATGCATGTCTGCGATCTGCAGCCGAGAATGCGCGGCCGCCTGAGTTTGAAAAGCTCGGATCCCACAGACAAACCGGTCATCCGCTACAATGCCTTGCAGGATGAAGAGGCCATCAAGGTCTTGCGAACCGGTGTGAAAATGGCGCGCGAGATTGTCTGCAAAGACCCCTTTGCGCCCCATCTGGCGGAAGAGCTTGCGCCCGGCAAGGACGTGCAGGATGATGCCGAAATTGACGAGTTTATCCGCAGCACGGTCGGCACTCTGTTTCACCCGGTCGGGACCTGCGCCATGGGGCGGGACGAGATGTCTGTCGTGGACCCCGCGTCGCTGCGGGTCCACGGGACGTCGGGCCTAAGAGTTGTCGACGCATCGGTCATGCCAAGGATTGTATCGGGTAATACGGTTGCAGCGACTTATGCCGTTGCGGAAAAGGCGGCGCATCTGATCCTGGGGAACCGCTTTACAGAACGCCCGACCGGACAAAGAGTGGATTGATGTCGGTAAGTTGAGCTTCTTTTTTGGGGGACCGGGAGAATGCGGCGCAGCGTGAATCGCCTGCCGAGCCGCCCCCGCCCTACCTAAGGGCCTCTTCCATCTTGTCGAGCCGCGCGGCTAGGTCGGCGACCAGTGCCTCCAGCCGTTTGTTCTGTGCCGTCAGCGTCGCGTTCTCAAGCGCGAGGTCGGCGTCGCGCGCATCCAGCGCCTTGATCGCGGCCAGCGCCACGCCAGAGGAATCGAGGGTGGAGATCCC
>CAYGRI010000304.1:2553-6573 GCA_964352155.1 uncultured Maritimibacter sp. | reverse complement strand
GCTGTTCCGGCGGCTGCGGCACCTCGGCCTGCAAGGCATAAAGGTCCCGCGCTGGACCGCGCATCCTTGGGCACACCGGCGCAGGCCACGCAAACCTCGTACTGATGCAGCGCCTCGGCCTTCTGCCCCGCCTCTGCCAGAACACGCATCCGGGCCCGGTGCGCGGTTTCGGCGGCGGGATCGAGCGTCAGCCAGGCCTCTGCCGCCGTCCGCCGCACCGCCGGATCGGATTCGGAGGTCAACACCCGGTCGAACGCGCCGGTTGCCAGCGCCGCCAGCCGGGATCGTTCCGCCGCGAGCCAATCCATGAACGCCCCGGACCGCAGCGACAGGCCGTCCAGGAAGGGCCCCTGATACAATTCGATCACCGACAGCAGATCCTCGCGCCCGCCCGAGGCGATGGCCTGTTCCAGCGCACGGCAATCGGCCAGCGCATCGGGCCCGGTGAACTGAACCGACTCTTTCCCGGCCTCCACCACGTCGATCTCCGCCTCGCGCAGGGCCTTGCGCAAGACCGCAAGCTCTTGCCGCAGACTGGCGCGGGCCTGCTCTTCGGCGCTGTCCGGCCAAAGCAGATCCGCGAGATCTGACCGCGCTACCGGCTTGTGCCGCGCCTGAATCAGATAGGCCAGCAAGGCCCAGGAGCGGCGCGAGACCAGCCGGACAGACGCTCCGGTTGGATCGGCGAGCCCGACCTTACCCATCACCCAGATCTGCGTGCTCATGCCAGCCTTGCCACCCTTTGTCCCGTCTGCCCGCGGTTACATGACAGGACAGCCCTACCAAGGGTGTAATTTTGCGCTGAATTTACGATGGAAAGCAATCCAATCCGCACCGAAATCAACAGGATCAGCCCGGCGCGCGGATCTGCAGCCTTGGGGCGGCGCGGATCAGGGCCAGCAGCGCCACCGCGAACAGCGCGTGCCCTGCACTGACCGACAGCGCATAGGTCCAGATATCCTGCGGCGCGATCTGGGCGACCAGAACCCGCCCCAACAGCACCGACACGCCCCCATGCACCGCCGCAACCGCGAACAGGTTCATCCCGGCGACCCGCAACGCCATATAGGCAAGCGCGGCCCCGGCAGCGATCAGGGCGGCGGGCAGGCCGTTGGGCAGATGGAACAGCAGCGACGCCCCGGCCGAGACGAAGAAGGCCACCGGCAGCACGGCGCCGAAAGTCTTCAAAACCGCCTCGCGGAAGAACAATTCCTGCGCCAGCGCGACGATGGCCACCTGAACAAACAGCGCCGAGAACAGCGCGCCGGCAGATTGCGGCACCAGCACGAAATCCGTGACGAGCGACGCGAGAAAGATCGGGACAGCGCATAGGAACGGCACCGACAGCAGCAACCGACCGGTGCGGTGCCACGACCATCCCAGAAGCACAATGCCGTATTGCCGGGTCTTGCGCGGACGAATCAACTGCTGTGCATCACGGCCCAAAAGAACAAGGCCCGCCCCAGCCATCGCAACGCTGACAGCGATCAAAGCCGTCAAAGGCGAGATATCCACGCCGGAATGGCGCATCAATTCGGCGATACCCGCGACGAAAAACAAGCTGATGGCAAAGCTTAGCTGCATCCCCGTCCCTTATGTTCTTTTTATACAATAGCACGATGAAATCATCATAAGGTCAAGCGAATTTCTGTTGCGTTAACGAAAAGCCGACAGAAAGCGGTGACGCATGCCCATTCGGCAGGCGCGGTACGAGGAACGCCAGCAGACGAACCACCGGCGTCTTTATGTGGCAGTGCCGTCGGTTACTGGTCGCCGTCGCGCGCGTCGGCAAGCGCAGCGGTCAGCGCGGCGTTCAAGGCGACCTGTGCGGACAGCTCTTCCTTCAGCGTGGCATTCGCGATGCTCAGTGCCGTGGCTTCCATCGCCCCGGCCTCGGCCTCGGCCAGCCGGACGCGCAACGCGGCAAGCTCTGCCTGCAGCTCCGCCAGCCGGGCGCTGTCCGCCTCAGCGGTCGACAGGGCGTTGGACATGTCGATCTCGCGGGCGGTCAGAACCTCGATCTCGGTATTGCGGGTGGCAACCAGGGCCTCAGTCTCGGCGGCATTGGCGGTGGCGACGGCCAGCGCCTCGTCCAGCTCGGCCAGACGCGCCTGCAAAGCGGTGATCCGGGCCTCACTGTCGATGGAGGCCTGCAGCAGCACATGGGACATGCGTTCGGTGGCATTGCGCGGCTCTGACAGGCGCAAAATGCCTGCAGCGGCAGGCAGATAGGGGGTGCCTTCCTGCTCGATGGCCTGCTGCATCGCCGTGCGGTAGCTGCGCAATGCCGCATCGCCCTGGCCCTGCGCCTCGGAAATCCGGCCCATGTTGTAGGACAGCCGCGCCAGATCCGGCGCCGCCGCCAATGCGCGCGAGCAGGTCCAGAGCGCCGCATCAGTATCGATCTCCTCCATCGCGACCCCGGCGGCCGCGCCGGCAAGCTGCGGATCGGCCGGATCGCCCGCCATCCGGTCGCAGGCCGTCACCAGCCCCTGGCGCCGGTCGGCCGCCGCCTGCAACGCGGCCAGACGCGCCCGGGCATCCTCGGCAAAGATGCCTTCGGGATAATCTTCGAGATAGCGCCGGAATGCCTCGGCGGTCTCTGCGCTTTCTGCATCCTCCCACAAGGCCAGCTCTTCGGCAGAGGCGGGAAGGACCTCGGCCGGTGCGGGCGCGCCCCCGAAGGTGAAACTGTCCAGATCGTCCGCCGCAGGATCGGCCTCCGGCTCCGGTTCGGGCTCCGGGGTCTCGATCACCGGCGGCGTGTCGGGCTCGTCGAACACAAAGCCGCCCCCCTGCGCCAGGGCGGAAGAGCAGAAAAGAATCGTGCCAAGGGCGGGGACAACAAGGCCGGTAAAATTGCGCTGCATGGAATCCTCTGCGTTGTGGAATAGGCGTTGGGTAAAGTATGGCGGCAATTTCCGCACCGATCAAATGCCAGCGCCGCGGCGCGAACCACACAGCGTACGTTGCATTTAGAAAAAATGTCTCCAATCGCCATAGTGTCGCCCCATTGGAGTCGCCCGCTGGACCGACGTGATCGCCCATATGCGGCCAAGATCTGGGCAGGGATGGTCTTGTCAAGGGTCCGGAGCACCACAAGGTCGCACGCAACACCGTGAGGAGAGCAATGATGAGTACTGATCTACGTCCCGAAGCCGTTACCCACCCGGAAGCAGCGCCGCGCGCATCCGCCGCCCCTTCGATCGATTCGCGCCGGGTGAATCGCCCCGACGCCCGCGCGGAAGAAAGCCGCATTGTCTTTACCGACTGGGCCAGCATCTGACAGTGACAGCCCGTCCGGACCGCGTGTGACAGGCAACGCCGCGCGGGCATCCGCAAACGACCGGATCTGTCATGATGGCGTTTGGCAAGATCCGCCGCCCACGGGGTGCGGGCGGGTCTTGGCAGGATCCCCGGGGCGACGTAACCTTGCCCCATGACCGAGCCTTTGACCGCGATCCGGAATGTGGGGCCTGCAATGGCGGCAGCCTTTGCCCGCGTCGGAATCCCCGATGCCGAGGCGCTGCGCCAGAAAGGCGCCGATCAGGCCTATCTGGCATTGCTGCAAAGCGGGGAGCGCCCGCACTTCATTGCCTATTATGCGCTTGTGATGGGCTTGCAGGGGCGCCCGTGGAACGATTGCAGGGGGCCTGAAAAAGACGCCCTGCGCGTCCGGTTCGATGCTTTGAAGGCCGAAAGCCAGCCCGAGCCTCTGTCCGCGATAGAGTCGGTTCTGGACAGGATTGGCGTGCGCCCTGCCCGATGACCCGGGCTGGGATCCGGCCTGCGCCTTTCAAGTTTCGCACATGACAAAAGTCCGGCCGGACAACGAGGCGGCCTGTCCGCGATCCGGCCAAACAACGGTTCGGCCAGACAACGGTTCGGCCAGACAACGTTTCGGCCAGACGGCAAAAAGGCCGCCCTCGGCTCGGGGCGGCCTTTCGCATCCTGTAAGACCCGGTATTTGGGCCGACCGTGTCGCCTGTCGGTTACCCGACCAGTTCCAGACCCGAGAAG
>CAYGRI010000304.1:0-2543 GCA_964352155.1 uncultured Maritimibacter sp. | reverse complement strand
ATAGCGGGGTCGACCGGCCCGCACCGCTCCGACGCGCTCGGGCGGCTCGCCGTCACGTCGTCGCGGGCGCCGCGCCGCGAGCCCCGCGCCCGGCCTTCGCGCTCAGAGCTCGCTGGCGGGGAAGAAGTACGCGATCTCGACCGCGGCGGTTTCCGGCGCGTCCGACCCGTGGACAGAGTTCTCGCCCACAGATTCCGCGAATTCCGCGCGCACGGTGCCCGGCACCGCATCGGCCGGATTGGTGGCGCCCATCACTTCGCGGTTCTTGGCGATGGCGTTCTCGCCTTCCAGAACCTGCACGACGACCGGCGCAGAGGCCATGAATTCGCACAGTTCGTCGTAGAACGGGCGTTCCTTGTGCACTTCGTAGAAAACGCCGACCTGCGCCTTGGTCAGGTGGATCCGCTTTTGCGCGACGATCCGCAGGCCTGCTTCTTCGAATTTGGCGTTGATCTTGCCAGTCAGGTTGCGGTTGGTCGCATCGGGCTTGATGATCGAAAGCGTGCGCTCGATTGCCATGTCATGTCGTCCTCGTTCCGGGCAGGCCCCGTGCCCGCCCTTCGCATTGCCGCGCCCCGTAACATGAGGGGTCTGGGTTGGAAAGCCGGGAATCGCTGCTATGCCGCACGGCGGCACCCCTCTGGCGGCTGACACAGGCAGCCCAAGGACGTTCGGTTGCGCCGGATCCTTGGCAGACGGCTTGCCGTTCAGATGGGCGGATCCGGCGTGGGATCAGAACACCGTCTGCGCCTCAAGCGTCAGGGTAAAGCCGTGCGCTTCGGCGTTCATGCAGGTCATGCCCTCAGGCTCGGAAAAGCACACGACGCCGCCAATCCCGTGGCTATAGCCCGGCGCCATTTTTTGCACATCGGGGTTGACCACCGTATCGCCGACGCAGATCGGCCGCCCCTCGCCCCGTTCCGCAACCTCGAAGGCCTGGCCCCAGTCCAGATCGCAATCCTCCGGCGGCTCGGTAAAGCTCAGGTCCGCGCCGACCACATCGCAGCGCACATAATTGCGTGCGCCGCCGGTGACGATCAGGCAATGCACGCTGCCATCCGGTGTCTGGAACGGCAGGTAGTCTTCGGCCATAGCGGATGTCGAAACCGCCGCGATCAGCACAATGGCAAGGCGCATGGGATCCCTCTTTTGCATCGATAGGGTAACGTTGCCTCTGTCCCATTGACAAGCGTCGCGCGGCACAGCATCCCCCGGCGCATGCTACGCATCGAAAACATCCATTTCTCCATGGCCGGCCGTCCCCTGTTCGACGGCGCCTCCGCCCAGATCCCCGAAGGCCACAAGGTTGGCATCGTCGGGCGCAATGGGGCGGGCAAAACCACCCTGTTCCGCATCATCCGCGGCGAGCTGCCGCTGGAATCGGGCGAGATCAGCCTTCCGCGCGGCGCCCGCATCGGCGGTGTGTCGCAGGAGGTGCCGGGCAACGAGGTTTCGCTGCTGAACACCGTGCTGGCCGCCGACACCGAGCGCGCGGCGCTGCTGGCGGATAACAGTCAGGACCCGGCCCGCATCGCCGAGATCCAGACCCGACTGGCCGATATCGATGCCTGGTCGGCCGAGGCGCGGGCCAGCGCGATTCTCAAGGGGCTGGGGTTCACCCACGAAGAACAGCATATGCCTTGCTCCGCCTTTTCCGGCGGCTGGCGGATGCGCGTCGCGCTGGCGGCGGTGCTGTTTTCGGCGCCCGATCTGCTGCTGCTGGATGAACCGACGAACTATCTGGACCTCGAAGGCGCGGTCTGGCTGGAAAGCTATCTGGCGCGCTATCCGCATACGGTTCTGATCATCAGCCACGACCGCGGCCTGCTGAACCGCGCCGTCGGCCATATCCTGCATCTGGAGGCGCGCAAGCTGACACTGTGGACGGGCGGCTACGATGCCTTTGCCCGCGCCCGTGCCGAACAGCGCGCGATCCAGACCGCCCAGGCGAAAAAGCAGGATCAGCGCCGCGCGCATCTGCAAAGCTTCGTCGACCGGTTCAAGGCCAAGGCGTCAAAAGCCAAACAGGCACAAAGCCGCGTCAAGATGCTGGAAAAGATGGAAAAGATCACCGCGCCCGAGGATGCAGCGCGCACGGTCTTTACCTTTCCCGACCCCGAGGAATTGTCGCCTCCGATCATCTCGTCCGAGGGGGCGTCGGTCGGCTATGACGCGCGCGCGGTGCTGGGCCGGCTGAACCTGCGCATTGATCAGGACGACCGCATCGCGCTGCTGGGCCGCAATGGCGAGGGCAAATCGACCCTGTCCAAGCTGCTGTCCAAGCGGTTGCCGCCGATGGGCGGGCGGATGACCTTTTCCAACAAGCTGCGGATCGGCTTTTTCGCGCAGCATCAGGTCGACGAGCTGCATGTGGATGAAACGCCCTTGCAGCATCTGCGCCGGGAACGCCCCGAAGAGATGCAAAGCAAGTTGCGCGCCCGGCTGGCCGGGTTCGGTCTGGGCGCCGATCAGGCGGACACCGTCGTGGGGCGACTGTCGGGCGGGCAAAAGGCGCGCTTGTCGCTGCTTTTGGCCACCATCGA
>CAYGRI010000303.1:0-6576 GCA_964352155.1 uncultured Maritimibacter sp. | reverse complement strand
TCCTCCGAGAGCCCGGCGCGCGGATCGCTTCGGGCGAGGGGGCGGGCTGACGCTTATATGCGGGCCGCGCGGTTGGCTTCGGATCCCTATGCTTGAGCCCCGGTCGCGGGGCGGGTTGCCGCTACGTTCGCGGATGTTCCCTTTTCGGGGCGTTTCGGGATCTCATGGGATCCAGCCCCTCGCGGGCCGGGGCTTGCCCCATGCCGAGGTGGGAGGGCGGCGGATTTGCCGCCGGATCGGCTCAATCAGGGTGATCCGCAGAACTCGCCTGGGAAATCATGGTACTTTCGGGGAAGCCGGATTCCAGGCCGGTTTGAACCTCGTTTTCCAAGGTCAAGCGCTGGAGTCACCGAAATTCGCCTGAAACGCCCCGAAAACAGGCCGTGCCCCAATTAGGCCACATTTCAAACTGGGGCCAAAACTAATTTTTCGAGGGAACTTCCATACATGTAGCGTTGTGGCGCAAGATCTTCGCTAGATGTGGGCGTCCTCAGCGGATCGCTGTGGAGAACTGTTGTTTTTTGGCCATGATCAATGGGGCGATGACATGGCGTCGCCCATGATTACCATTGATTTCCATGATTTCCCGTGGCATCCCTGTTCACACGATGAAGACGGCAAAGGGGCACCAAGATCCCAGGTAAGAACAATAAGAAGCGTAGGTTTCATACAGGCAACCCGCTTTCATCGAATGAAGAGATCCGGCGCGCGGGCGAGCAGCATCCCCCCAGGTGGCGCGCGTAGCTGGACTGACCCGCAAAGCGGGACGAGGGCGGTGGGTAGAGCGTTGGCAGCGGCTCTACCCACCGTTTTCGTTTTCAGGAGGATATCACGAGCGGGGGGCCAAATAAAGGGGTCCGCGTGTCAGGGGATCTGACTTTCAGAGGCGAGTTCAGCCAGAAGGTTGACAGCAAGGGTCGCATGTCGATCCCGGCTGATTTTCGTCGTATTCTGGAACTCGGCGATCCGAACTTTCCGGAAAACCCCAACCCGCGCCTTGTGCTTTTGTACGGCGAGCATCTCAAGAACTGTCTGCATGTTTATACAGTCGCGGAAATGGCCAAGGTCGCCGAGGGTATCCAGGCCCTGCCGCGCGGATCCGTCAAGCGCCGCTATGCCAGCCGCATGATCCTGGGCAAGTCCTGGTCGACCGAGGTGGACCGCGACGGCCGCATCGTCCTGCCGAAAGAGCGGCGCGAGCAGATCGACCTGCAAGGCGAAGCCAAGATGGTCGCCATGGGCGAATTTTTCGAAATCTGGAACCCGGTCACCTTCGAAGAGATGGAGGCAATCGAGCGCGAAGAATTCGCCAAGGAATTCGAAGAAGACCTGGACGGTCTGGATCCGATGGCGATCATCGGGATGGCGGGGTACTAGGAGATGGACCGGACCGCCTCTGCCAGCGCGCCCGCCCCTCACATTCCCGTATTGCTTCGCCCGCTTCTGGAGGCTGTGGCCCCCGTTTCCGGCCGCTGGCTGGATGGCACCTTCGGCGCGGGCGGCTATTCGCGGGGTCTGCTCGATGCCGGCGCGGCGCATGTCACGGGCGTGGATCGCGATCCGGCGGTCTTTGCCATGGCTGCCGACTGGGCCAAGCCCCTGGCGGACCGGCTGACGCTGGTGGAGGGCACCTTCGGGCGGCTGGACGATTACGCCTCGGATCTGGACGGGATCGTTCTGGATCTGGGTGTCTCGTCGATGCAGATCGACCAGGCAAAGCGCGGGTTTTCGTTCCAGAAGGACGGGCCGCTGGACATGCGTATGGGGCAAGGCGGCCCCACTGCCGCCGATCTGTGCAATGCTGCGGGCGAAGAGGAACTGGCCAACATCCTGTTTCATTATGGCGAAGAGCGCGCCTCGCGCCGGATCGCCCGCGCCATCGTCAAGGCTCGCACGGCGGCGCCGATCACCACCACGCGCGACCTCGCAGAGATCGTGGCCCGCCAGTTGCCGCGCCCCAAGCCGGGCCAGACCCATCCCGCGACGCGCACCTTCCAAGCGATTCGCATCGCGGTGAACGACGAATTCGGCGAATTGGCCAGCGGGCTGGAGGCGGCGGAACGGGCGTTGCGCCCCGGCGGGCTTCTGGCGGTGGTGACGTTTCATTCGCTCGAGGACCGGATGGTCAAACGCTTCTTTCAGGAACGTGGCGGCAAGGCGGGGCAGGGCAGCCGCCACGCGCCGCCCACCGCAGAAGACGCCCCCCGGTTTGAGATCCTGACAAAAAAGGCGATCGGGCCGGACGAGGCAGAGCTGGAGGCCAACCCCCGCGCGCGCTCGGCGCGGCTGCGGGTGGGGCGGCGGACGGAAGCGCCCGCCGGGCCGCTGAACCGTGCAAAGATCGGAATGCCGATGGCAGAAAAGGGGGTAAAGCGATGAGATCATTCGGATTCGTGCTGTCGATCCTGGCAGTCATGGGCCTGGCCTTTTGGGCCTATAGCGAGAACTACAAGACCCAGAAGTCGCTGAAGGATCTGGAACGGCTGCAGGCCGAGATCGCGAATCTGCGCGAGGCCAAGGCGATCTTGCGGGCGGAATGGGCCTATCTCAACCGGCCGGACCGGCTGCGCGACCTGGCGAACCTGAACTTCCCGCGGCTGGGCCTGCTGCCGCTGTCGCCCGACCAGTTCGGGCGGATCGAGCAAATCGCCTATCCCCGCCCCGAAATCGTGCAGCCGGTCGATGTGGTCGGCCGGATCCAGGAAACGATCGAAGAGATCATGGAAGACACCGAGGAGTTGGAGCCATGAGCCGTGTCCCCCTGCGGCCTCTGGCCCGGATTCTCGAAGCCCGGCAAAAGGGCGAAAACCCCGACGCGATCGAGCGTGAGAACATCCGCTTGCGCCATGAAGAGATGCGCGACCGGGCCCGGCAGCGGGCCGAGGGGCGTCTTCTGGTGCTGGGGATCTTCTTTTTCTGCGCCTTCACGGTGGTGGGGCGCGCATGGGCCTGCTGGCCGCCTCTGTCCCCGAGGAACCGCGCACCAGCACCCGCGGCAGCGACATCCTGGCCCAGCGGTCCGACATCGTCGACCGCAACGGCAAGATCCTGGCGACGAACCTGCAGACCCACAGCCTCTATGCCCAGCCGCCACAGATGGTCGACCCCGAAGGCGCCGCCGCCGCTCTGGCCGCGATTTTCGCCGATCTCGACGAGGAAAAGCTGCTCAAGCTGTTCACCGGCAAGCGCAAGTTTGTCTGGATCAAGAAAGTGCTCAGCCCCGAGCAGCAGCAGATGGTCCATGACATCGGCGAACCCGGCCTTCTGTTTGGCCCGCGTGAGATGCGGCTGTATCCCAATGGCGCGCTGGCGGCCCATATCCTGGGCGGCTACGGGTTTGGCCGCGAGGGCGTCTATGCCGCCGAGGTGATCGGCACCGCCGGGGTCGAAAAGGCGTTCGACACTTTCCTGCGCGACCCCGCGCAAAAGGGCCGGCCGCTGGAATTGTCCCTGGATCTGACGATTCAGGCGGTGGTCGAAGAGATCCTTTATGGCGGGATGAAGATCCTGAATGCCAAGGGCGCTACCGCGATCATGATGGATGCGTACACCGGCGAGATCGTCGCGATGGCCAGCCTGCCCGATTTCGACCCCAACGACCGTCCCGTGCCGCTGCTCAAGGGCGATCCATCGGACAGTCCGCTGTTCAACCGTGCGGTGCAGGGGGTCTATGAGCTGGGCTCGACCTTCAAGATCTTTACCACCGCGCAGGCGATGCAGCTTGGGCTGGTGAATGCCAATACGATGGTCGATGCCGATGCCCCGATGAAATGGGGAAAGCACACGATCCGGGAATTCGAGAATCACAATTACGGGCCGCTGTTGTCGGTCACGGATGTGATCGTGAAATCCTCGAACGTTGGCACCGCAAAGATGGCGCTGCAGATCGGCGAGAACCGGCAAAAAGAATTCCTGGCCAGCCTGGGCTTTTTCGAACCGACCCCGGTGGAATTGTTCGAGGCCCCCAGCGCCCGCCCGCTGATGCCCAGGAACTGGTCAGAGATCCACACGATCACTGTGTCCTATGGCCACGGCCTCTCGGCCAGCCCGCTGCATCTGGCCGCCGCCTATGGCACGATCGTCAACGGCGGCACCAAGGTCAAACCCACCCTGCTCAAGCAGGAATACCGGATCCCGGGGCCGCGCATCATCTCGCCCGAGGTATCCGCCGCCAGCCGCCACATGCTGCGCGCCGTTGTGACGCGCGGCACCGCCAGCTTTGGCGAGGTCGAGGGCTATTCGGTGGGCGGCAAGACCGGCACCGCCGACAAGCCCCGGTCGACCGGCGGCTATTATGAAGACAAGGTTATCGCCACCTTCGCCGGAGCCTTCCCCATGAACGACCCCAAATATGTGCTGATCGTCACGCTGGACGAGCCGGTGGAAACCTCTGGCACCAAGCCCCGCCGCACCGCGGGCTGGACGGCGGTGCCCGTCGCGGCCGAGATCATCCGTCGCACCGCGCCGCTCTTGGGATTGCGTCCTGCGATTGAACCTGACACCGAGGTTGGGGTATCAGGGCGATAATTGACGGGGGCGGGCGCATGGGTATCGGGCCAAAGACACTTGCAGACCTCGGTCTGACGGCACAGGGCGGCAGGAACGCGCAGGTCACCGGCCTGTCGGTGGACAGCCGCCTGGTGGAGCCGGGTCACCTGTTCGCCGCACTGCCCGGCAGCCGCATTCATGGCGGCGAGTTCATCCAGTTTGCCCTGCGTATGGGCGCGGGGGCGATCCTGACCGACCGGCAGGGCGCGCAATTCGCCCAGGCCGAGCTGCGCGGCAGCGAGGCGGCGCTGATCGTCGCCGAGGATCCGCGCCAGACGCTGGCCTATGCCGCCGCCCTGTGGTTCGGCCTGCAGCCAGAGGTGGTGGTGGCGGTTACCGGCACCAATGGCAAGACCTCGGTCGCGACCTTTGCGCGGCAGCTTTGGATGGAACTGGGCCTGAAGGCGGCCAATCTGGGCACCACCGGGGTCGAGGGCGCCTATATCGCGCCGCTGGCCCATACCACGCCGGAACCGATCACCCTGCACCGGATGCTGATGGACATCGCCGAAGCCGGTGTCGATCACGTCGCGATGGAGGCATCGTCCCACGGGCTGGCGCAACGGCGTCTGGATGGCGTGACCCTCGCGGCGGCGGCCTTCACCAATTTCAGCCAGGACCACCTGGATTACCACGCCAGCTTCGAAGAATATTTCAACGCCAAGGCCGGGCTGTTCAGCCGGGTGCTGCCCGATGACGGCGCGGCGGTGATCAACATCGACGACCCGCGCGGCGCGGCGATGGTCGATATCGCGATGGAGCGGGGGCAGGATGTGCTGACGATCGGCCGCTCTCCCGATGCCAATCTGCGGATCCGGGCGCAGCGCTATGACGCCACCGGGCAGGACCTGCGCTTTGACTGGAACGGGCGCCCACGTCAGGCGCGGCTGGATCTGATTGGCGGCTTTCAGGCGGAAAACGTGCTGGCGGCGGCCGGGCTGGTGATCTCTACCGGGTGCGACCCGGTGCGCACCTTTGATATGCTGCCGCATCTGCGCGGCGTGCGCGGCCGGATGCAGCTGGCGGCCACGCGCGAGAATGGCGCGTCGGTCTTTGTCGATTATTCCCACACGCCCGATGCGTTGAAAACCGCGCTCAAGGCGATGCGGCCGCATGTGCTGGGCCGTCTGGTGGTGGTGTTCGGCGCGGGCGGCGACCGGGACACCACCAAGCGACCGCTCATGGGGGCTGCCGCCGCGCAATATGCCGATGTGGTTTTCGTGACCGACGACAACCCCCGGTCCGAAGACCCGGGCGAGATTCGCGCCGCCGTTCTCGCGGGTGCTCCGGACGCGACCGAGGTGGGCGACCGGGCCGAGGCGATCCTGCGTGGGGTCGATGCGTTGGGGCCGGGCGATGCCTTGCTGATCGCGGGCAAGGGGCATGAAACCGGGCAGGTGATCGGCGACGATATCTATCCGTTCGACGATGCCGAACAGGCAAGCGTGGCGGTCGCCGCGCTGGATGGGCGGCTGGTATGAGCCTTTGGACAGCCGGGGACGCCGCCAAGGCGACCGGCGGCCAAACGACAGGCGAATGGCAGGCGACCGGCGTCTCGATCGACACGCGCAGCCTGCAACCCGGCGACCTGTTCGTGGCCCTGAAGGATGTACGCGACGGGCATGACTTTGTCGCGCAAGCGCTGGAAAAGGGCGCTGCCGCCGCGCTGGTGACCCATGTGCCGCCGGGGGTTCCGGACAGCGCGCCGCTGCTGATCGTGCCAGAGGTTCTGCCCGCGCTGGAACAGCTTGGTATCGCCGCCCGGGCGCGCACCAAGGCGCGGGTGATCGGCGTCACCGGATCGGTGGGCAAGACCTCCACCAAAGAGATGTTGCGCGCCGCGCTGGCCTTGCAGGGCAAGGTCCACGCCGCCGAGAAAAGCTATAACAACCACTGGGGCGTGCCGCTAACCCTGGCGCGGATGCCCGCCGACAGCGATTTCGCCGTGATCGAGATCGGGATGAACCACCCCGGAGAGATCGCGCCGCTGTCGCGCATGGCGCGGCCGCATGTGGTGCTGATCACCAC
>CAYGRI010000302.1:0-6599 GCA_964352155.1 uncultured Maritimibacter sp. | reverse complement strand
GCTCAGCGTCAGGCCCACGACGGCAAAGGCCACCAGCCCCGCCAGCCGTGGCAGCAGCGTCGCCGCCGTCACCAGCGAAAAGCGGCGCTGGGCGAAGGCCCGGCTGGACAGCACCGCCACCAGGATCGACACCGGCACGCCCAGCACGAAGATCCGCAAAAGCTGCACCGCAAGCGCGGCCTGGGTTGCGTCAAACCCCGGCGCCAGCCCCGCCACCACCGTCGGCGCAAAGACCCAGATCGCCAGTGTCACCAGTACGGCGATCAGCACCGGCGCCATCGCCAGCCTGTCCCAGCGGCGGGGGCTGGAGGATTGCAGGAAATGCGGCACCAGCAGCTTGTGCAACGCCCCTTCGACCGCCGACACCGCGCTGGCCAGCGTTTGCCGGATCAGCATGAACGCATCCAGCGCCGGCCCCGCGCCAAACGCCGCCGCCTGCGCCATCGTCAGCCCAAGCGTCAGCACCAGGCCGCCGCCCTTCAGCACCGTCAGCCGGAAAATCCGGTTCAGCGTGTCCGATTGTGAAGCCGCCATCCGCGGACCTTTCGCCGGCGCCCCCGCCGCATGCGAACTCAGTTATCACTTGGGGCGGATGTGCCACAATCTCGCCATGGCATCTACGCCGCTCCGCGCGGCAATCCCCGGCCCGGCGCATGATTGTTGAGCGCCCGGCGCCAGTCTGTCCGAATTGCGGCGCGCGGCTTGGTCGCGCTGCCACAGCTTGCTAACGCGTTCCCGGGGGCTGAGAGGTTTGGGATTCGCATGGCCATCAGCGAGACATTTCTCGACACCACGTCGCATGAGGGGGCGCGGGACACCGCGCCGGGGATCGAGATCGAGACATTGCGCGACCGGACGGCGTTCCGGGCGTTGCGCACGGAATGGGATTGGCTGTTCAGCCGGGCGCCGGGGCATCCCTACGCCGATTACGCCTATATGGACGCCTGGCTGGACAGCTATGGCGCCGGGCGGCGGCTGGCGATTCGGGTTGCCCGTTCAAAGGGGCGCCTTGTGGGCGTCCTGCCGCTGAGCAAGGGGCCGGGGCCGGGCGCGCGTTCTGCAGTGGCGCAGGACCGGTCGGGTCTTGTGGGGCCGTTGCTGCATCCATGCTTGTGCGCGCCGGAGGCGGTGCTCGCGGCGCTGCTGGGCTGTGGCTACGGCCAGTATACGGCGCTGGAACCTGTCGAGGCGGACGAAGCGGCCGACCTGGCCAGGATCGGCGCCGGAATCGGCCTGGCGGTCGAGACGCGTCAGGTCTTTAACGCCAATGCGGTGGATCTGACCGACGGTGCAGAGGCCTGGCGCGCCAGCCTCAGCAAGAACACCCGGCGGGCTTTGGTGCGCGGCGCCAAGGCGTTGGAAGGGGCGGGCGCCCGCTGGGTCACCAGCGCCAACGCAAGCCAGCCCGAGGCGGCAGAGGCGTTTCTGGACGCCGCGCGCACCTCCTGGAAGTCGGCGGCGGGCAGCGGCTTTGCCGGGTCGCCCGAGGGGCTGGCCTTCATCCGCGCGCTGGCCGAAAGGTCGGACGCGGGCGCGCTGTATTTCTCGGGCCTCTATCAGGACGACACGCCGGTCGCCGGGTGCTTTGGCTCGATCAAGGGCGACACGCTGTACCTCAACGCGGTGGAGTTCAACGAGACGATGGCCAATGCCGGTCCGGGCCGGTTCGCGATGTGCAGGGCGATCGAGGCGGCGGCAGAGCAGGGCCTGCGCCGGGTCGACATGATGCGCTCCAGCGCGCTGAACCAGTCGGTTGCCAAGGATACGCGGCCCCTGTTTCGGGTCACGCTGCACCGCCGGGGGGATCCGACCGTGCTGCTGCAACGGGTGGCCGGGCTGCGGCGGCGGCTGAAACACGGGGCGCTGCGCGGATTGTCGCCGCGTGCCCGCCATCAGGTTCGGGCCGGAGGCGACCATGAAGCATGATCTGCCCATGTCGCTGACCGCAACGCTGCACTCCGCCGATGACCCGGCGGTCGCGGTAGAGTTCGCGGGCTTCGTGGCGCAATGCCCCGGTGCGACCTATCTGCAGGATGCGGGCTGGCCCGGCTATGCCCCGGATGGCGGCGGGCGGCATGGCTACGCGCTGGCGATGGTGCGCGACCCGGCGGGGCAGCCCGTTCTGGCGGGGCTGCTGCGGCGCACCGGTCTGCCCGGCGGCGTGGCGCTTGGTGCGTTCCGGCGCGGGCCTCTGGTGCGCCGGGTGTCCGATCTTGCCCCTGGCTTGTCGGCGCTTTTGCCGGTCCTGCGGACGGCGGGCTATGCCTCTGTCACCCTCAACCCACGCTGGTATGACGACGACGCCGAGGCCTGCGAGGCTGCCCTGGCCGATCTGGGCGCCACCGTCGTCGAGGACCCGCGCCAGACCCTGCACAATGTCACCGGGCTGGTCGATCTGGACCGCAGCCCCGAAGAGATCCTGGCCGCCGGATCCAAAAGCCTGCGCACTTTGATCCGCAAGCTGGACCGTCAGGGCCTGTCGATCCGCCAGATGACAGAGGCGGACCTGGCGCTTTATGCCGAATGGCGCAAGGCCTTCGTTGCGGATCGGGGGATGTCGGTCGCCGGTCAGCCCTCGGTTGCGGCGCAATTGGCCCATGTGCGGGAAAAAGGCGGGCTGGCGGCGATGGCGGAGCTGAACGGCGCGCCCTGCGGCGCCTTCGTTGCCTTCCGCGACGGGGACCGGATCTTGCCGATCTCGGATGCCTGGGCCGACCCCCGGATCAACCTGCCGCGGGGGTATCTGTTTCTGTGGGCGCTGATCCACACGGGGCAGGGGATGGCCGGATTACGCTGGCTGGATGTGGCGGGAATCAGCGATCAGACGCGGCTGATGTCCCGGGACCCAGAGGCCGCGAAACGCGCGGCGCAGCGTGATGAGTTCAAGATGCGGTTTCGCCCAAGGGTTGTGGCCATGCCCCGGATCCATGAGTTCGTTCTGCGGCCCATGCTGCACCGGCTGGCGATGGCGGCCAAGGGCAAACGCTAGGCCGGATCCCGGGTCACTTGGGGGCAGTCAGGGGTCGTCCGGCGCTAGCGCGGGGCGGCCACGATGGTGTCGAGCAGATCGGCAAAGACCCTGGCGGCGGCGGCGGTTGTGTATCCCCGGGCCAGGTCCGGGCCAAGCCGCGCGGCGGCGTCCAGATAATCCGGCGCGCCGGTCATTTCGGTAATGGCATGGCACATCGCATCCGGGTCGGAGGTGGCCACGACGCGGCCCGCGCCGGGCACCCGAGCCAGCAGCCCGACGGGGCCGGGGCAGTTGGTGGCCAGCACCGGGGTGCCCATGGCCAGCGCCTCGATCACCACATTGCCAAAGCCTTCGCGCCGGGACGGGACCACAAACAGCCCGGCCCCCGCGATGCGTTCGGCCAGCATGTCGGTATGCCCGCACAACCGCACCCGGCCATGCAGCGCCAGGGCATCGATCTGCGCCTGAAGCGCGGTGCGCTCGTCGCCCTCGCCATGGATGTCCAGCCGCAATTCTGGGCGGACAGCGGCGGCGCAGGCGAAGGCAGAAATCAATAAATCAAAGCCCTTGGCGCTGTGCAGCCGCCCTGCGGCCAGCACTTTGGTCAAGTCGCGCGCCGGGCCGGTGCCGCCCGCGACCCGGTCTGACAGGGCCAGATCGCTGGCCGTCAAGATCGGATTTGGCACATGCACGGGGCGGGGGCTTTCCAGCGACAGCGCTTGCAGCCAGGCCTCTCCAAGGCCGGGCGCGGGCACCGCCAGCGCGGCGGCGCCGGGGTACAGGGCCCGCATCGCGCCGCGCCGCAGACCGCTGGCCTTGGCGCTGGCCAGATAGGCCCGCGGCGTGGTGTGTTCCGAGATGATCGCCCGCGGCCGCCGCGCCTTCGGCACCAGCCGAAGCGCCGCCAGCGTCGCCAGGTTGCGCGCATTGGTGCCGGAATAGACCACGTCGCAGTCCCGCGCCAGCAACCGCGCGAGCCGCCGGATCGACAGGGTCGCCCGCGCTCCGCCCAGATCCTGCACCGCGATCTCGGGGCGCAGCCGTTGCAGCAGAACCCCGTCCCGCCGCCCCAGGATCAGCCGGGTGTTGGCGCGGCTGCCATGCAATTCGTTCAATAGCCCCACCACGGCCGTCTCGATTCCACCGGCCCGCAAATGTGGCAGCACAACGGCGAGATTCGTTAGACGCGGGCGCGTGTCATCGACCGGCCGGGAGATTCTCTGCTTAAAGTTGTGTTGTTCGTTCACTGCAGTTCGACAATCCGATAGGTGGGTTGGCTTTGTCCCGAGATCAGGCCGTATGACCGGCATAATCGTGAAAAATGTCGAAAACGGGGCGGTGGCAGAGGATAAATCTGGAGAAAGCAAGACGGTTGTATAGCGACAACAAGGACGAGTATGGCCTATTTGGATCGAGCAGAGACGAAGACCCCGACCGACGCATTGAGCGTCCTTCCGGTTGACCTGACCCCGCGGGCGGTCATCCGCCGGGCCAGAGGTGTGCCGTATGTGCCGCCCCTGCGCGTGATCCGCGCGACCAGCGGTCGCGGTCTGCTGTCGGCCGTGACGGTTCAGTCGGGCTATCTGCCGGGCAACCCGTTGCTGGACAACCTTTTCAACCGTGGCCTCGCGGCGCTTTGCCTGCTGTTCACCGCGCCGATGTTCCTGCTAATCTGGGGCATGCTGAAGCTTGAGGGCGGGCCGGCCTTTTACGCCGGCAAGCGTCTGGGGAAGGGCGGCAAGCCGTTCGACATCCTCAAGTTCCGGACGCTGGAAGTGGGTGCGCAAAAGCGGCTGTCCTCGGGCACGCTGCCCAAGCGGTCGCGGCTGGAGACGCGCCTGGGCAGCTATCTGCGCAAGTCGCGGGTCGATGAGTTGCCGCAGCTGATCAACATCCTGAAGGGCGATATGGTGTTCTTCGGACCCCGCCCGGTACGCCCCGAACTGGTGCATATCTACCGGGCCGAAAGCGACGGGTTCGAGAAGCGCTTTCTGGTGCGCCCCGGTCTGGTGGGCCTCAGCCAGGCCCTGCTGCCCCATGCGGCCAGCAAGCGGCTGCGCGGCCGGTTCAACGCGATGTGCTGCGCCGCGCCGGTGCGCTATGGCTTCCTGATGCGCTTTGTGGCGCTGGTCGGCCTGTCCGTGCTGCGCCGCGCCTTCTCGGCGGTGGCCGAGGCGGTCCGGGCGGCACTGTCGCCAACGGGTCGGTTCACCTTCCTGCGCTCCGGCTTTGCCCGGCTGCGGGATGTGGATGCGCAGATCGAAACCCGCGACGGTCCGCAGACCGGTGCCGTCTGCGCCATGTCCGACGAAGTTCTTCAGATCATTCTGACCCGCCCGGTTCAGATGGGCGAGACCCGGGTCGTGCTGTCGCGCAAGCTGCGCTCTGGCCGTCTGACGCGGCTGGATCTGGCGGTGCGCGTCGAGCGGGTGGAATCCCTTGGTATCGGACAGCCGGGTTTTGTCGCCTTCGCCACCTTCGCGCCGCGCTCCGCCTATCAGCGCTATCGGCTGGAACGCTATTTTCTGGACCAGAGTGTTCTGCCATCGTGAGGTTGTTGGGTGTGAGTGAGTGTGTAACGATTGACGATCTTGCCCCGTCCCGGCGGAAAATCCGGCGCCGCGCCGCCATTGTGATGACTCTTGCGGTCGCGGGCGGCATTGCCCTGGCCTGCGCCGTCGCCACCCATACCGGCGCGTCGCTGCTGATCGCGGTTCCGCTCGGTGCCGGGCTGGCGTTCCTGCTGGCGGCAGAGGCGGTGCGCGGGGCGCCGGGCGTGCCGATCCTGACCTATCACAGCGTCAGCGAGGACGCCGATTGGCTGCCATGGGCGGGCGAAACCTCGATCCGGCCTGCAAGCTTGGAGGCGCATTTGCGGCTGATACGGCGGATGGGGCTGCGGATTCTGGACACCGAAGAGGTGTTTCGCGCCCGCCGCGACGGTCTGCCGGTGCCGCAGGATGGGGTCTGCCTGCATTTCGACGATGGCTATCTGGACAATTGGGTCGCCGCCTGGCCGATCCTGCAACGCCACCGGGCCCGCGCCACGATCTTTGTGTCGACCGATTTCATCGCGCCCGACGAGCCGTTGCGCCCCACCGTCCATTCCGCCAACCCGCGGCGCTGGGACGGGTTCATGACCTGGCGCGAGCTGCGGATGATCGAGGCCAGCGGCACCTTCCGGGTGGAGGCGCATGGCACCGACCATGGGCGTGTCCCAACCGGGCCGGAGGTCGTGGGCCATCTCAGGCCCGACAACATCCGCACCCACGCCTGGATGCAATGGGCCGAGATGCCGGGCCGCAAGCATGACTGGTACCACCGAGATCCGCTGGTGCCGCTGGGCACGCCGATCCTGCAAAGCGCGCCCTCGCTGTCGGCGCGGCGCTGGCACAAGGGCAAGCTGGAAGAGGCGCAGGCCTATGATGCGCGAGTCCGCGCGACCTTCGCGCAAGCGCGCCAGGTGTTCGAGCGGGAGATGGGCCGCCCGCCCGCGCTGTTTTGCTGGCCGCAGAACATCGCCAGCCCGCGCGCGCGTGCCCTGGCGGCCGAGGCGGGGTTCCTCGCCACCACCGGCGGGCGCGGGCGCAACACCGATGCCGAGTCGCCCGAGATCCTGGCGCGGGTC
>CAYGRI010000301.1:0-6621 GCA_964352155.1 uncultured Maritimibacter sp. | reverse complement strand
CAGCATCCCCTCGGCCTGCCGCAGCGCCGCGCCAAGCTCGCGATAGCGCGCGGCCTGCTTTGCCTGCCGCCCAAGCTGCGCCAATTGCCCGGCCAGTTGCTCAATCACATCGTCGACGCGCAGCAGGTTCTGTTCGGCGCCTTTCAGCTTCAGCTCAGCCTCGTGCCGCCGCTGATACAGGCCAGAGATCCCGGCCGCTTCCTCCAGCACGCGGCGGCGCGCCCTTGGCTTGGCGTTGATCAACTCGGAAATCTGCCCCTGTCGGACCAGCGCGGGTGAATGCGACCCGGTGGAGGCATCGGCGAACAGCATCTGCACATCGCGGGCGCGGGTGTCCTTGGCGTTGACCTTATAGGCGCTGCCCGCATCCCGGGTGATCCGGCGCGTGATCTCCAGCAGGTCGCTGTCGTTGAACCCCGCGGGGGCAAGACGGTCGCTGTTGTCGAGGTGAATCACGACTTCGGCGAAGTTCTTGGCATTGCGGGTGGCGGCCCCGGCAAAGATCACATCTTCCCTCCCGCCGCCGCGCATGGCTGTGGGGCGGTTTTCGCCCATCACCCAGCGCAATGCCTCCAGCAAGTTGGACTTGCCGCAGCCGTTCGGACCGACCACACCTGTCAAACCGTCCTGAATCAACAGATCCGTCGGATCAACAAAGCTCTTGAAGCCGTTGAGGCGCAGTCGAGTGAAACGCAAAGGGCTGTCCGCGATTGATTCCCGTCGTCTGTCATTTTCGGGGCATCCCAGCTTGTGTCAACGGGGAGACTCAGCATATGGCAATTCCACGCCTGTTATCCCCAATATATTGATAGCTCGCGCTCGCTTCGTGGCAGAATAGCTGGGAAACAAGCGGGTCATCCCTGCCGAAGCGCCGCGACGGGTGCGCAACTGGACGACCTGCCCCGGCGTATGGCTTCAAACGACGTCTCTGGCCCCACAAAGGTCGCAATCTGCCTTGACCTCAGCGGCGCGACGGGCGCAATACTGTCGGCGTATGGTGCCCGTACCGGCGCAAAGCGCCCAGGGCTTGATTGGGAATTCGGAAGTGGTGACCCAAACCGGGGCCCGATGCCGAAGCCGCCCCCGCGACTGTAAGCGGTGAGTGTTCGTCGAATGCCACTGGGGTATCCCCCCGGGAAGGTGACGAAACGCTTTGACCCGCGAAGCCAGGAGACCAGCCATGCACCGGACGTTCGCGTCCGGCCTTAGAACGGACGGGGTGTTCCGGGAAGGGGTTGCCGCAGGGCGAGCCTTCGACGTGACCCTCCTTTCAAATGATGAACCGAAAGGGGACGAGACATGAAACGACTTTTGACCGCTGCGCTGGCGCTTGCCGCGACTCCCGCACTGGCGCACCACCCGCTGGGCGGAATGCCGATGGCGACTTTCGCCGATGGCGTATTGTCTGGCGTCGGCCACCCGATCCTTGGCTTTGACCACCTGTTCTTCGTGGCACTCGTGGGCATCGCCGCCCTGTTCACGCTGCATCGTCTGGCCGCACCGGGCGCCTATATCGCCGCGATGCTGGTTGGCTGTGGCCTGACCGTTGCAGGCATTGCCCTGCCGATGACAGAGGCGGTGATTGCCCTGTCGCTGCTGGTGCTTGGCGGCGTCGTGCTGTCGGGCCGCGCGCTTGGCACCTCTGCCACGCTGGTGCTGTTCGCAGCCTTTGGCCTGTTCCACGGCGCGGCCTTCGGCGGGTCGATTGCCGGGCAGGAAAGCGGCGTCGGCGCGGGCGTTCTGCTGGGCTATCTGATCGGGCTGGGCGTTATTCAATATGCCATCGCCATCGCCTCTGGCTGGACCGCCGAGAAAGTGCTGGGCGCGACCGAAGCCGCTGCTGTGAACGCCCGTCTGGCGGGTGGCGCCGTGGCCGGTGTCGGCCTGTTCCTGACGCTCGAAGCTGTCGAGGGCCCGCTGCTCTCTGTGCTGTTCGGCGTCTGATCCGGCACGATCCCTGATAGGGCCGCCCCCGACGGGCGGTCCTTCTTCTTTTGGAGCGACCCCAATGCCCGCCAAAGTACCCGCCACCGTCGTCACCGGCTTTCTCGGCGCCGGCAAGACAACGCTGATCCGTCATATGCTGGCCAATGCCGACGGACGCCGCATCGCCCTGATCATCAACGAATTCGGCGACCTCGGAGTCGATGGAGACATCCTGAAAGGCTGCGGAGACGAGACCTGTACGGATGACGATGTGATGGAATTGTCCAACGGCTGCATCTGCTGCACCGTGGCCGAGGATTTCGTGCCCACCATGCAAAAGCTGCTGGATCGCCCGAACCCGCCCGACCACATCGTGATCGAGACCTCGGGTCTGGCGCTGCCGCAACCCCTGGTGCGCGCCTTCAACTGGCCAGAGATCTCGACTCGCGTCACCGTCGATGGCGTGGTCACGGTGGTCGACGGCAAGGCGGTGACAGAGGGTCGCTTTGCCCATGACGTGGCCGCTGTCGATGCCCAGCGCGCGATGGATGACAATCTGGACCATGAAACCCCGCTGTCAGAGCTGTTTGACGACCAGATCGCCTGCGCCGACATGATCGTCGTAAACAAGACCGACCTGCTGGAGGCCGCGCAGGCCGAGGCGTTGACCGCGCGTCTGACTGGTGAAAGCCGTTCGGGCGTTCAGGTGGTCCGCACCTCGATGGGCGTGCTGCCCGTGGATGTGCTGCTGGGCCGGGGCCGCGCCGCCGAAACCGACATCGCCGCACGGCATGAGGTCCACCATCATCACCACCATCACGACGATGAAGACGAGCACGACGATCACCACCACGAGCATGAGCATGGCCATGACGAATTCGCCAGCTTCGTCGTGACCCGGCCAGAGATCACCGACCCCGCCGCCTTTACCGAACTGGTGTCCCGCACCATCGGCGCCCATGACATCCTGCGCCTCAAGGGCTTTGCCGCGGTACAGGGCAAGCCGATGCGCTTGACGATCCAGGCCGTCGGCCCCCGGATCGACAGCTATTTCGACCGACCGCTGACCGCCGACGAGCCGCGCCAGACGCGTCTTGTGGTGATCGGGCAGGCCGGGATTGACGAAGCAGCGATCACGGCTGCGCTGATGGCATGATCCTGATAGAGCCCGGAGATCCCAGGAACCCGGCGATCCTCGCCCTGCTGCAGGCCAGTCACGCCCTGATGCAAAGCTTGTTCGCGCCCGAGGACAACCATTTCCTTTCTGTCGATGCGTTGTGCGGGCCGGACATCCGCTTTTTCTCGGCACGCCGAGGGGATCAGATCGTCGGCTGCGCGGCGCTTGCGCTGCGCGACGGCTATGGCGAGGTCAAATCCATGTTCGTCACCCCAAAGGCGCGCGGCACAGGCGCCGCCGACGCGTTGATGCGGCAGATTGAAGACGCCGCACGCGCCGAAGAGCTGCCCTGGCTGCGGCTGGAGACCGGCGATACGCTTGAAGCCGCCCACCGGCTGTACCGGCGTCACGGCTTCAAGACATGCGGCGCGTTCGGCGGATACACCGCCAATGCCGCCAGCGTCTTCATGGAAAAGCCGCTCGACTGACCTGATGCTGCTGTTCGCCCCCGATACCTCCGCCAGAGGCGCTCGAACGGCGCCCAAGCGCAAAGGCCGCCCCTGATGCACCTGCTCGCCGCCACCCCCGGAACCGTCGACGACAGTGAACCCGTCGACCTGGGCCAGACCCCGGCCGACATCGTCTTTCTGTCGGCGGCGGATACCGAACTGGCCGCCCTTGCCCAGGCCCGCGCCGATATGACGCACCCGCCAAGCCTGCGACTTGCCTCGCTGACCCATCTGCAGCACCCGATGTCCGTCGACCTGCACCTGGAGGCATGCGCCACCCGGTCGCGTCTGGTGATTGCCCGCGTGCTTGGCGGTCTGGGCTACTGGCGCTACGGCGCCGAGCAATACGCCGCCCATCTGCGCGCGGCGGGCGTGCCGCTGGTACTGCTGCCCGGCGACGACAAACCGGACGCCGACCTGCGCGCCCTGTCGACCGTCTCGGATGCGGAATATGACGCGCTGTGGGCCTATCTTGTAGAGGGCGGGCCAGAGAACAGCATCAACCTGCTGTCCTACGCGCAGGGGCTGTTGACCGGCGAAACCGAGCATATCGCCCCGGCCCGGCCCCTGCTGCGCGCGGGTCTGTACTGGCCAGGCACCGGGCTGGCCGACCTTTCCACGGTGCAGGCTGGCTGGACCCAGGACGCGCCCATCGTTCCCATCGTGTTCTACCGCGCGCTGGTGCAAGGCGCCGGGCTGAATCCGATCAACCGACTGACTCGCGCCCTGATGCGACAGGGCCTGAACCCGCTGCCGGTCTTTGTCGCCTCCCTGAAGGATCCTGTCAGCGCCGCGACACTGGATCATCTGTTCACCCAGGCCCCGCCCGAGGCGATCCTGAACTCCACCGCCTTCGCCACCGCCACCCCCGACGGCCCCAACGGCAGCAACCCGCTCGCCGCCCCATCGGCGAACGCGGCGCCGGTGTTTCAGGTCGTCTTGTCCTCCAGCAGCGAAGACGCGTGGGAAAGCGGGCTCAACGGTCTCTCCGCCCGCGATATCGCGATGAACGTGGCCCTGCCAGAGGTCGACGGCCGCATCCTGTCGCGCGCGGTCAGCTTCAAGGCCGAAGCCTTCTTTGACGACGCGACCGAATGCCCGATCGCCACCTACCGCGCGCGGGGCGACCGGATCGACTTTGTGGCGCTGCTGGCCGCGAACTGGATCCGCCTGCGCCGCACCCCCGAAGCGCAGCGCAAGGTCGCGCTGGTGCTCGCGAATTATCCCAACAAGGACGGTCGTCTGGCAAACGGCGTCGGCCTCGATACCCCAGCCTCCACCGTCAATACGCTGACGCTGCTGTCCAAGGCGGGCTACGCCATCGCAGACGCGCCCGAGGACAGCCACGCGTTGATGCAGCGGCTGATGTCCGGCCCGACCAACTGGCTGACAGACCGTGCCGACCGCGCAGGCGGCGAAACCCTGCCGCTGGATGCCTACCTGGCGACCTATAGCGCGCTGCCCTGGGACGTGAAGCAGCGCATCGAAGAACGCTGGGGCAAGCCCGAAGACGATCCGTTCTTCTCGCCCGACACCACGGGCTTCAAACTGTCGATCCATCGCTTCGGCAACGCCATCGTCGGCCTGCAACCCGCGCGTGGCTACAACATCGACCCCACGGAAACCTACCATTCCCCCGACCTCGAACCGCCGCACAGTTACCTCGCCTTCTACATCTGGCTGCGCGACCATTGGGGGGCGGATGCCATCGTCCACATGGGCAAACACGGCAATCTGGAATGGCTCCCCGGCAAGGCGCTGGCCCTGTCGGACACCTGCCTGCCAGAGGCGGTGCTGGGCCCGGTCCCACATATCTACCCGTTCATCGTCAATGACCCCGGCGAAGGCACGCAGGCCAAGCGGCGCACCCAGGCGGTGATCGTCGATCATCTCACCCCGCCGCTGACCCGGGCAGAGACCTATGGCCCCCTGAAAGACCTCGAAGCGTTGGTGGATGAGTATTTCGAGGCCGCTGGCGTCGACCCCCGCCGCATCGGCCATATCCGGCGCGAGATCCTGTCGCTGACCTCGGCCACCGGGCTGGACGCGGATGCCGGGCTGACCGGCGAAGACGAAAGCACCGACCTCGCCATACTCGACGCCTATCTGTGCGAACTGAAAGAGGCCCAGATCCGCGACGGGCTGCACATCTTCGGAACCGCCCCGGCGGGCACCCAGGAACGCGATCTGTCCCTCGCCCTGGCCCGCATTCCCCGGGGCGACGGACAGGGCGAAAACGCCGCCTTCCCCCGCGCCCTGGCGCAAGACCTGGGCCTGTGCCTCGACCCGCTGGATTGCGACATGGCGGCGCCCGCCTCCGAAAGACCGGCAGTCCTGGCCGATCTCAGCGCCGATCCCTGGCGCACCAACGGCGATACGGTGGAACGGCTCGAAACCCTCGCGGCGATGTGCTTGCGGGACGGCGGGCGGGGCGATGCGCGCGCAGCCGCGCGAGCGCCCGGACCCGCGTCCTCACAGGTGCTCGACCAGATCGAAACCCAACTCCGCCCGGCCATCGCCCGCTCTGGCCCCGCCGAAGGCCAGGGCCTCCTGACCGCGCTGTCCGGTCGCTTCCTCTCCCCCGGCCCCTCGGGCGCGCCAACCCGCGGCCGCCCCGACGTGCTCCCCACCGGGCGCAACTTCTTCTCGGTCGACACCCGCGCCGTGCCCACCCGCACCGCCTGGGCGTTGGGCTGGAAATCCGCTTCGCTACTGATCGACAAGCACCTGCAAACCCATGGCGACTGGCCCCAGAGCCTGTTGCTGACCGCCTGGGGCACCGCCAACATGCGCACCGGCGGCGATGACATCGCCCAGGGCCTCGCACTGATGGGCGTCAAGCCAACCTGGGACGCCGCCTCTCGCCGCGTCACGGGGTTCGAGATCATTCCCCAAACCGCCCTGGGCCGGCCCCGCGTCGACGTCACGCTGCGTGTGTCCGGCTTTTTCCGCGATGCCTTCCCGCACCAGATGGCCCTGTTCGACAGCGCCGCCCGCGCCGTCATGGCGCTTGACGAACCCGCCTCCGCCAACCCCGCCGCCGCCCGTGCCCGCACCGAAGGGCCCGAG
>CAYGRI010000300.1:0-6651 GCA_964352155.1 uncultured Maritimibacter sp. | reverse complement strand
CCCGTCCCCCACCGCCAAGGCGGACCACCCCAATCCATCCACGATCTGACCTTGCCCCCTGATCCCGGACTCGGACCAGCGGCTTGTTCGATTGGGCTGCCATTCTGGCCATCACGTCCATCCTTGCCTGTACCGGGGTCCTGTACCCGATGCCGGAGTGGCGCCGCTGGTGGTTAAGGCTGCGAAGGGCTTGCAGGAGGCTTCGCGCATCAAAAGCCGCGCCTTGGCGGCGCTGGAACTCTTCTGGCAAAACGGCCATGCCCCGATCAAACGCGGCGACGTGCGGGTGATTGACGAGGCGGGCATGATCGGCACGCGGCAGATGGCGCGCATCACGGCGAAATGCCAGGAGATCGGCGCAAAGCTGGTGCTCGTCGGCGATCCTGAGCGGTTACAACCGATTGAGGCGGACCCGCCCTTCCGCGACCCGGTCGATATCCACGGCGCGGCGAAGCTGACGGAGATCCATCGGCAAAAGGCGGATTGGCAGAAACAGGCCACGAAAGACCTCGCCCATGTCGCCATGGCCCGGCACCGCGAAGAGCTGCAACCCTACACCAGCCACCAGGACGCCCCCAATTGGACGCGGCCCTTGACCCCGCACGGGATCATGCGCCGACCCGGGCCGGGCCATCGATGGGCCGAATTCCCCCGCCAGGCGACAGCAGCCGTTCAGGCAGAGCGCAAAGAATGTTGCAGAAGAGCCCACAGCAGACGGCTTCGGATTTCGCTGCGCGCGCTCGCAGCAAGAGCATCGCCGCAGATGTGATCAGCCCCACCTGAGCGGTCCAATGTCAATGTCAGAGCATGGTCGGCCTTTGGTCCACCTGGACGATGGTGTCATCGAAGCGTTCGATCGCAAGCCTGGCGCAGGATCTGTGAGCGCTCGCTGGTGCATGAGCCTTCAGAGCGCCGGTGAAAACCTGGAAGATTGGCGTAGGCGTCATGACAAGGACGGGCCTCACGGTGCGATCCAATGCAACGTGCCGGGTGCCATGCATGTCCCGACGGCGTCAAAGGTCTAGCCAGGACGGCGCCATGCACACAGGGCACGCGCCATGAGCGCGCATCGGTCAATGCCTCCCAGAGGGAGCGGGCTGTCAGAATGCGCCGGTGGCGATGACTTGTTCACACGACCGCGGCGCGGCTTCGCGGCCGTTCCAGTTGCCTGTCGTTCGGCGGCGAAGGACGGACGGTGACACATTCGCAATCACGCGTTGCGCCAGATTTTATGTAACACCATCCGATAGATATATTGATCGGCCGAAATTTCCGTCATATGGTCTTCCGTAGAGAGACGTTTGGAGGAGATCTTCGGTTCGCAAACTGCGGCCCTGTCATCAGAGGCGCGGAGGGCTTTGCCCGGGAACCGAATGGCGATTGTCGCGGATGCGATGTTCAGTGATGTTTGTGTGCTGCCCGTGGCGAAGTCGTCGGAGCGGGCCGGTGGCCTGTGCGATTGGTAGGCTATGTCACGTTTGGCGGTGGGTTATACGCGACCTTTTGGAAGGATGGTCGTGCAGGTTTGAAAGGACACAGAGCTATATGAAGTACCAAACCGGAGCGGCGCTCTCAATCATGCTAGGACTGGCGATGAACCTCGTTGCAGTCACGCAAACCAGCGGCGCAGACGTCACCTCAGTACCGATCGTTACAGAGGCTGCCGCCGACGTGCTTGCTCTGGACGGGGATGCCGGTGCGGGCGAGAAGCTGTACAGACGCAACTGCAGGGGCTGCCATGGCGCTACGGCGAAAGGCGCTTCTAGCTATCCAAAGCTTGTCGGTCATTCGGAGGAGTATCTGATTGACAAGCTGGTCCGATACCGCGCGGGCGAGAAATTTGGCCCCAACACACCGCTTATGGCGCAGCGCGTGAAGAGGTTGTCGGACCAGGATCTTGCGAATGTAACGGCGTTCGTTCTCTCTCTGGCGGAGGACTAGCGACAAAGCTGTCCTGTAGGACAGTTCCAAGGATACTGCTTGGGGTTCGCGCGGCAATGGCAGCGTCAAAAAAAGATGCGCACAAGTTGCATCAAACCCATGCGGGTGAGGTAGGGAGCAAGTTGGATTGAGTGACCTCTCGAGCGGGAGGATACATTTTGGGAGGAATGCGAAGTGAATATGAAGTACCGTTTGGCGATGTCGGTCGCGGCTGGGACTCTTCTCAGCGTTGTCTCGGCAAGCGCTCAGAATACGACGAGCCTGTCTTACGTATTGGTCTTGGGTGACCTTGAGAACCCTTGGGACATGGCGTTTCTCGACGACGGAACAATGCTGTTCACAGAGAAATGCAAGGGCCTCTCTGTCAGAATGCCGGACGGAACCGTGAATGCATTGTATGGCATGGGCGGAGTCGATGGCTACGCTGCCAGGGGCGACGACTTGTTCTGCGAAGGACAGGCCGGGATGATGGGTGTGGCATTTGACCCTGACTTTGCCGACAACCGCCGGATCTACGTCTATTCGACCTCGAACATGACCGCACCGGGCACCAACAGGCTGATGCGGATGGTGGTCAATGATGACTTCACCGGCGTCTCGGACCGGACCGACATCGTGGATGATGTCGAGTACAAGCCCATGGCCTCGGATCATCCCTTTGGCGGCCCCGGCGCGCATAACGGCGGGCGGGTCCGCTTTGGCCCAGAGGGTGCGCTTTGGCTGACCACCGGCGACACCCATAACGAAGACGTGCCGCAAAGCCCGACGATGATGGGCTCCAAGATCATGCGCATGGATACGGACGGCAACGCCCATCCGGAGAACGCGCCGCCCGACGGGTTCGATCCGCGCACGTTCACCTATGGCCACCGGAATGTGCAGGGCATCGCCTTTCACCCCGGCACAGGCAATCCGATCACTGCAGAGCACGGCCCTTGGCATTCCGACGAAATCACCTTCTTGGTCAATGGCGGCAACGCCGGCTGGGATCCGCGCGGCAACATGGCCGGGCGCGGTGAGTGTCCTGACGGATATTGCGGCTATAGCCCGAACCAGATGGACGGGATGAACCGCTATGAGCGCGCCGCGTTTATGCCGATGACGGATCTGGAGACTTATCCGGACGCCATGGTGCCGATGTGGGACAACAACGGCTGGTCGCAAGGCACGTCGTCGAATGCGTTCCTTGGCGACAACTGGGGCGCTTGGGCCGGCCACATGGTCGTGGGCGTGATGGGAATCGGCTTTGGTGGCACACCGCTCGGCCAACGGATTGATGTGTTTGAACTGTCCGATGACGGCACAGAGGTCTTTGACGTGGTCGAGATGACCTTGCCCGAAGGCATGGAGGCAGGTCGCTTCCGCTCGGTTGTTGTCGGTCCGGACGGCAGCCTCTATGCGGCTGTTGACGAAGGCATGATCCACAAACTGACACCGTAACATACGACCCGGGTTGCCGCGCTGTCAAAATCCGGCGCGGCACCCCTTTCAGACCCTATGGCCCGACCACGAAACTGACGGGAACGTCAAAACGTTGGTCATCCACACGGATGATGTGGACGCCGTTTTCGATTTGCCAATCAATGTCCGTGCCGACCCCGGACATTGTGGAATTTGCGCGGATAAAGTCCCCGTGCGCAAAGAACAGCAGTCGAGAGAACCCATTCCCAAACGTCGCCGACACCGTGGCGTCCCCGCCGCCGCTCCGCGCGACCCCTGCCGCGCAAATGCCAAGCGCCTCGCCTTGCTCTTGGGCGCATGGGATTTCGGCTGTCGCGTCGAAGCGTTTCCGCTTGGCACGCCGGGCGCTGTCATCAACACCTCGCGCGACACCACCATCGGGACCAGCCACGGAGACGAGGTCGTCGGCTTGAGCAAAACCTCGATGCCCTCGGAGCAAGGGGTTGACGTCGCACCAAACCTCGCCGCGTGACACGACGCACCCAAAGCTGCGCAGTATGGAACCATTCGCAATCGGCGGGCCGGTCAATGCACGCCCATGCGGCGCATCGAAGAGCCTGAGCCCCTGGGGCGCAGCAACTTGCCAACGTCGGACGCCTCCGTCCGCAGGTGTCGCAAATAGTCCTTCGGCGGCTACGGGCTTCGGTTGCTGCGCGTAGGCGGTCCCCGCAACGGCGATTGTGATGGCTGAGCATAGCAATAGATGGGCTATGCCGCAGCCCAACGCTGTGTCCGAAAGGGATTGAACCAACGCACCGCGCCAACGTGGACAAACGACCGAAACCTTGAACGTCTGCATCATGGATTGCCCCCCAGTCTTGGCGATATGAACCGCCCGGCTTGCTCGGAGAGGCTCTGGTTCAGCAGTTAAGCCGCTTTCTCTGAAGCGCTCAAGTTCTTGTCGAAAGCCTCCCTTGCTTCTTTCGGCGCAACACTCATACCGCTGCATTGCGGATCTCGGCCGGACCGGCTTTGGGCGGTGCGGCCCAGCTAACTTGGCAAGGTCACCCGTACCGGGCCATCGCGCTCGCCGAGATCCACGATCCGGCACCGGATGCCAAAGACCTCGGCCACCCGCCGCTCGGTCAGTACCGCAGCCAGCACATGACCGTCGTCGAACAGGATTGTGTGATCGGCGTAGCGCATCGTCCTGTTCAGATCGTGCAGGACGAGGCGACGCTTCGCCCCTGCGCCCGGTTCATTCGGCGTACCAGCTCAAAGACCTCGAAGGCAGCTCGGGCGGCACCTATACCCCCCTGCGGCGCGGCGTTACTTCACCTGTTCCGGCGCAAGCGGGACGGGCTGGCAGGAGGTTCCGGCGCAACAAGGCCGATGCCCTTAGCTGCGGATGTTCCGCAAGGCCTGGGACGCACGCTATGAGCAGGCCAGGACGATCCACGACGCGGCGAAACGCCAGATAACCAGCCTCTACACGGAAACCGCAACGCTGCTCGACCGGATCATCGGCGCAACCAACGCCCAAGTGATCGCGGCGTATGAGGTCAAACTCGCCGATCTGGAGGGCCGAAAGGCGCGCCTCATCGAAAAACGCGAGGCTCAGGCGGTCCCGTCGGGCACATTCGAAGAAAAACTGGAACCTCCGCTGCTGTTCCTGTCTAACGCATTGAAACTATGGAAAACGGGGTCAGTTCTGTTGCGCAGAACGGTGCTCAAAATGGCCTTTGCGGACCGCATCCGACACGACCGGAATCAGGAGGCTAGAACCCCGAAATTATCGTTCCCATTCAGAATTTGAGGGGGCAGTTCGGGCCAACAGGTCCTTTTTGGTGCGGGTGAAGGGACTCGAACCCCCACGCCTTGCGGCGCCAGAACCTAAATCTGGTGCGTCTACCAGTTCCGCCACACCCGCACTGCGAGGGCTTATAGCGAAGGCGCAACGCTCCGAACAGCCCAAATCCGTCAGCCCGCGCCACGGCGTGCGCGGTCAGCGATACTCGGCCAGGGCGAAATCGATGTGGATATGGATCCCCTCGGGATCGCGGATGTTGACCTGAACCACTGACGCATCCGTTACCTCGAACAACTCCGCCGCTATGCCGCGTTGCTCCAGCTTGGCCATGAAGGTGGCCATCCCTTCGCCGCGAAAGGCGAAATGCTCCAGCGTCAGATCCTCGGGCCGGCGCGCGCGGTCTTCGCCGATGAGATGCACATAGGCCACGTCTCCAAGATACAGCCAGGCCCCGGGAAACGCAAAGTCCGGCCGCCAGCCGGGCTTCAGGCCCAAAATCTCCCCATACCACGCCACCATCTCATCCAGACGCGATGTCCGGATGTTCACGTGATCAAACCCTACAAGCATCGCTGGCCCCTTCCCTTTCCGCGCAGCGTCCGACAAAACCGGCATGGCCACAAGCCCGCACGCGCCAAACATGCGGGATGATTGACCCCTGGGGGAAGGCAACGGCGATCAGGCCTCGAGTTCGGCATCCCAGTACAGGAAGTCCAGCCAAGTCTCGTGCAGATGGTTGGGCGGAAACCGCCGGCCCATGTTGCGCAGCTCTTCCGCGCCGGGCTGGCGGGGCGGTTTGCGCAGCGCAAGGCCCACCTGGCGCAGGCTGCGCGCGCCCTTCTTGAGGTTGCAGGACGAACAGGCCGCCACCACGTTTTCCCAGCTTGTCACACCGCCCGGGCGCGCGGGATCACATGGTCAAAGGTCTGATCCCCCTTGGACCCGCAATACTGGCAGCGGAACTCGTCACGCAGGAACAGATTGAACCGCGTGAAGGCGACCCGTTTCTGCGGCTTGATGTAATCCTTCAGCACCACGACCGAGGGGATACGGATCTCTGTCGAGGGGCTGCGCACCACATGGTCGTATTCCGCGACGATATCCACCCGGTCCAGAAACGCGGCCTTGACCGCTTCCTGCCAGGGCCACAGAGACAGCGGATAATAGGACAAGGGCCGGTAATCCGCATTCAGCACCAGCGCCGGATGATGCCTAAGCGCGCCATGCTCGCGCACAAAATTCGTTCTGAAATCCGCGTCCATCCGCCCGACTCCGCTTTCGCTCTGCCTGCCCGTCGTTCCCGGCACCGATGCGGGAACCCGCCCCAGCTTACCAAAGACTATATATGGCGTTTCCACTGGCGCAAGCCCATCAACATGATGTGCACAGAGCGGAGCTTAGGGAGGCTTTCTGACAATCGGATGACAGTTGTTCCCTTTCCGCGGCCCGTGGCGCGGCCTGCGCCCTGCGGGCGCGCCCGGCCCTGGCGCCCCCCAACC
>CAYGRI010000299.1:0-6656 GCA_964352155.1 uncultured Maritimibacter sp. | reverse complement strand
GGAACTACTTCAAGGCTACCGGATATGCCTCAGGTTAAAAGTCGAAAGCTTTAGTCTTCGGCCTCTTTTCCGCGCTCGGCGAATTGCTTCAGCAACGCCGCCTCCAGTTCCGCGTTCAGTTCTTGCGTTCGGGCGATGTATTCCGGGTTCTGGTCAATCGGCACGCCAGGCTTCCAAACCTCGGCCAGCGCCAGCACCGCCTGGCGGTCGTACTGGAAATAGGTTCGCTCCATCGCTGCCGCCTCAAAGTCTGACAAGCCCATGTTTTCCAACACATATCGGCCCGCGCGCAGGCTGGAATCGAACAGCTCGCGCACAATGTCGTTGGCACCCGCCCGGTACAGCTGATAGACGTGACGCCGGTCGCGCGCCCGGGCGACGATGTGCAGATCCGGCCGCTCTCTGCGCGCGAGGGCTACCAATTGCGTCGCCTTGTCGGGCACATCGAGGGTGACGACCAGCACCCGCGCCTCCTTCAAGCCGGCCGCGCGCAGAACCTCGGGCCGCGTCGGATCGCCAAAGAACCCCTTGAAGCCGAACTTCCGCATCAGCTGAATCGTCGCCAGATTGTTGTCCAGAACGGTCGTCTGAAAACCAGACATCTGGACCATCCGGTTCACCGCCTGACCAAAGCGCCCCATTCCCGCAATGATGATAGGCCCTTCGGCATTCACCTCGTCATGAGTATGCGCGCCATCTTCCCGGTCGCCCAATCGCCGCGAAATCTGATCATATGCGATGAACGCGAGCGGCGTCAGAAGCATCGACAAGGCAATCACCAGCAACAATCGCTCTGACAACGCTTCGGGCAGAACCTCGAGCTGGGCAGAGAAGGACAGCAGCACAAAGCCGAATTCGCCCGCCTGCGCCAGACCGAGCGTGAACAGCCACTGGTCGCGGCCACGCAGGTGGAACAAGCGGCCCAACACGAACAGCACCAGCCCCTTCACGCCCATCATCGCAAGCGCAAGGCCCAGCAGCACCAGCGGCTCTGCGATCAGCAGCCCCATGTCGATGCCGGCGCCAACGGTGATGAAGAACAGGCCCAGCAACAGCCCCTTGAACGGCTCTATATTGGATTCCAGCTCGTGCCGGAATTCCGAGTTCGCCAAGACGACCCCGGCCAGAAAGGTGCCAAGCGCAGGCGAGAGACCAACCAGCGTCATCAGAAAGGCAATGCCGATCACGATCAGCAGGGCCAGAGCGGTGTTCAATTCGCGCAGCCGGGCCGTGTTGATGTAGTGAAAGACGGGCCTAATCAGATAGATACCGGTCAGGATGACGACCCCAACCGCGGCCAGGGTGACAAGCGCGACCCCCCAGCCCGGCAGGCCGTCGACAAGCGACATGGCGGCGTGGCCATGGTCATCCACCGGTGGGGGCAGCCCGGGATTGGGAGGACGGCTTACGGACCCGTCCGGGTTCAGTGTCAAAGGCTGTGAGACGGCCAGAAGCGGCAGGACGATCAGCATCGGGATCACCGCGATGTCCTGCGTCAACAGCACCGAAAAGGTGGATCGCCCGCCCCCCGTCCGCATCAGCCCCTTTTCGCTGAGCGTTTGCAGGACGATCGCCGTGGAAGACAGCGCAAAGACCATCCCAACGACCACCGCGCTCATCAGCGGCAGGCCAAGTAGCATCGCCCCGGCCGCGATCAAGACGACCGTCGCAACGATCTGGCCAACCCCCATGCCGATGAGACGATGCCGCATGTCCCAAAGGGCGCGCGGGTCAAGCTCCAGCCCGATCAGGAACAGCATCATGACGACGCCGAATTCCGAGAAATGCTGTAGGTCCGTCGTTTCGCCGACGAACCCCAGGGCCGGTCCGATCACGATCCCCGCCACAAGATAGCCCAGCACCGATCCTAGCCCCAAGCGCGCAGCCAGAGGCACGGCGATCACCGCCGCGGCAAGATAGATCGTAGCCTGAAACAGAAAGCCTTCCATTGCGATCCTGTCGACCTGAGCGGAACTGACTTGCTTTATAGCAGCCGCCGCATAGGATGCCACGCGCTAACAAGCAGGAATACCGCACATGCACAGTGGGTTGGGTAGACTTGCTGTCTTCGCAGGCAGTTTAGGAAAGCAATGTCCGGATAGATCCGCTGAGTTCTTCGATCCGGGTCAACTTGTCGCGCACCCGCTGCTGAAAACCATTTAATTCGCCGATTATGTCGGTCAAACTTTCACGTTTTTAATTATTTGGCGACCATTGTTTTTTACACATGACCCGGGTCGTCGACAGGCCCAGCATGTGACGGTTCATCTTCTTGCAGGCGTCAAAAATGCGATATGTCTCTTCCGCAACCTGGTTCTGCCCGGCTTCGGATTTCGCGCCATAGGTATTTGCAAGCTCAACCAGACGCACTCTTTCCTGCTCCAGATCCATGTTGCCCTGTTTCGCCTGTTCGGTCTCAAGCTCCCGCGCGCACTCCAGCAGGATCCTGGCCATGCACTTCATGAACATGCTCTGGGCCACCGTCCCCTTTATCGTCGAGAAATTGCTTTCCTCTCCGACAACATGGGTTTCGAACCAACTCGACATCTCGCGAGACATGCCGCCGTAGTTCGTTGACAGGGTCGAGATCGGGCCGCCGTTCGGTTCCAGCCGGGACGCGATCACCCGCATATTGTGTGGAATGATCTCGGTCATCTCGAACTCGCAAATCAACTGATCGGTCTGATCCGTCAATTGATTGGCCGCGCTCTGCATCTGACGGAAGCGGGAGATCCCTTCGTCCTCGGCGCGGCTCAGCTTGGTATCGCGAGAGATCAGTTCCTCGCTCAACGAATGAGACATGAACCTAGCGTAATCCGGAAACCCCTGATCGACGAGTTGCGACAGAAACCACTCCGCACTTTTTGCCGGATCCACGCCTTCTTCTTTTTCGCGCATCAGCTGTGCGGCATAGAGCTTTTCTATCTTGCCCAGCATCTCACTGGACGGCTTGAAACGTGCAGAGATATATCCATCCTCGCAGGGCACCATAACCGCATAGACCCAGTAGAACTCACCCCCCTTGGAGCGGTTCTTGACATAGACGCCAATGGCTTCCCCACGTTTCAGCGTGTCCCAGACAATGTGAAACACACCCTTGGGCATATCGGGGTGGCGGACGATCTTGTGAGGCGCCCCCGTAAGCTCCGACCACTCGAAGCCCGATGTGCGGCGGAACACCTCGTTGCCAGCCTGGATAACGCCCCGAGAATCTGTGCGGGACACAAACACCTCGTGCAACTCAAAGGGCATTTCCCCACTTGCAGTGTGGGACTCCCCCCTGGCAATCTCACTCGTCATCTCGCATTCTCCACCTGTCGGGCGAGTGTCTTCCATCACACCCGTTTGACGAGGAGATAAGGCCTATGCGTTGCTTTTGGATTAACACGTCATGTTGGCAGCGGCGCGTCGGGCTTGAATTGGTCCATCACAATCTGGCTTTGCACACGCGCCACTGCGGGATGGGGCAAAAGAATCTGATGGATCAACAGGTTGAGCCCCGCAAGATCGGTACAATAGACCCGTAGCAGATAATCCGCCTCGCCCGTCAGGGTCCAGGCGCTGACGACTTCGGGCCGGGTCTGCACGATGCGGGCGAACCCCTTGACCTTCTCGGGATCATGCGTCGCCATCTGTACCTGGACGAACGCCTGAACCGTCAACCCAAGCCGCCCAGGATCCAGATGCGCCGCGTAACGCGCGATATACCCGGCCTGCTCCAACCGCTGCCGGCGGCGCCCCGCCTGGCTGGAACTGAGGTTCAGCATCCCCCCCAATGCTTCGGCGGTAAGATGCGCATCGGCCTGCAAGGCCGCCAGCAAACGCTTGTCCGTCTCGTCCAACTCCATGCGGCGTTTGTGCACTCCCTAGCCCATGGATGTCAATATTCCGCGTGATTTGCGGATATTCCTTTATATAACGCGCAGATCTTTCGCATGCGAACCGCTATCCTGATTCTCAAACAAGATGGAGAATCGCAATGGGTCCCTTCCCGCACGACGCGCCGAAATCCAAGATCACGCCAGAGAACCCGGCAGGCACCGACGGGTTCGAATTCGTGGAATTCGCGCATCCGAAGCCGCAACAGCTTCGCGACCTGTTTGCGAGAATGGGATATGTGCACACAGCGACGCACAAGTCCAAAGCGATCGAGCTCTGGCAGCAGGGCGACATCACCTATGTCCTCAATGACGAACCCGGCAGTCACGCCCGCGCCTTCGTCGAGGAACACGGGCCCTGCGCCCCGTCCATGGCGTGGCGTGTCGTCGACGCGCAGAAGGCGTTCGACCATGCCGTGTCGAAAGGGGCGACCCCTTATGATGGCCCGGGAAAGACCATGGATGTTCCCGCCATCCTCGGCATTGGTGGCTCGCTGATCTATTTTATCGAGGATTACTATGAATCCTCGCCCTACAATGGCGAGTTCGACTGGCTACAGCAGTCAAAGCCCAAGGGAGTCGGCTTTTACTACCTCGACCACCTGACGCACAATGTGTTCAAGGGCAATATGGACACCTGGTTCCGTTTCTATGGAGATCTTTTCAATTTCCGCGAGATCCGGTTTTTCGATATCGAGGGAAAGTTCAGCGGACTCTTTAGTCGGGCCCTGACCTCTCCCTGTGGTCGCATCCGGATCCCGATCAACGAAGATCGCGGCGAGAAGGGGCAGATCGTTGCCTATCTCAAGAAGTACAATGGAGAGGGCATCCAGCATATTGCCGTTGGATCCAACGATATTTACGAGTCCACTGACGCGATTGCAAGCAATGGTGTCAAATTCATGCCTGGCCCGCCAGAGACTTACTACACCCTCTCGAAGGAGCGGGTCGCAGGGCATGAGGAACCGCTGGACCGTATGAAGAAACACGGCATCCTGATCGACGGCGAAGGCGTGGTGGACGGTGGTGAAACCCGGATCCTGCTTCAGATCTTCTCCAAGACCGTAATCGGGCCGATTTTCTTCGAATTCATTCAACGCAAGGGCGACGACGGTTTCGGAGAAGGCAACTTCAAGGCGCTGTTCGAGTCAATCGAGCAAGAGCAGATCAACGCGGGCGAGCTGAGCGCTGCCGACGGATAAGCCCTGAAAACCTCAGAGCAGATAGGGGCATCCGCCGGGTGCCCCTTTTTCTTTGCAAAGTTTCTTCGGACAAAGGGGCCGAACAGGGCTCGGGTCTGGCGAGGGCGTCAGCCGTTCGGCAGGGCGAGGGTCAGGGTGCGCCCGCCCTTCACATAGCTGAGTTCATCGTCACCAATCGCGGCGACACGCCCCCCGTCCACGGTGTCGCCCACCTGCACTTTGACGTAGCGGCCAGAGGCCAGCCGCACCAGCGCGCGGCGGTTCGAGGCGGAGCCATAGACGCCGATCAGGTTCACCCGGTTCAGACGCAGGGCGTTTTCGTCGGTCGCGGTTGACGCCACCGTCGCGCTCGACGGGATTTCCGGCGCGCGTACCGGAACAGAGGCGGGGACGACGGCCGGTGGTGATGCCACTTCCACCGCAGCGGGCGGCGGCGGCGCGGCGGCAGCCTCGCTCAGCGCGGCTTCGACGATGGAGCCAAAGCCCGCCGGGCGGGTGGCCGGTGTCAGAGAGGCCGTGACCGCCAGTTCGGTCGCATCCTCGAACAGCGACGGGTCCTGCTCCGCGCCAGCGGTCTCTTCTTCGGGGCCGACGACGTCGGCTGCGGGCTCTTCCGCCGCCAGGACGCTGGTTCCGGGGCGCAGGGGCGGGACGAAACCGCCAAGGTTCACCAACGGTTCGGCCCCAGTTTCTGGAACTGTGTCTGCCCCAGTCTCTGGGCGATTGTCTGCCAAGGTGTCTGTCTCGGCAGCAGGCAGTTCGGCGCTGAGCGCGGCCAGCGTTACGCCGCCCGGCACATCCGCCCGCGTCGCATCCGGCGCGCCATCGCTGGCCGGATCGGGGTTTGCCTCATCACGCGCCAGGGCAATCAATGTGTCGTCGGGCGCCGCTGTCTCGGGCGCCGATGCCACGTCTGATCCGGGACGAAGGGTCGGCCGGATCTCCGCCAGTTCCACTAGGGTCCGGCCGCCGTACAAGGCGCGCTCTTCTGCTTCGGACAGATCGGTTTCGTCCAGGATCGGCACGTCCCGGAACACCGCCGGATCGACCAGCGCGAATTCCTCCTCGACGGTGCCGGCCTCTGGCGCCGGCGCATCGACGACCTCTGTCTCGCGGGCGGCGCTTTCAGGCTCCCCCAAAACGTCCGGCTCGGCGGGCGCGCGGGTCTCTTCCTCGGGTTCCGGCGTGCCGGGGCGCGGCGGAGGCACGACAGAGGGCCGCCCACGGAACACAACCGCCCCCTGGGGCGTCAGCGCGCCCTCTTCCGTCGCGCGGACAAAGCCACGTGCATCCAGATCGAATTCCAGCGTCAGCGGCATCGGCGGCAGGGTCGCATCCGGCACGGGCTGGCCGCCGGAATTGAGCGATTCCGCCGTTGGCAGGCCGCGCGGGCGCGGTTCGGACAAGGACACGTCGGCCGATGACAACACAACCTCGTTCAGCCGGTCGATCCCGGGGCTGTCGATCGTCGCGGGCGCGGCCACTGAGATCCCCGTCTGCTCATAGAAGGCGAGCGCTTCCTCTGGCGTGGGGGGGGCGGCGGTTGGGGGGCCTGACCTGGCCGGAGCGCGAGGGC
>CAYGRI010000298.1:0-6762 GCA_964352155.1 uncultured Maritimibacter sp. | reverse complement strand
ACCCTGGCCCGTGTTCTGGGGCGGTCTCCATTCCAGGGCTGCGCCCAAGGGCGTGGGGCCAGCTTCGGTCTCACCAAAGCGGATCGTTTGGCGGGGGCGGTTTTGGGTCAGATCGAGAGCTTCTTGAAGATCGGCTCGGGCACCAGGCGGATGATCAGCATGATCCAGCGCCAGAAGAACGGGGTGTAGAGGACGTTGCGCTTCTTGCGCACGGCCTTGAGTATGTCTGCGGCGACCTTGTCGGGGGTGGCCACAAGGAACATGCCGTCGATGCCCCAGGTCATCGCGGTGTCGACAAAGCCGGGTTTGACCGTCACCACATGGCCGCCGGCGCGGGTCAGCCGGTTGCGCAGGCCCGACAGATAGGTCGCGAAGCCGGCCTTGGCGGCGCCGTAGACGTAATTGCCAACACGGCCCCGGTCGCCCGCGACCGAGCCGACGCCGACGACGGTTCCGGTGCCGCGCGATTCAAGCTCCGGCGCCAGCATTTGCAGGAAGCGGGCGGGGCCGGTGAAGCTGTCGGTGATTGTGCCGTCGATCAGAGCCGGGTCTGCGTCGATTGCGGATTGTTCTGGCATCGAGCCGACGAAAACCGCCGCGTTCAACGTGCTTGGCGCGGTGCGGGCGGTGGCGAGCAGGGCGTCGAACGTGGTCGGGTCGCGAGCGTCGAACAAGGCGGGCGTGGCCTCGGCGGCGCCGCGCAGGCGGCAATCCTCGGCCAGGTCGGAGAGTTCGTCCATGTCGCGCCCGGCCAGCAGCAGACGATCCCCGCGGGCGGCCAGGGCGCGGGCGAGGGCGCGGGCCATCGAAGAGGTCGCCCCGAGGAGGATCCAGGTTTGGCTCGTCTTCTGGGTCATTGCGCGGGCCTCAGGTTCAGGCGGCGGACAAGGCCGGTGAGCAGGGTACGTTCGGGGTCGATGCGGTCGACCTCGGCCTGCCAGGCGGCGAGCTCCGGGTACATCTGGGGGATCCGCTCCGGGCGGCACAGCGCGTCCTTGGCGAAATAGATGCGGCCGCCGGCTTCGGCGGTCATGTCTTCGAGCGTGCCGATCAGCGCTTCGCTGGCGGGGTGGGCGCGCAGGTCGCATGCCAGGGTGTAGCCTTCCATCGGAAAGCTCAGATGGCCCGCGCGGCCCGGGCCCATGCGCTTGAGGACGGCCAGCGGCGAGGACAGGCCCGAGGCGGCGATGCGGCGCAGCATCTCCCGCAGCGCCTCGGCGGCGGCGATGGGCACGACGCATTGAAACTGGTGGAACCCCGATGTGCCGTACAGCCGGTTCCAGTCAAAGATCCGGTCCAGCGGGAAGAAGAAGTCGCGCAGGGGTTTGACGACGGTGCGGCCGCGTTTGGGGACGCGGGCATAATAGAGGCGGTTGAAATTGCGCACGATGGGGGTGGACAGGGCAAAACCTGGCGCGTCCATGGGTACCGAGAGCGCGCGTTTGGGCGGTGGCACAAGGCCAGCGGCGGTTTCGGCTTCTTCGATGATGCCACGGCCAAGCTGGGCGCCGGTGGCGGTGGAGTCGATCCAGCCGACGCAATAGGTCGCCTCTGACCTGTCGAGCAAGCGCAGGAAGCTGTCGAAATCCGGGGCGCGGCGTTCGGTGACGGTGGCGATGTCGCTTTTGGTGCGGATCAGTTGCAGGTCGGCCTGGGCGATCAGGCCGGTCTGGCCTAGCCCGCCTGCGGTGGCGCGAAACAGCGGGTCGGCGGGCGACAGCTGATGCACGTCGCCACCGGGCGCGATCAGGGTGAGACGGGTCACATGCTGGGCAAAGGCGCCCGCGCCGTGGTGGTTCTTGCCATGCACGTCATTGGCGATCGCCCCGCCGACGGTGGCAAAGCCGGTGCCGGGCAGCACCGCAGGAAGCCAGCCGCGCGGCGCCATGATCCGGACGATATCGGCCAGCATCAGGCCCGCATCCACCGTCAGGATCCCCGTGGCCTCGTCAAAACGCAGGAACTTGTCCAGCCGGGTCATATCGACCATCCGGCCGCCGTCGTTCATGCAAGCGTCGCCATAGGACCTGCGGCGGCCAAAGGCGGGCGCGGGGCTATCCGTCATGAGATCCAGCAGGGCCGCGCGCCGTTCAGGCCGCGCGATGTCGCCAGTCGCTTTCAGGGCACGACCCCATCCGGCGTAGTCCACGGTCTTCCAGCGCATCGGGGCCCCTTGCTGTCTGTGCGACTCGCTTATCGCGTTTCCGCAGTATCCACAAACTGCGGCGCAAATAAGGAACTGTTTCGAAATCCGGTGTTCAAGCGGCAAGGGCGCATGCGGGGCGTTTTCGTCTGTGTGGAAATCGAGATGACCCTGTGCAATTGCGCACTGTTATCACGGATAGTTCCCATTCATGTGCATTGATGTTGGGAGTGGGATGCCCCAATTACCTCTCATCGAAGGGCGCAACGCCCGACGAAGCAACCAAAGACCGAAAGGAACGACCCATGAAAAAGATCATCGCAACCGCCCTCGTCCTCGCTGCCGCAACGCCCGCGCTGGCCAATGACCAGCTGGCCCTGAGCCTTGGCGTGGAGCCTGGCCAATACACGACCGCTGAACTGGTTGTGTTGAAGTCGCGCGCAACTCAGTCGGGCAATGGCGCCGAGGCCTATCTGGAGAACACCCAGTTCGCGCCGAGCCGCAGCATCCACAACGCAGCCGCTTTGGCCCAGTTCACCCAGGCCGCCGAAGAAAACCGCGGCGACAACTGATCCCGCCGCGATCCATCACATTAACCTTAGGAGACATCTCATGAAAAAGATCATCGCAACCGCCTTCGTCCTCGCTGCCGCAACGCCCGCGCTGGCCAATGACCAGCTGGCCCTGAGCCTTGGCGTGGAGCCTGGCCAATACACCCTGCAACAGCTGGTGGCGCTGAAGAACGCCTCGACCCAGGACGGCAACGGCAGCCGCGTCAACCTCGAGAACATCGGCAGCCTGACCGATCGGTCGATCTCCAACCCCGTGGCCTTCGTACCGGCCGCCGGCGACTAACACGCCCCGGGGCGACCCGAGGCACGCCGGATCCGCGTTTGCCGCCGGCAGAATGCCAGGCCGGTAAACCTGATGCGAGACAGGTTGGGAGTGGCAGCGCCACTCAAAACACCAAGGAGGGCCCCATGGCCCTCCTCTACGTTCCTGGTCCCCCGCGCTTTGGGCGCGTGGGTCAGACCAGCGTCGCCGCCGTCTTTTCCTCGATCTCTTCCATGGTGACGCCGTCGGCCAGTTCGACCACCTTCAACCCGCCCTCGACCACATCCAGAACGCCCAGATTGGTGATGATCCGGTCGACCACCCCGGTGCCGGTCAGCGGCAGGGTGCAGTCCTTCAGGATCTTGCTGTCGCCATGCTTGTTGGCGTGATCCATTACCACCACAACGCGCCCCACGCCCGCGACCAGATCCATCGCGCCGCCCATGCCCTTGACCAGCTTGCCCGGGATCATCCAGTTCGCTAGATCGCCGTTCTCGCTGACTTCCATCGCGCCAAGGATGGCCATCGCGATCTTGCCGCCCCGGATCATGCCAAAGCTCGCGGCGCTGTCAAAATACGACGTGCGCGACAGTTCCGTGACGGTCTGCTTGCCGGCGTTGATCAGATCGGCGTCCACCTCGTCCTCGGTCGGGAAGGGGCCGATGCCCAGCATCCCGTTTTCCGATTGCAGGGTCACATCGACCCCATCGGGGATGTAATTGGCCACCAGGGTCGGGATTCCGATGCCCAGGTTCACATACATCCCGTCCTCAAGCTCCTGTGCCGCGCGGGCGGCCATCTGGTTTCTGTCCCAGGGCATGGTATCGTCCTTTTACTTTTCTTGGTCTGCGACCGGAATCCTAAGCTGGATAGTCGTGCCTTTCGCGCCGGATGTCACCACCGGTTCGGTGCCCAGATCGCCAAGCAGCCCCGCAACCACCCGGCCGCCGACGCTGCGCATGTTCGGCCAGGTCACGCCTTCGGGCAAGCCGACGCCGTCATCCGCGATCATCAGATCCACGGTCCCGGCGTCGTCCTGGGTCAGCCGAATCTTCAGCAGGCCGGTCTCGCGCCCCTGCCAGGCATGCTGAAACGCGTTGGTCAGCACCTCGGACAGAACCAGGCCGATCTTGGCCGCCGCGTCCGAAGTGCAACTGGCCTCGCCAATGGCGGTGTTCACCCGGATGCCCTTGCGGCTGTCCAGATGGGCGGTTGTGCTGATCAGCCGCGAGAGATAGGCCCCGAGCGAGACATTGCCGCTGCGCCGCCCGGTCGCCGGATCGCTGAGCTCTTCGTACAAAAGCTGCAGGCTTTCGACCCGCCGGGCCAGCGCGGCGATCGCGGGCGCGGAGTCGGAGGCGCGCGCCTCCAGCCGGATCATACCCACGATCATGCCAAGGTGGTTTTTCACCCGGTGCTTCATTTCGCGGATCGTGTGCTGGTTGACGTTGACCGAATTGCGCGCCTCGCTGTCGGTCAGGCGCTTCTGGATGCCAAGATAATAGCGCAGATCGCCCCCACCATCATAGATCGGGGTCAAAAGCAGCCGGTTGAGAAACCGGGAGCCGTCGGCGCGGTAATTCACGATGTCGACGGTCGTCTCGGTCTTGTTGTTCAGCGCGCGGCGGATTCTCTGCACATCCTCTGGGTCCGTCTCGGGGCCTTGCAGGAAGCGGCAATTGCGACCCAAAGCGGCGCCGGCGTCATATCCGGTCACCCGCTCGAACGAGCTGTTGACGTAGACGATGGGGCTGTCAGGCAGGGTCACGTCGCTGAGAACCATGGAGATCGGCGAGTCCGCGAGGATGCGAAAGGCCTCGCTGTCAGGAAGATTGGAGATCGCCTTGTGCTTGTCCATCGGGGCGGGTGTCTCTGGGTCGGGTCCTGGTATGGCGGCGCGGCGTGTCCGCGAGGCGCGCGGACAGCGGGGCAATTGGCCTGCGTCGGGCCACCGATCCGCGCCGGTCGGTGGCCTTACTGGTGCCGGACCGGATCAGGCGGCGCGGGTGGTGCGCTGCTCGATCCGCTTTTCGTGCTCGCCCTGGATCAGACGGTGCACATAGATCCCCGGCAGGTGGATCGAGTCGGGGTCCAGCTCGCCACGGGGCACGATTTCCTCGACCTCGGCAACGCAGATCTTGCCGCACATCGCGGCGGGTGGGTTGAAGTTGCGCGCGGTCTTGCGGAACACCAGATTGCCGGTGTCGTCGGCCTTCCACGCCTTGACGATGGCCAGATCCGCCACGATGGCCCGTTCAAGAATATAGGTCTCGCCGTCGAAATCCTTGTGCTCTTTGCCCTCGGCGATGACGGTGCCGACGCCGGTCTTGGTGTAAAAGCCGGGGATCCCGCAGCCGCCCGCGCGCATCCGTTCGGCCAGCGTGCCTTGCGGATTGAACTCCAGCTCCAGCTCGCCGGACAGATACTGGCGCATGAATTCGGCGTTTTCGCCCACATAGGACGAGATCATTTTGCGGATCTGCTTGGTCCGCAAAAGGATGCCCAGCCCGAAATCATCCACACCGCAATTGTTCGACGCGACGGTGATGTCCTTGGTGCCGGCATCGCGGATCGCGTTGATCAGGTTTTCGGGAATGCCGCACAGGCCAAAGCCGCCAGCCGCGATCAACATGCCGTCCGTGAGGACACCGTCCAGTGCCTCGGCTGCGCTTGCGTAGACTTTCTTCATTCTGTCGCCCCTTCTGTCGCTGGCGCCAATCTATCGCCGGTTTGGCCGCGTTTCGCAAGCCGGGGCGACGTGCAGACCGTGCCGGCGCCAGTTCGCAGTGCCACGCCGGAGCGAATCAACCAAGGCTTTGCAAACGCTGGCGCGGCATGTGCGGCCGATCGGGCGCGCGTTAGTCCGCATCGGGGGAGGGCAGGCGCAGGACGGGCGCGTCCTCTGGCAGAAAGGCCCGAGACAATCCGGTCAGCGCCGGAGGCTCCATCTCTTTGAGCAGGGCGACAGATTGGCGGATGTTTTCCAGTTGCAGCGCCTGATCTTCCAGCCCCGCGCGCCTTGCCTTCAGGGTGCGGTCCTGCCGCAGAGTCTCCACCTCTTCCAGCAGGCGCAGGGTTTCTGCGGCCAGCTTGTCATTGGTCAGGCTGCGGGTTTTCAGCCGCGCCTGAAGATCCTTGTAGAGCGCGGCGCCGGTGTCGGACAGGCCATCGCGCACCGTCGGGCCGTCCTGCCCGCCCAGATGTGCGTTCATCAGCGCGTCAATCTGGGCCAGCAGCCCGCGCCGGATCTTGCGGAAGGCCGACAGCTCTTCCTGTGGGGGCGGGATCAGCTGGCCCGGATTGCGGATCTGCGGCGCCCGGACCCCGCGCGCAAGCTGCTGCTGCACGTCGATGAACAGGTCGATCATCGCGTCGGTGAATTCCAGCGCCCGGGGCGAGGTCAGCACGGTCGCCAGCCGCACCATGCCCTTTTGCGTATAGACCATCGGCGGCACATTGCTGCCGCCCCGGCCGCTGCGCTTTGGGATCACATCCTGTGATTTCAGAAAGTCCCATTGCGCCTGCGTCAGCCGCGCCCCGTGCCGCGCGTCGAATTTCGACGGATTGCGCGTGAAGGCCTGGTTGATTTCCCGGATCTCGACCCCGAACCCGGCGGCCAGACGGGAATCGAGCACGACCGGGTCATCACCCAGCATCAGGATCGGGGCAGGCGCGGCGTCTTCGGTCATGGGGGGCCTTCGGGATCACGGAATGGTCCCCCGAAGACTAACCGCTCGCCACCGGGCCTTGCAAAGGCACGTCAGTCCTTTAATGCCTCCGCCTTT
>CAYGRI010000297.1:0-6785 GCA_964352155.1 uncultured Maritimibacter sp. | reverse complement strand
CAAGAATGCGCAAACGACTTCGCCGCTTGTGGATACGATGCAGACTGATCGGAAAACGCTCTAATGCCTCCGGTGGGAGTACTTCCGGCCAGAAGAATTAAAAGATCTTTTAACATATCTGAAGAAGATCTCTTTGCGGTACAGGCGGGAGCGCCGATGACCGCGCCAGGAGAAGGCCCCCCTTTCCAAAAGATCGGGGGGCTGGATCTTCTTCTGGCCGAAAATACTCCCGCCGGAGGCAAAATCCCGTCCCACGCACCCCGCAGGCAAGCTCCGGCTTCGTCGCGGCATCTTTGCGGTCAAACAAGACTCGCCGCGCGGCAGCGCGTCCTTTTTGCAGCCGCCTATCCGCGCAACTTCTGCAGGATCTCCAGCGAAGCATAGCCATCCGGCACCAGGCCGACCGATGCCTGATAGGCCTTTACCGCCGCGATCGTGTCCGGGCCGACGATGCCGTCCAGTCCCTCTGGATCGAAACCCGCAGCCAACAACAGGCGTTGCAATTCCTGCTTCTGTTCGAAAGACAGCGCGGGATCGCTGCGGGGCCAGGACGCGCGGATCGGCTTTCCGCCCGCAAGACGGTCCGACAGGTGCCCCACCCCGATCACATAGGCATCGGCCGTGTTGTACGTCTCAAGCACCTGGAAATTGTCATAGATCACAAAGGCGGCCCCCCGATGCCCCGCCGGCAGCAAGACGGACGTCGGGCCATTTTCCGGCAGCTCCGCGCCGTCGATATCACGCACCCCAAGGGCATTCCAGAAAGAAGCGGGTTTCTTCACCCGCTCCGTTGTCAGCATGTAGTCGAAACTGTCGGGCAGGATCACTTCGATCCCCCAGGGCTGCCCCATCGTCCAACCGTGATGCCGCAGATAGGCTGCGGTCGAGGCCAGCGCGTCGGCCGGATCGTCGCCCCAGATATCACGCTTGCCGTCGCCGTCGAAATCCACCGCGAACTCCAGGAAGGACCCCGGCATGAATTGCGTGTGGCCCATGGCACCGGCCCAGCTGCCGCGCATCGCGCCTTCGGACACATCGCCGGCCTGCAGGATCTGCAGCGCTGCGATCAATTGTTCCTCGAAGAACTCGGCCCGCCGCCCGTCATAGGCAAGCGACGCCATGGCCGCGATGATCGGGACATCCCCGCGAAAACCGCCATAGGCGCTTTCCAACCCCCAGATCGCCGCGACGATTTCTTTCTCGACGCCAAAGCGCGCTTCGACCTCGGCCAGCACCTTGGCATAATTCCGCAGCGCCGCCTTGCCATTGGCAACCCGTGTTTGCGAAACGGCGGTGTCGAGATACTCCCATATCTGCTTGGTGAACTCGGCCTGGCGCCGATCCAGCCGCACCACTTTGGCATTGAAGGCCACTCCCCGCATCGCCGCATCGTAAACCTCGGCCTTGATCCCCTGTGCCAGGGCGCGCTTGCGGAACCCGCGGATCCAGGCCGGGAATGCCACGTCGGCCGACACATTGCGCGTGGCGGCCACCACATCGACTTGCGGGCGAACCTCGGGCATCACCGAGTTCAACGGGGCGAGCTCCTGCGTGGGGCCGGACGTCGCCAATGCCACCAGACAGGCGGCGATGAATCCTGAACGAATGCTCCGCATGAGCGGCCTCGTATTCCTTTGAAGTGAGTTCGAAGGCAGTATAACAACTCTGCCTGCCCTGGGGAACCGAACCCGTCGAATTTGCGCGACTCCCCGCTACCGGCGGGTGCGTTTCACCTTTCGCGCCGTCTTCGCTTTCTTCTTCGAGTCCCGCGCCGCTTTCGCCCGTCTGGGCCCGGCGGGCTTGCCGCGCGGCGCGCCTCGTGTCTGGGGCATGGCCTGTCCGCGCAATTCCAGCAGATCCAGGATCAGCCCGCCGGTCACCGGCACCGCCTCGGTCAGGCGCACGGTCACCTCGTCGCCGACACTCAGCATCAAGCCCGACTCCGCCCCCATCAGGGTCTGCGCCGTGCGGTCGTATTGAAAGAACTCATGCCCGATCTCACGCACCGGGATCAGGCCGTCGGCGCCCGTCTGTGTCAGGCGGACAAAGGCGCCGAACTTCTGGATGCCAGAGATTTTGCCGGCGAATTCGCTCCCCACCCGGTCCGCCAGGAACGCCGCAAGGTAGCGGTCGTTGGTGTCGCGTTCCGCCGTCATCGACCGCCGCTCGGTTTCTGAGATATGTTTCGCCGTCGCCTCCAGCCGCTCGGCCTCTTCGGGGCTCAGTCCGTCCTTGCCCCAGCCATGGGCGCTGATCAGCGCCCGGTGGACCACAAGGTCCGCATAGCGGCGGATCGGCGAGGTGAAATGCGCGTAAGCCTTCAGCGCCAACCCGAAATGGCCGAAGTTTTCTGGGTAGTAATAGGCCTGCTGCATGGACCGCAGAGTCGACATGTTGATCAGCTCGTCGAAATCCGTGCCCTCGGCCTGCCCGAGCAGCGCGTTCAGATGCCGGGTCTTAAGCACTTGCCCCTTGGCCAGGTTGAACCCGGACGCCTGCGCCACTTCGCGCAGCGCCTCCAGCCGAACCGGGTCGGGCTCCTCGTGCACGCGGTACAGCAGCGGGCGGCGGCGGACGAACAGCTCTTCGGCGGCGGCGACATTGGCGAGGATCATGAACTCCTCGATCAGCCGATGCGCATCCAGCCTGTCGCGGAAGGCGACAGAGGCGACCGTGCCGTCCTCGCCCAGAACGATCCGGCGTTCGGGCAGGTCCAGATCCAGCGGTTGGCGACGGGCGCGGGCGCGGGTCGCCGCCTCGTAGGCCGCATACAGCGGGTCGATCACATCCGCCATCAGCGGCGCGCAGGTCTCATTCGGCGCCCCGTCGCGGGCTTGCTGCACCTCGACATAGTTCAGCGACGCGACCGACCGCATCAGCCCGCGCACGAACCGGTGGCGCAGCTTGGTGCCCTCTGCATCCAGCACCATCTCGACGGCGAGGCAAGCCCGCTCCACCCCTTGATGCAGGGAACACAGATCGCCCGACAGACGGTCGGGCAGCATCGGCACCACGCGGTCGGGGAAATAGGTGGAATTGCCGCGCTCTCGCGCCGCGCGGTCCAGCGCGGAGCCGGGGCGCACATAGGCCGCCACATCCGCGATCGCGACCCAGACGATATGGCCGCCGGGGTTCTTGGGGTCGTCATCGGCATAGGCCAGGATCGCGTCGTCATGGTCGCGGGCATCGGCCGGGTCGATGGTGACCAGCGGCATGTCGGTCAGATCCTCGCGATCCCCCAGACCCACCGGTTTCGCCGCATCCGCCTCGGCGATGGTCTCGTCCTCGAAGGCATCCGGGATGCCGTGCTGATGGATCGCGATCAGCGACACCGCGCGCGGCGCCGTCGGATCGCCCAGCCGCGACACGATCCGCGCCAACGGCAGCCCCATCCGCGCCCGCGGTCCGGTCGCCTCTGCCTCCACCAACTCGCCGTCCCTGGCGCCATGTGTCGCCCCCGGCGGCACGCGCCATTCCTTGTCGGCGCCCTTGTCCACGGGCACGATTCGCCCACCCTCGGCGCCGGTCCGGTACACGCCCAGAACCCGCCTGGGGTTGCTGCCGATCCGTCGGATCAGCCGCGCCTCATAGGCCAGAGCCTCGCCCGGAACCTCGGTCACCCGCGCCAGAATCCGGTCGCCCCCGCCAAGCGCGGGATCCGAGTCGCGCGGGATCACCTGCACCTTCGGCTCCGGCCCCGCGCCCTGCCATTCCAGCGGACGCGCGAGCAGGTCGCCATCGGCATCCGGCCCCAGAACCTCCAGCACGGAGACCGGCGGCAGCTTGTCGGGATCGCGATAGGTCTTGCGCCGTTTCTCCAGCGCGCCCTCGGCCTCCAGCTCCTTAAGCATCCGTTTCAGGTCGATGCGCGCGGCACCCTTGATGCCGAACGCCCGCGCGATCTCGCGCTTGGCGCCCTGGGTGGGGTTCTCCGCGATGAAATCGAGGATCTGCTGCTTTGTGGGAAGGCTGCTCATGGCTCTGCGGTAGCATGGCGCGGGCGCGGCGTCATGTGGAAAGGCCCCGCCCGCCCGGTGACGCCTCAGGCGCCGCTGTCGAAATACCGTTCCAGGATCTTGCGATAGATCCCCTTCAACTGCACGATCTGCTCCACCGGCACATGTTCATCGACCTGGTGCATCGTCTTGCCGACCAGCCCGAATTCCACCACCGGGCAATGATGCTTGACGAACCGCGCGTCAGAGGTGCCCCCCGTCGTCGACAATTCCGGCGTCACGCCGGTCTCAGCCGCGACAACGCTGGCCACCAGATCCGACAAAGCCCCCGGCGGCGTCACAAAGCTCTCGCCCGAGACGCGCAGCGACATCGCGATGGGCACGCCGGTCTCGGCGGTGACCCGGTCCGCCTCGGCCCGCAGCCAGCCACTCAACCCTTCGCTGTCATGGGCATCGTTGAACCGGATGTTGACGGTGGCGCGGCAAACTGCGGGGATCACATTCGTCGCCGGGTTCCCGGTGTCGATCGTGGTCAGCGCCAGAGTCGAGGCGTCGAAATGCTCGGTCCCCTCGTCCAGCACATGACTCGCCAGCCGGTCACACAGCCGCGCCATCGCCGCGACGGGGTTCTTGGCGCGATGCGGATAGGCCGCATGGCCCTGCACCCCCTGCGCCACGAAGAAAGCACTCATCGACCCGCGCCGGCCGATCTTGATCATGTCACCCATCGTATCCGGGCAAGTCGGCTCCCCCACCAGACAGACAGTCATCCGCTCGCCATTCACAGCCATCCAATCGAGCAAGGCGGCGGTGCCATCGGTCGCGTCGCCCTCTTCATCGCCGGTGATCGCCAGGATCACAGCGCCATCGGGCGGAGCCTCCTGCACGAAATCCACCGCGGCCGCCGCAAAGGCCGCCACGCCGGATTTCATATCCGTCGCCCCGCGCCCCCACAGGATGCCATTGTCGATCTCGCCACCGAACGGGTCCCGCGTCCAGGCCGCCACATCGCCCACCGGGACAACATCGGTATGCCCATTGAAACCAAAGCTCTTCACATTCCCGCGCGGCCCCCAGCGCGCAAACAGATTCGCAACGCCCCCCCGGTCCACCCGGTTGCAGGTAAACCCGGCCCCGGAAAGCAATTCCTCCAACAGCATCAAGGCACCGCCCTCTTCGGGGGTGACAGAGGGGCAGCGGATCAGGCTCTGGCTCAGGGCAACGGGATCGATGGACATGCAGGCGCTCCTTTTTCCACTCTGCTAGCCGCCCCTGGCGCAGGCTGCAATCCGCCCCATGGCATCAACCGATCCAAACATCGTCTGAATTCAGTTTCTTCTGGCCCAAAGTACTCTCGCGCGGAAGCGCGAAACCGCGTCTCTGGCTCCAAACGCCAGACCACAAAAGGCCCCGCCGTTCCCGGCGAGGCCCCGCGTCAGACTATGAGCCGACGATCAGTGCAGCACGGCATCCTGCGGCGGCTGCCGGTTTGTCGACGCGACCCGATCGCCGATGATCAGCCCATCGCTGCCCGCCGTCACCGTCACTGTGTCGCCATCGCGCACGTCACCGGCCAGCAGCATTTCCGCCAGCTGATCCTGCAACGCCCGCTGGATCACCCGCTTCAGAGGCCGGGCGCCATAGACAGGGTCATACCCCTCGTCCGCGAGCCATTTGCGCGCGCCCGCGTCCATCTCCAGCGAGATCTTCCGCTTGGCCAAACGCTTGATCAACCGCGACATCTGGATCTCGACGATCCCGTCCATATCGTCCCGCGTCAGGCGGTCGAACACGACCATATCGTCCAGACGGTTCAGGAACTCGGGCCGGAAATGCGCCCGCACCGCATCCATGACATCGCGCCGCGCGCCGCTTGGGTCCGAGCCGTCCGGCAATTGCGACAAGGCCTGCGACCCTAGGTTCGAGGTCAGCACGATCAGCGTCTGCTTGAAGTCCACATGATGCCCCTGCCCATCGGTCAGGACGCCGTCGTCCAGCACTTGCAAAAGCACGTTGAAAACCTCGGGATGCGCCTTTTCGACCTCGTCGAACAGGATCACCTGATAAGGCCGCCGCCGCACGGCTTCGGTCAGCACCCCGCCCTCGTCATAGCCGACATAGCCCGGAGGCGCGCCGATCAGACGAGACACCGAATGCTTCTCCATGAATTCGGACATGTCGATGCGGACCATCGCCTTGTCGTCGTCAAAGAGATACTCGGCCAACGCCTTGGTCAGCTCGGTCTTGCCGACGCCGGTGGGGCCAAGGAACAGGAACGACCCGAGCGGCCGGTTCTCGTCCTGCAATCCCGCGCGCGCCCGGCGCACCGCATTGGCCACCGCCGTGACGGCCGCCCGCTGGCCGATAACCCGCTTGCCAAGCTCGGTCTCCATCTGCAGCAGCTTCTCGCGCTCGCCCTCCAGCATCTTGGACATCGGAATGCCCGTCCAGCGCTCGACCACCTGGGCGATCTGTTCCGGACGCACGGCTTCCTCGACCATCATGTCGCCGTCGCCTTCCTCGGCGCTGGCCAGCTTTTTCTCAAGCTGCGGGATCACGCCATAGCTCAGCTCCCCCGCCCGCTGCAGGTTGCCCTCGCGCTTGACATGCTCCAGCTCGCTACGCGCCTTGTCCAGCTGCTCTTTCAGGTCGCGAGCCGAATCCAGCTTGTCCCGCTCTGACTGCCACTTGGCCGTCAGCTCGTCGCTTTTCTCCTGCAGATCGGCCAATTCCTTTTCCAGCCGTTCCAGCCGATCCTTGGAGGCGGTATCGTCCTCCTTCTTCAGCGCCTCGGCCTCGATCTGCTTTTGCAGGATCTCGCGATCCAGC
>CAYGRI010000296.1:5817-6847 GCA_964352155.1 uncultured Maritimibacter sp. | reverse complement strand
AGGTAAAGCAATGGGCGAACAGCGCGGTGCCCAGTACGGGTCCCTCCGGCAGATCCAGCCTTGCGGCCAGTTGCCCGCCTGAATGGCCGGGGAATTGCACACGCTCGGTGGCCATGAGATATCCTTTCGACAAAGGGGGTGTCCGTGCCATGGATGCTGGGCATGGGCGCGCCCCGGAACAACCCTTGTGACATCGGCGTCACGGGAAGGTGAGACAATGCGAGGCAGGATGAGCATGCAATGAAAGGCGCGGCACGCGGCCTGATCTGGTTGCTGGCCGGGGCCGGTCTGGGGCTGCTGGCCGCCAGTTTCGCGGGGCATTTTCATCCGCTGGGGGACACGCTCGCGGTACTGCGCTGGCAATTGGCGGCGGGCGTGGCCGTGCTGGCGGTGGCCCTGATCGGGCTTGGGTCGCGGCAGCGGGTGTTCTGGCTGCTGGTCCCGGCGAGCCTGGCGCTGGGGCAGGCGGGGTGGGCCTGGTTCAAGCCGCAGCCCGGCTCTGACACCACGATTGTGCTGTATCAAAAGAACCTGTGGGTGCGGCTGCGCGACCGGGGCCCGATCATCGCCGATATCCTTCAGGCCGCGCCGGACCTTCTGACCCTGCAAGAGGTGACGCCGGCCAACCGGGTGGTTCTGAGGCGGGTGGAACAGATCCTGCCGACCCAGCATGTCTGCCCGGCCCCGAACGGGACCGGCCCCGCCGTTGCGTCGCGCTGGCCCGAGATTGCTGGGACCCGCATATGCGACCTGACCGTGGGCCTTGCGGCCGTCCGGGTCGCGTCGCCCGCCGGGCCGTTGTGGGTTGTCTCGTTGCATCTGCCCTGGCCCTGGCCCTACATGCACCCAAGCTCCATCCAAAGACCGGCGCTTGCGCTGCGTCGGCTGGAGGGGCCGGTGCTGATCGGGGGCGATTTCAACATGGTGCCGTGGAGCGCGCGCAACCACCGCATCGCCGACGCCGCCAAGGCCCGGCGCATCGGCCGCGTGCACAACACCTTTCCGCATTTCGGATGGATGTTTCCGCTGC
>CAYGRI010000296.1:0-5807 GCA_964352155.1 uncultured Maritimibacter sp. | reverse complement strand
GTTCGGGTCGGATCATCGCGGTGTGCTGGCACGGATCGAATTGCCCTGAGGCGCGCTTGTCTCAGCCTTCCGCGCCAGCGGCGGAATATGCGATGGCGCGCTGATAGTTTCCGCTGTCGTTCCACACAGACAGCACGCCAAAGTTCCGGGTTCCCGGCCCAAAAGGCTGACCGGGTTGCCATCCATTCTGCTGCAGCATGTTGGCCGCGGTCGCCAGCGCATCGACCACGCTGTAAGGATCGGCGCGGCCGTTTCCATCAGCATCTACGCCGTACCGGATCCAGTTGCCCGCCAGAAATTGCATGTGCCCCAGTTCGCCCGATGGGCCGCCGTTCGTTGCCGCGCTGATCACGCCGCGATCCACCAGCTGCAGGGCCGCGATGGCGTGGCTTTCGAATCGTGGATGTCTGCGGCAATAAGAGGCCAGCGTGACCGCGCCAGACACGATTTGTGTGCTGCCAAGGTAGCCGCCCCAGCCTGTTTCCAGCCCCCAGATCGTCGCCAGCACTCCCGGCTGCACCCCAAAGCGTCGCTCTAGCGCGTCGAACATGGCCTGATTCTGCGCGATCCGCCGACGCGTCTGGTTGATAAAGGCAGCGGCCGTCGAACCGCTGCGTTTGGCCAGAAAGGTCGCGGGATCGGATTGCAGCGTGCCGGTTTGGCTGCTGGGGTTGGACTCGAACCGCCAGGTGATGCCGGACAGGCGCGCCGCCGCCAGCGCCGCCATGCCGCGTTGCCCCACGCCGTTGCGCTGCGCATCTTCCGCAAAAGCCTGCACATAGCCGGGGAAGGCGCCCTGGCTGGTGATGCAAGGCGCGGCCACAGCGGCGAACGGCAAACAGGAAAGCAAAAGTACGGCAAGACGGGTCATATGAGCCTCCGGGAAAATGGATTTTCGGTACCATAGCGCAGACTGCGCCGGGCGTTAAGCAGGAACGAACGGGACGGCGCATGCCAGCGGCTGATGTGCCCGAGCCTAAAAGATGGGCGTATGTCACGCAGGTAAGCCCGGATGTGGTGCGACGTTTCCGAGCTGCTTTGAGCAACCACAGGAACAGGGCGGCGCAGCAGGTCCGGTCCGTTCGCCGGGGTCAGGTTTGGCCCATCAGCGCGGCATCGAACGGGTAGTGGGTCAGCAGCTCATACCCGTCTTCGGTGATCAGCACCTGATCTTCGAGCTTGATCGAGAAATCGGCACCGACCTCCGAAGTCAGCACCTCGACGCACAACACCATGCCCGGTTCCAGCACATAGTCATAGGCGCCTTCGACAAAGCCGTCGGGATAGGCGATCAGGGGCCACTCATCGCACAGGCCCACACCGTGCATCTTGCAGCCGTATTTCTGCTTTTGGTATTTGTCGTCAAGGTGATGGCCCAGAAAGGTCAAGTCCCGCATCGGCACGCCGGGCCCCAACAGCGCCATGTTCTGCAGGATGTGATCGTGGCTGTGCTGCATGGCAGAGATCATGTCGGGGCGGGGCTTTTGGTCGCCGATCCACCAGGTGCGCGAGATGTCGACGCAGATGCCATAGCTGCCCACCATATCGGTGTCGAAGGCGAGGATCTCGTTGTTTTGCAGCATCCGCGCGCCGCATTCCTGAAACCACGGGTTGGTGCGCGGCCCCGAGGTCAGCAGGCGCGTTTCGATCCATTCGCCGCCCCGGCGGAAATTGCCCGATTGCATCATCGACCACACGTCGTTCTCGCAGATCTCGCCCGTGGGGCCGATTTCCCGCGTGAACGCCTCCATCTCGCGCAGGCCCGCCTCGCAGGCATGAACGGCGCAGCGCATCGCCAGGATCTCGTCCGGACCCTTGATCGAGCGGGCCTTTTCCGTCAGCTCCTCGCCTTCCATGATCTCGAAGCCCCGCAGCTCCAGCGCGCGGATGCCATGCATCAGCATCTTGTCCACCGCCAGCCGCTTGTTGCCGCCGCCATGGGCACGGATCAGATCCTCGACCTTGCCCGCCCAGGCGCGGGCCTTGGTGTCGGCGGCATCCCCGGAATCGAAATAGAAGAAATCGGCGCCGGTGTCGGTGATGCGCTCGCGCACCAGCGGGTTGAACCCGGTCAGAAACGGCGCGCGGTTGTAATCCCAGATCGCCATATAACCATCGGCGCCGACAAAGACCGCGCGGAACGGGTTGTGCATGTTCCAAAGCTGCATGTTGGTGCTGTCGGTGGCATAGCGGATGTTCAGCGGGTCGGTCAGGATCACCCCGCCATAGCCGCGCGTGTTGATCGCCTCGACCAGCCGCCCCAGCCGCCAGGCGCGCATCGCCGACAGGTTCGGCAGGGTCAGCCCTGCTGCCTCCCATTCCGCATAGGCCAGCCGCGTCGGCCCGATCTCCACCCGGTCGCCATCGTTGGGGGTGCCGTCGCCCAGAAGGGGGCCTTTGGTGGGGTCGATCTTGCGGGTGTCGCGGTGGTAGTGGGTCATGGGTTTTCTCCGGGTTGGCGCGATGCTACCCCTCGGACAAGGCCTGTCCGACCGGATTCCGACACCGGGCAGGTCGTTCTCTGACCCTGACAGGACCGCGCCCGTGAGCACCGAAGACGTTCAGGCCCAATACGAGGCCTATCCATACCCCGCGCGGGATCCGAGCGACGAGGCCAAGCGGCTGATCACCGGCTCGCCGTCCTGGCCGCAGGAGATGGACCATTGGCTGTGGGGCGGCGCGCGGGACTGGTCGCAGCCGCTGCGGGTGCTGGTGGCGGGCGGCGGCACCGGCGACGGGCTGATCCAGATCGCGCAATTGCTTGCCACGGCGGGGCGGCCCTGCGCCATCACCTATGTGGATCCCAGCAGTGCCGCGCGCCGGATCGCCGAGGCGCGCGCCGCCGCGCGCGGGCTGACGGGGATCACCTTTGTCACCGGGTCGTTGTTGGAGGTGGCGGGGCCGTTCGACTATATCGATTGTTGCGGCGTGCTGCATCATCTGCCCGACCCGCTGGCGGGTTTTGATGCTTTGGCGCGGGCGCTGGCCCCGGGAGGCGGGATCGGCCTAATGGTCTATGCGCCGCATGGTCGTGCCGGGGTCTATGCGTTGCAGGATGCTTTCAATACGCTCTACAAGGGTCTGACCCCGCGGGAAAAACTGGCGAGGGCAAAGGCCCTGTTCGCGGCGGTCCCGGACAGCCATCCGTTCAAGCGCAACCCGCATCTGGTGGACCACAACCAAAGCGACGCGGGCTTTTACGACCTGCTTTTGCACAGTTCGGACCGGCCCTATACGATCCTGCAACTGGCCGAGGCGCTGGCGCAGGCGGGGCTGGAGATTGCAGGCACGCCGACGCCCGCCTTGTATGAGCCGGCGCGGCTGCTGCCCAAGGGGCAAAGCTTGCCGGATCTGCCGGAGCCGCTGGCGATGCAACTGGCCGAGGACCTGCGCGGCACCTTCAAGACTCACATCGTCTATGCCGTGGCCAAGGGCGGCCGGATCAGGCCGCCCCTGGGCAAGCCCGCCGCCATCCCGCATTTCCGCGGTGTCGATCCACGGCGGCTGGCGCAGGCGGTGGCGCAGCGCGGGCGGGTGAAGCTGACCTCCGGCGGGGAAGAGATCCGGTTGGAGATCCCGAAACAGGCCGCGCCGCTGATCGCCGGGGTCGACGGGCGCCGCTCTTTGTCGGCGCTGGCCCGGGGCGCGGGGCTCGACCCCTTCGCCTTCGCCGCGCTGTGGGGGCGGGTGGAGGCGGGGTTCTGCCCCTACGGCCATCTGCATTACTCGACCCTGCTGGCGCCGCAATGACCGGCCCGCTGCAACCGGAGCCGATCCTGCAGGATCAGTTGGGGTTTGCACCCTGGCACCTGCCGCGCGGCGATCGCCTGCCCGGAACCGGCCCCAGCGCGCCCGAAGACTGGCTGCGGCTGGACGACGCCTATGCCCCGCAGATGGCGCTGCGGGACCGGTTGTTGGCGGAGCGCAGTGGCGAGGTTCTGGCCGACACCCCAGGTTCGGAACCTGCGCAGGCCGAGCTGTTGGAACTCGGGCTGGACTGGATTGGCACCCAACCGAACTTCACGCTGCGCGAAACCGAGGTCACGCGCCCCGATGGCCGGCGCGTGCCGCTGGACCCTTCGCAGCCTCTGCGCACGCTGGGGCGTCTGGTGCAGCAGGACCTGTGCCTGATGCAGCCCGACGGCGCCGGAGAACATCGGTTGACCGCCGCGATCCTGTGCTTTCCCGCCTCCTGGCGCCTGGCCGAAAAGCTGGGCCGTCCGTTGACCGGGATTCATCGGCCCGTGGCGGAGTACGAGCCCGATCTGGCCAAGCGCGTGCAGCGGATGTTCGATGCCTTGCGGCCGGGCGTGGTGCTTCAGCGGGCGAATTGCCTGGCCTATGAGGACCCAAGCCTGTTCGTTCCGCGCGGCGAGCAGGAACGCAGGGTCCATCCCGGGGCCGAACCGCTGTACCTGAGGTTGGAACGGCAGACCCTGCGGCGCCTGCCACAGAGCGGGGCGATTGTCTTTGCGATCCATACGGCGGTGGTGCGGCGCACCGGGCTGTCACCCGAGGATCGTGACGCGTCGCTGCGCTATCTCGCGGCGCATAATGGGCCCAACCGGCCCGGATCGGCGGATCAGTAGCGCAGCATGCCGCCCGCCGCCGCTTGCAGGGTGGCCAGCGCGAAAGCCAGGCTGGCGCAGGCCATGGTGGCGGCGCGCAGGACCCGCGATTGTTCATCGGCGATGCAGCCATGGGCCTGGGCCATCATCCGGACCACCCGCGCGGGCGGGTCCTGTGGCGGCCGATGTGCGCCCCGGCGGATCTGCTGGTTGATAAAGTCCAGCGCGCGCGCCTCCAGTTCTTTACCGGCTTTGGCGTGCACGGGCCTTTGCGTCGATCCACGGAGGCATTGCGGGCGCCTGCCGCGCGTCTGGCGCGATTTGCAAATGTCGTCGAACTCGTCGCCGGTCATCAACAGGTTGTTTTCAGATTGGAATACGATGTCGGCATCCAGCCGCTTGTGCAGCCGCCGGGTCAGGTCGCGCCCAAGTCTTTCGGCAAGATCCCTGTCTTTGGGGCTGTCTTTGGGGCTGTCTTTGGGGCTGGCGCCATGTTCCAGCAGGTCCTCTGCCGCCGTAACGCGGAGCGATACGCTGCAGGCATGGGCGGCAAGGCGCGACAGAACCTCCGTTCCCGACAGATAGGCTCTGGGGGGGCGGACGGCATCCAGGAAGCGTGTCAGAGCGACCGGCCGCAACCGATGCGTGACCCAGACCTTCACCGCGCCAAGCTCATATCCGAACATCAGGATTTCCGAGCCGGCGATGGCCCGCGTCGTCAGCCCATAGTCTTTCGCAACCGCGGCAACATCCCAAAACACCGCTGCCGGATTGGGCGGAACGGGCCTGTTCATCAACAGGGTCGATTGGAAGTTGGAACCGGAAACACTCATCGCAGATCCTCCGAATTGTCGTCTGCTTTAGGTTTGGTTAACGAATGTGGAAAGATTGCGGCCCGGTTGGGGTGGACGCTGGGCAAGTCGGCCTCGGGGCGCGGATAGCGGCCATTGCGCCGCAGTGAATTGGGGGATTGGCGCTGCTTGGGAAACAAACTTCGCGCCGCATGGCGATTGTAATCGGTATTGTTCGGCCAGGCAGCGGGATCCTTCCACGGGCCGCGAATCAGCCCCAGGCTGGAACAAATGCGCGGCTGGGCCCGCCGGAGTGGCAAGCCGCGTGTCAATCGTCGCTTTGGACAGGCCAGCAGGGGCGCCGGGGACGTGCCCGGCCTCAGCCCGCGCGCCGCCGCGTCCGCGTCGTCCGAGTCACGCGGGGTGTCGAAGGGCAGGCCGTCGTCGT
>CAYGRI010000295.1:0-6852 GCA_964352155.1 uncultured Maritimibacter sp. | reverse complement strand
CCAGACCGGCACGACCCCATGCGAAAACCCCGCCGACATCACGCCGTCGCCCTGCATCCGGTAGCGGGTATGCAGCCCCCGCCCGCCGGGACGTTCGCCCGCAGCGGGCAGGGCGCCGCCCAGGTGCTTGGCGACAACATCGAAGCCATAGCGCGCCTCGGCCACCTCGACGGGGCAGTTGAATGTATCGCCGTGGTTGGTTGAGAACATCGCATCGTTGCCCGCCCGCGAAGGCGTCGCGCCCCAGCCGCCCATTTGCGGCTCCACCATGGTATAGCGCCGCCCGGTGACCGGATGGACGCCCGCGATCACCACGCCGAAGATCGAGGCGAAACTGCCCGCAGGCAGTCCCACGCCCGCCTTCTCGGCAAGGCCGCGCCAGAGCATGTCGATCAGCCGGATCCGGGTTTCGAAGTAATAGCCATGCGCCGCATCGGGCGTCGGATCGAACAGCGAACCGGGGCGGGTCAGCACCTCCAGCGGCGCGAAGGAGCCGGCATTGGCAAAACGCTCGGGATCGGTGAGCGCCTTGAACAGGATCTGGCAGGCCACCAGCGCGCCGTCCCGGCTGGTGTTGTAGGGCCCGCTGGCCTGATCCGGCGCCGCGCGCAGATCGACGGTGAACCGCGCGTCCGAGATCGTGATCACCGCTGACCAAACCGTGCCATCGTCCTGCGCCTGCGCCATCTCGAACCGGCCTTGGGGCAGGGCGCGCAGCCCGTGACGCGCCCGCGCCAGGCCGGTGGCCTGGGCATCCTCGATGGCGGCGCAAAGGGTGCCCGCCCCGTAACGCGCGCAAAGCCCCTTGATCAGCCGCGCGGCGCGGCGCCCGGCCGAGACCTGCGCCCACAGATCGCCTGTCACGAAATCCGGCAGCCGGGAGTTGCAGGCGATGATATCGGCCACGGCGGCATTGCGCTGCCCGCGCTCGAACAGGCGCACGATCGGCAGCCGCAGCCCCTCGGCCACGATGCCGGTGACATCCGTGGCCATGGAGCCGGGGGTGGCGCCGCCGATGTCGCCCCAATGGGCGATGGAGGCGACCCAGGCGACCAGCGCGCCGTCAAAGAACACCGGTTCCGCGACCACCATGTCGTTCAGATGCGTGACCCCGCCGAAATTGGGATCGTTGGTCAGGAAAACGTCGCCATCGGCGATCCGGTCACCCTCCTTTGCGAGGATCGCCCGGACCGATTTGTCGAGCACGCCGACAAAGCTGGGGATGCCCGCGCCAGAGCTGACCAGCGCGCCGTCCGCCGCAGTGATCCCGGTGCCGACGTCGAGCACCTCGTAGATGATCGGGCTCATGGCGGTCTTGCGCAGAACCTCGAACATTTCCTCGGCGGCGCTGTCGAGGGCGGCCTGCACTACCGACAGCGTGAACGGGTCAGACATCGATGGTCACCGGGGGGCGCGGAAGGTCCGACAGGATCTCGGGGCCGTCTGCCCGCAGGATCACGATCTCTTCAAGCCGCAGGCCAAAGCGGCGGGGCAGGTAGATGCCGGGTTCGATGGAAAAGACCATGCCTTCGTCCAGCACGGTCCGCGAGGCGGAGGTGATCCAGGGCGGCTCGTGTACCTCCACCCCCATGCCGTGGCCGGTGCGGTGGACGAAGTACGCGCCATATCCGGCATCCGCGATCACGGACCGGGCGGCGTTATCAACGTCGGAGGCTCTGGCTCCGGGCCGTGCGGCCGCCATCGCCGCCTGAACAGCGCGCTCGACAATGGCGTGGACTTCGGCATAGCCCTCCGGGCCGTCGCCGAGGATCGCCATACGGGTGATGTCGGATGAATAGCCTTCCTGCCCCGCGCCGATATCCATCACCACGGCGTCGCCCGCTTGCAGCTTTGTCTCGCCGGTGTGGTGATGGGGGAAGGCGCCGTTGGGACCGGCGCCGACAATGGTGAAAAGCGGCTTGGCCTCGGCCTCGCCAAAGCTGGCGCGGATGACCTCGGCCACCTGCGCCTCGGTCATGCCCGGACGCATGGCGGCCCAAGCGGCGCGCATGGCGCGGTCGGCGATCACGGCATTGCGCTTGAGGGTGGCGTATTCCTCAGGCGTCTTGCGCATCCGCAGCGCGCCCACCGTGTCATCGGTGAAGCGGCGGGTGGCGGCGGGCAGGGCATCGGTGACAAGGGCGGCGTGATCGGCCCGCATCGTCTCGTCCAGTACCACGGAGCGCGCGTCTTGCGCGCCAAGCTCTGACAAGAGCCGCGCAAGTGCGCTGTGCGGCCCCTTGGCATCGGCCCATTCGTAGAACGGCAGGTCGGTCTGGGTGCGGGCGCTTTCGGATTCGAGCGCGGGTATCAGGAAAGCGGCGCCGCTGGCCGAGATGAACGCAAGGCAGGGCCGCTCGTCCGCATGGGGACGAACCCCGAGCAGCCACAGCAGATGCGCGCCCGGCGCCAGGGCGACAAGGTCGGTGCCGGTCTGTTCCATGCGGGCCCGCAGCGCGTCCAGCCTTTGGGTCGGTGTCGTCATGAGGTCATCCTTTCCTGTTCGCCGCCCGGCGGCCCGTCGTTCGGCCCCGGGCAAGCGCGGCCCCCTGCGGGTCAGACCGCGACGCCGTGGACTTCGCGCGCCCGTTCGGCAGTGATCAGCCCGTCCTTTGCATCCCGGCGCACGGCCTCGGGGTCGCGGTCCCTTGGGTCGCCGTAGCCCGCGCCCGAAGATGTGATCACCCGCACCACATCGTCGGTGGTCAGCCCCAGGCCCGAGACGAAGCTGTGAGTCTCTTGCGTCCCGTCGGCCTTGAGCACCTCGACGAAATTGCCCGATCCCTCGGTGCCGCCCGCCAGCGGCCAGGGCTTGATCTTCGATCGGGTGTAACCGGCGGTCAGGAAGCCGGTCTTGGTGCGGATCCGGTATTCCAGGATCAGACCGCGCCCGCCGGTCCACTGACCCTCGCCGCCGGGGGCGGTGTTCAGCGCCATCCGGTCGACGAACAGCCCGTTGCGTGCCTCCGAGATCTCGGCGGGCGTGTTGTAGGTTTCGCCATGGAAGCCCGAGAAGATGCAGGGGTTTCCGTCGCGCCCCTCCCAGGCGCCCCAGCCGCCGATCTGCGGCTCGATGATCGTGTATTGGCGCCCGGTATCGGGGTGGATGCCGCCGATGAAGGTGCCGCAGATCGAGCTGAAATGCCCCGCGGGCAGCCGTTCGGGGATATGCGGGGCAAGGCAGCGCCAGATCAGGTCGTAGACCCGCACCTCTGTCTCGAAGTAGAACCCGATGGCCGAGCCTTCGCGGGCGTCGAAGATCGAGCCTTCCCGCGTCAGCACCTGAAGCGGGCGAAAGCTGCCGTCATTGGCGGGGCTGTCGGCGCCGGTCAGCGATTTGAACACCATCTGTGCGCAGATCATCGTCCCGTCCCGGCAGGCATTGGTGGGCCCGGTGTCCTGGTCGGGATTGTCGCGCAGATCGACGATGAAGGCATCCGGGCCGATCGTCACCTTGACATTGTAGACGCGGCCATCGTCCTGTTCTTCGGACAGTTCGAACGTACCGTGGGGCAGTTGCGCCAGCTCGGCCCGGGCCGCCGTCTCGCCGAAATCCATGAAATGGTCCATGGCCAGCAGGAAGGTCTCGGTGCCGTATTTCGCCGCGAGTCCCTCCAGCCGGCGCGCCCCGACGCGGACCGAGGCGATGGCGGCCCAGACATCGCCGTTCAGGAAATCGGGCATCCGGCTGTTGGCGGTGATGATGTCGAGGACGGATTGGTCCATCTCGCCTGCGCGGATGATCTTGACCGCCGGAAGCCGCAGACCTTCCTGCCAGATCTCGGTTGCCTCGCCCGACAGCGAGCCCGGTGCCATGCCGCCCACGTCCGAATTATGGGCGATGTTGGCCGCCCAGGCGATCAGAGCGTCGCCCGCGAAAACCGGCATGGCGAGCACCAGATCGTTCAGATGGGTCACGCCGCCGTGCCAGGGATCGTTGGTGATGAAGACATCGCCGGGGCGGATCTGGTCGGCGGGGAACTTGCTGGCGATGAATTGCACCGACTTGTCCAGCACACCGACAAAGGCCGGGATGCCGGCGCCGGACGAGGCGATGCGCCCCGCCGCGTCGGTGATTCCGGTGCCCATGTCCAGCACCTCGTAGATGATCGAGGACATGGCGGTTTTGCGCATCGCGGCGAACATCTCGTCCGCCGCCGCCTGCAACGAGTTCTGGATGATCTCCAGCGTGATCGGGTCCGCGCTGCTCATGCGGGGCCTCCCAGATGGATATGGGTGTTGCGGTAGGCGTCGATCTCCACCCGGTTGCCGGGGTGGATGACAAGGGTGGTGCCCGGATCCTCGATGATCGCGGGACCGGTGAAGGTCATTCCGGGGGCAAGCTTGGTGCCATCGTAGATGTCGGCCTCGTGCCGGCCTTCAAGCGCGTAATCCACCTTGCGGCGCCCCTTGCGCGCCGGGGTCGCGTCTTTGGGGCCGATCTCGGCGGGCTGCAGCTCCAGCTTGCCGATTTCGGCCCGGGCGACCAGATGTGCCCCCACCATTTCCACCGGCGCATCAAGGCGGTAGGTATATTCGCGCTCGTAGGCCGCGTGGAAATCTCCGGCGATCTTGCCAAGCGCGGCATCGGTCACCGGGCCGTCCAGCGGCACTTCGGTGGTGTGCTCCTGGTTTTGGTAGCGGAACTTGCCGTAGCGCAGGAAACCGATCCGGAACGGGTCCACGCCCTCGGCCTCGAACGTGGCGCGGGCGCGGGTCTCGGCCTCGGCGAAGATGCCCTCGATGGCAGCGCCCGCGCCGTCGGTCAGATCCACAAGCTGGGTCACGAAATAGTCGCGGCGCAGGTCCGACATCATCATGCCAACTGCCGAAAAGACCGCGGCCGCCGCGGGCACCACGACCTTGCGCACCTGCAATTCCTGTCCCAAAGCCACGCCATGCATCGCGCCGCCGCCGCCAAAGGCCAGCAGGGTGAAGTCGCGCGTGTCATGGCCCCGGTTCAGACTGACCAGTTTCAACGCGTTGACCATGTTGTTGTTGGCGATCCGCACGATGCCTTGCGCCGCCTCATCGGCGCTGACGCCCAGCTTTTTGCCCACCGCCGCCAGCGCCGCCCCGGCGGCGGCCATATCGGCCACCACCTCGCCGCCGCAGAAATAATCGGGATTGATCCGCCCAAGCCAAAGATTGGCATCGGTGGTGGTGGCGCTGGTGCCGCCCTTGCCATAGGCGGCGGGGCCGGGCAGGGCGCCGGCCGATTGCGGACCCACATGCAGCTTGCTGAAATCGTCGACCCAGGCGATAGAGCCGCCACCATTGCCGATCTCCACCAGATCCACCACCGGCACCATGATCGGATACCCGGCAGAGGTGCGGCTGCGCTCGATCCAGTAGTCGGTCATGATGCGCACTTCGCCATTCTCGATCAGCGAGCATTTGGCGGTGGTGCCACCGATATCGAGCGCCAGGATGTTCGGCTCGCCGATCAGCTTGCCCAGCTCCGCCGCGCCCCAGAAGCCCGAGGCGGGGCCGCTTTCGACCATGTTGATCGGCACCGCAGATGTCGCCTCCAGACTGTCGACGCCGCAGTTCGACTGCATGATATAGGGGCTTTTGGGCAACCCGCGCGATTTCAGCCCCGCGTCCAGCTTGCCCAGATAGCGCGCCGCCACCGGCTGCACGTATGCCGACAGGACGGCGGTGTTGGTCCGCTCGTATTCCCGCCATTCGCGGGTGATCTGATGCGAGGCGACGACCGACACCTCGGGCCAAAGCTGCCGGATCCGCTCCAGCACCGCTTGTTCATGCGAGATATTGGCATAGGCGTGCAGCAGGCAGACGGCGATCGCCTCGACCCCTTCGGCGCGGAAGCCGTCGAGGATCGCGGGCAGGCCCGCCAGGTCCAGCGGGCGGCGCGTGTCGCCTTGATAGGTGATCCGGCCCGGCAGTTCGGCGCGCAGGTGGCGGGGCACGAAGGGGGCGGGCTTTTCGTAGTGCAGGTTGAAGAAATCGGGCCGGTTGCCGCGCGCGATCTCCAGCACGTCGCGAAAGCCCTCGGTGGTGATCAGGCCGACCTTCACGCCCTTGCGCTCGGTCAGCGCGTTGATGACGACGGTGGTGCCATGCGCCATGAAACCGATCGTTTCGGGGTCGATCCCGGCTTTCTCCAGCACCGCCAGAACGCCGGTTTCGAAATCCGGGGGCGTGGTGTCGGCCTTGGCGGTGATGATCCTGGTGGTGCCGTCCGGGCGCGTCTCGAAGGCCACAAGATCGGTGAATGTGCCGCCCACATCGGTGGCCACGCGGCGGATGCTGTTGCCCATGTCAGGCCCCTTTCCTGTGCTTCTGATCGATCAGAAAGGCCAAGGCGCCGGGCAGCTTCAGCGTCTCGGCGGCGGCGACCTTGTCATCGGTGTAATGGCCGGCCTCGTGCAGACAATTCAGGGTGCCCACCAAGGTGCCGCCGATAATGACCGGCACGTTCATACAGCTTTCGCAGCCCAACGACTGGATCAGCTCCCAATCGGGAAAGACCTCGGCGATCGCTTCGATGGAATTGGCGACGAAGGTCTTGTGCTGGTCTTCGACGATCTCGGTCCAGCGGTTCCGTTGGATCGGCTTCTCGCCAGAGACCGGATAGGCGTCGGGCATGTTGGTGAAGTTGCGCCGCGCCACCGCTTTCTCGCGGTCGATGATCATGGTGGTGAACAGCTTTGCGCCGACGCTGTCCTGAACAAGCCGCGCCATGGCCTGGAATGTGGCCTCCGGCTGCCCTTTGGCGGCCACGGCCTGAACGAAATCCATCAAAGCTCTCCTGCAAGTGTGTTCCTGAGGTCCAGTTCGGCCTGGTCCACCACCGGAACCGCGCCGATCAGGCGGCGGGTATAGGGG
>CAYGRI010000294.1:0-6856 GCA_964352155.1 uncultured Maritimibacter sp. | reverse complement strand
GTCCGACCATGGCGTCCGTTTCATTTGCGGGCAACCGGACCGCGCCCACAGCGTCGTTCTCGCCCCGAGCGGGTGGCCGAGGCGATCAAGGATTGGGTCGTCGAACAGGGGCTCCAGCCTGGGGACAGACTGCCCGGCGAAACCGCGTTGATCGCGCGCTTTGGCATGTCGAAAGGCACGATCCGCGAAGCGATGCGGCTGCTGCAGGCGCAGGGCCTTGTGGAGACAAAGACCGGCCCGGGCGGCGGCAGTTTCGTCGGCGCAGTGTCGCGGGAACGGGCGCGCGCGCTGCTGGCGAACTACTTCTACTTCCGCAATATCGAGATCGCCGACATCTATCAGGTCCGCATCGCGCTGGAGCCAGAGATGGCCGCCGCGCTGGCCGGAAACCTGACCGAGGCACAGATCGGCGAACTGGAAACGATCATGGAAAGCTATGCCGAGCCGGCAGAGGACGCCGACACGGAACGCCAGCAGCACATCGCCTCATTGCGGTTTCACGCAAGGCTGTCGGATTTCGGCCAGAACGCGCTGCTTGGCTTTGTCATCGGCTTCATCGCGCAGGTTCTAACTGATCTGACGGTCTACAAAAAGCTGTACAGCACGCCGAACCACGATCTGTGGCGGCGGGGCCGGGCCTATCAGCTCGACCTGATCGAGGCGCTCCGCAAGGGCGAGGCGCAAAGAGCCCGGTCGATCATGGGCAGCCATATGGAAATGGCACGGGCCCTGATGGAAGATCAGGAGGCCGAGGTCATGAAACGGTTCATCGAGGAATGACCGGAGAGACGACCGAATGGAACGGCTCGCCGCGCTGGGGGTCTTCCAGCGTCGGGACATGGCCGCTCCAATCCGCATAAAGCCCGCTGGTGGCGCGGTTGTGCAGAGCGGCAAGATCGCTGAGCGGGGTCTCCGAGTAGTCGATCCGCAGGCTCAGCGGCGGGGTTGTGCGGCTGACGACCAGTAGCGCGGCGGACAACAGCCCCCGGCTGTCGCCTCCGGCCCGCGCGGCGGCGTTCAGCGCGGCCATGAGGCGCAGAGCAAGCGGGCCGGGGTGGTCCACGAACCCGTCGCGGCAGGCGTCCAGAACCGCATCGGACGACAGCAGATTTCCGGCGACGATGACATGCCTGGCGGTGCGGACCCCAGTGACCGGGATGGCGTTGTCACCGGTAAAATGACCGGTGGCGCCCGACGGGTCCAGCGCCGTCAATTGCCGTTCCGACCGACCGCTGTCGGCGGATGTGATCCGCTCCACCGCCTCGGCGGCACTTCTCCCCCCGCGCATCTGCACCAGCACATCTGTCCCCCACATCGTGCTGGGAAGCGATCCCTGCGACGCGGACAAACCCGATTCGGCATCGCCGCGCAGCACCCACCCCCCGACGCAAAGGCTGCCCGTGGTGGCCGCGCCCCCGTAAGCGCCAGTTTTTTCGTCAAATGCGAGGATAGAGATGGTCATCTGCGGCTCCGGGTTGCTGTGGGGTTGAATTTATCATGAAAATTTGGCCTCATGCAATTTATCATGATAAATAACAATGACGGAACAGGAGAGGATCCCCCATGTCGCTAGTCCACGTCACCCGCCGCAGTCTGATGATGGCGGCCACGGCGCTTGCCCTGACCCTTGGCGGGGTCACCGGCGCCGCCGCCGAAACCCCGCCCGGTGTGTTGATCGTCGGCCAGATCGCCGAGCCCAAGGCGCTGGATCCGGCAGCGGTCACGGCTGTGAACGATTTCCGCATTCTGATGAACGTCTATGACGGGCTGGTCCGCTACAAGGACGGCACGCTGGAGGTCGAGCCTGCCCTGGCGACCGGCTGGCAGATCAGCGACGATGGCACGGTCTACACCTTCACCCTGCGCGACGGCGTCACGTTCCACGACGACAGCCCGTTCAACGCCGAAGCGGTCAAGTTCAACTTTGACCGGATGCTGAACGAGGATCACCCCTATCACGACACCGGGCCGTTCCCGCTGGCCTTCTTCTTCTCGGCGGTCGAAAGCGTCGATGTGGTGGACGATCTGACAGTAAGCTTCACGCTGAACGCGCCCTATGCGCCGTTCCTGTCGAACCTCGCCTATCCGACCGGGCTGATCGTCTCACCCGCCGCCGTTGCCGAACATGGCGCCGAGTTCGGGCGCAATCCGTCCGGCACCGGCCCCTTCACCTTTGCGGAATGGCGCTCGAACGAAGCGGTCGTGATCGAGGCGAACCCGGATTACTGGGATGGCGCGCCAGAGCTTCAGGCGGTCGTGTTCCGGCCGATCACCGATGCCAACACGCGCACCGCGGAGATGCTGGCGGGCGGGATCGACCTGATGGTCGAGGTGCCCCCGGTCGCGCTGTCGGAGTTTCAGGGCGATGCCTACACGCTGCATGAACAGGCGGGCCCGCATGTCTGGTTCCTGATCCTGAATGCCAAAGAAGGCCCCTTTGCCAACAAGCTCGTCCGGCAGGCCGCCAATTACGCGGTGAACAAATCGGCGCTGGTGAACGATGTGCTGGAAGGCACGGCAGAGATCGCCGCCGGTCCGACCCCGCCCGCCTTTGCCTGGGCCTATAACGAGGATCTGGAGCCCTATCCCTATGACCCGGAGAAGGCGAAAAGCCTGCTGGCAGAGGCCGGCGCCGAAGGGGCGGAGCTGACGTTCTTTGTCACCGAAGGCGGATCCGGGATGCTGGACCCGATCGCCATGGGCACCGCGATTCAGGCCGACCTAGAGGCGGTCGGCTTTGACGTCACCATCGAGACCTATGAATGGAACACCTTCCTGGGCGAGGTGAACCCCGGCCTCGAAGGCAAGGCAGACATGGCAGAGATGGCGTGGATGACCAACGATCCCGACACCCTGCCCTTCCTTGCCCTCAGAACCGCGGCCTGGCCCGATCAGGGCGGCTTCAACTCTGGCTATTATTCGAACCCCCAGGTGGACGACTTGCTCGACGCGGCCCGCGTGGCCACGGATCAGGACGAGCGCGCGCGCCTGTACAAAGAGATGCAGGCCATCGTGCATGAGGATGCGCCCTGGGTCTTTGTCGCCAACTGGAAGCAGAACGCGGTCACCAGCGACCGGGTCGACGGGTTCACGCTGCAGCCCTCGTTCTTCCTGCTGCTGGGCGATGTGGTGAAGAACTAAGCCATTCCGGGCGGGCCTGTCGCGGGCCCGCCCGACTTGCTCCAAAGCGCCAGAAGGCATCTGAATGACAGGGTACATCCTGAAGCGGCTGCTGTCGGCAATCCCGGTCTTGCTGGGGATTACTGTGATCGTCTTTCTGATCATGGCGCTTATCCCCGGCGATCCGGCCACCGCGATCCTTGGCAGCTACGCCACCCCCGACAATGTGGAAAAGCTGAACCGCGACCTTGGCCTCGACAAGCCATTGGTGCAGCAATATTTTATCTGGCTGGGCAATATGCTGACCGGAGATTTCGGCACCTCCTTCGCGCTGAACCGCCCCGTGATCGACGAAGTGCTGGAACGCTTCAGCGCGACACTGGTCCTGGCCGGGACCGCCTTCATCCTGTGCTCGATCTTTGGCGTGGTAGCCGGTGTGATCTCTGCCGCGAACCAGTATGGCTGGGCCGACAAGGCGATTACCTTCACGGTACTGCTGGGAATCTCGATCCCGTCCTTTTTCCTTGGCATGATGATGATCTTGCTGTTTGCGGTGCGGCTGCGCTGGTTCCCCGTCTCTGGCATGTGGCCGATCTACGGCGCCCGCGACCTGTCGGCCCTTCTGTCGCACCTGACGATGCCGGCGCTGGCGCTGGCCGTGGTCGCCACCGGCGTGATCGCGCGGCTGGCACGCTCGGCCATGCTGGAAGTGCTGCGCCAGGATTATATCCGCACCGCCCGCGCCAAGGGGGTTCACGAGCGCGGCGTCGTCTGGCGCCATGCGCTGAAGGCGGCCATGGTGTCGATCATCCCGGTGCTGGGCATCCAGGCGGGCTTCGTCCTGTCCGGCGCGGTGTATATCGAGATCGTATTCCAGTGGCCCGGCGTCGGGCGGATGCTGGTCGATGCGATCCTGAAGCGGGATATCCTGCTGGTGCAAGGCGGCGTCACCTTCGTCGCGGCCTGCTATGTTCTGTTCAACATCGCGGTCGATGTGATGCAAAGCCTGCTTGATCCCCGGATCAAGACATGAAGGCGTTTGTCATCCTCCTCGCCCGCAATCGTCTGGCGCTGGCCGGGGGCATCGTGCTGTCGCTGGTGGTTCTGCTGACGCTGGTCACACCCCTGCTGCCGCTGGCCAACCCGGATGTCACCGACACCGCCAACCGCTTCAAGCCGATCTTTTCCGAGGGCGCGCTGCTGGGCACCGATCACCTGGGCCGGGACCTGCTGTCGCGGCTGATGTGGGGGACGCGGCTGTCGCTGGCCGTGGGCTTTGCCGCCGCCATCGTCGCCGCCACGCTGGGCGCGACCATCGGGATCGTGGCGGGCTTTTATGGCGGGCGGACCGACAACATCATCATGCGCGGCGTCGATATGCTGATGGCGTTTCCCTATATTCTGCTGGCGCTGGCCATTGTCGCGGCGTTGGGTCCGGGCCTGTTCAATGCGCTGATCGCGGTGGCGGCCGTCAACGTGCCGTTCTTTGCCCGCAACATCCGCGGGATCACCGTCGGCATCGCCAACAAGGAATTCGTCGATGCCGCCCGTCTGGCCGGGCTGTCGAACACGCGGATCATCCTGTCAGAGATCCTGCCCAATGTGGTCCCCGTCATCGTCATCGCCATGTCCACCACCATCGGCTGGATGATCCTGGAAACCGCTGGCCTCAGCTTTCTGGGCCTTGGCTCGCAGCCGCCGCAGGCCGACCTGGGCTCGATGCTGGGCGAGGCACGCTCGGCCCTGATCACCAACCCGCATACCTCGATCGTGCCGGGGGCGATGATCCTGGTCATCGTCATGGCGATCAACCTGCTGGGTGACGGGGTACGGGATGCGCTGGACCCGCGCCTGAAGTCCGGCGCCCTGTCGCGCCCCATGGCCGCGACCCGCGTCGACCGCAAAACGCCGCCTCCGCCCCCCACTGGGCGCGGCCTGCTGGAGATCCGGGGGCTTGAGACTCAGTTCCACGTCCGCAGCCGCGTCTACCGCGCGGTGGGCGGCGTCGATCTGCATGTGGAAAAGGGCGAGTGTCTGGGGATCATTGGCGAAAGCGGATCGGGCAAATCGGTCACCGCGCTGTCGATCATGGGGCTTGTGCCCTCGCCCCCCGGCGTCGTGACGGGCGGGGCGGCCTATTACGACGGCAAGGACATGATCGGCGCGCCCTACCGCCGCTTGCGTGACATGCGCGGCCGCAACGTGGCCTATATCTTTCAGGATCCGCTGGCGACGCTGCATCCCCTCTACCGGATCGAGGATCAGTTGATCGAGGCGATCCGCGCCCACCGCCCCATCGGCAAGGCCGAGGGGCGCGCCAAGGCGCTGGAGCTACTGCAGGCAGTCCGGATCCCCAATCCCGAAAAGCGTCTTTCCGACTATCCCCATGAAATGTCGGGCGGCATGCGCCAGCGGGTCGGGATCGCGATGGCGCTGGCCAATGATCCCGACATCATCATCGCCGACGAGCCGACCACCGCGCTCGACGTCACGGTTCAGGCGCAGGTGCTGACGATCCTGGACGATCTGAGGCGCTCTCGCGGCTTGGCCATCGTCTTTATCACTCATGATTTCGGTGTTGTGGGCCAGCTTTGCGACCGTGTGGCGGTGATGTATGCCGGGCAGATCGTCGAAGAGGGCAGCACGGATGCGATCCTGAACCAGCCGCGCCATCCCTATACCGCGCGGCTGATGGCCTGCGTGCCGGAACTGGGCGGCGGGAAGCGGCGGTTGGAGGCGATTGCCGGGCTGCCGCCCGTTGTGGACAGGCTGCCAGAGGGTTGTGCCTTTGCCGACCGTTGCAACAAGGCGCAGGCGGCCTGCCGCAAAAGCGAGATCCCGCTGGACCGCGGCGGGGCGCGCGCCGTCCGGTGCATTTATCCCGAAGACATGGAGCGCGCGACATGAGCGATGCCCTGACACTGACCGGATTGTCCAAGACCTTCCCGGTGGGGCGGACGCTGTTCGGCGCCTCCAAAGGGTCGGTCAAGGCGGTGCATCCGGTCACACTCAGCGTGCGCCAGGGCGAAACCCTGGGCATCGTCGGCGAATCCGGCTGCGGCAAGAGCACTCTGGCCCGGATGCTGGTGGGTCTGCTGAAGCCGACGACCGGCAGCATCATGATCGAGGGCAAAGCGCTGGACACCGCCGATCCCGCCGTCTTCGGCAAAAGCATCCAGTATGTGTTTCAGGACCCGATATCCTCGCTGAACCCGCGCAAGACCATTCGGCAAGTGATGGAGGCGCCGCTGCGCCATCTGCACGGGTTGGGCCGCGCGGCGCGAGACAAACGGATCGCCGAGATCTTCGACAGCGTGAACCTGCGCGCGGAATTTCTGGATCGCTACCCCCACGAATTCTCCGGCGGTCAGGCGCAGCGCATCGGGATCGCCCGCGCCCTGGCCGCCAATGCCCGCATCCTGATCCTGGACGAGCCGGTCTCGGCGCTGGATGTTTCGGTTCAGGCGCAGGTGTTGAACCTGCTGGCCGATCTGCGGCACAAGTTTGACCTGACCTATCTGTTCATCAGCCACGATCTGGCGGTGGTCGAAGCGGTCAGCGACCGAATTGCCGTTCTCTACTTCGGGTCCGTGGTCGAGATTGGCCCGGCGGAGGAGATTTTCGCAAAGCCCAGCCATCCCTATACCCGCCTTCTGGCGGACAGCGCCCCGGTGGTGGGCCGGCCACTTGTCGCCCCCGAAGCGAAGGGTACAGAGCTGCCCGACCCGCTGAACCC
>CAYGRI010000293.1:0-6914 GCA_964352155.1 uncultured Maritimibacter sp. | reverse complement strand
AACGCAAGCTGGGGCAGCAGCGTTCGCGGCAGGAGCGGCTGGATGCCGAGCGGCCAGTTCTGATCGCCGGGCCGACCGCCAGCGGCAAATCCGCGATCGCGCTGGAGATTGCGGCCAGCGGCGGCGGGGTGATCGTGAACGCCGATGCGCTGCAGGTTTTTGCCAATTGGCATATCCTCACGGCCCGCCCCTCGGCGGAGGAAGCAGCGCTTGCGCCGCACCGGCTGTATGGGCATGTGCCGGGCGACCAGACCTATTCCGCCGGGCATTGGCTGCGCGAGGTGGCGCCGCTCCTGACGGGGGGCGCGCGGCCGATCATCGTCGGCGGCACGGGGCTGTATTTCGCCGCCCTGACCGAGGGGCTGGCCGAGATCCCGCCGACCCCGGCGGACGTGCGCGCCCGTGCGGATACACGCCTGCAAGCCGAAGGCGCCGCCGCGCTGCTGGCGGAGCTGGACGCCGACACGCTGGCCCGGATCGACACCCGCAACCCTGCGCGGGTGCAGCGCGCCTGGGAAGTGCAGGCCACCACCGGGCGCGGGTTGGCCGCCTGGCACGCCGAAACCCCGCCGCCTTTGCTGCCCCTTGACGCGGCGCAACCGGTCCTGCTTGAGGCCGACCGCGACTGGCTCGCCGACCGGATCGAGCGGCGATTTGACGCGATGATCGCCGCCGGCGCGGTCGAGGAAGTGCGCCGGGTTCTGGCGCAGGGATGGGACCCGGCCCGGCCCTCGTCCCGGGCCATCGGCGCGCCCGAGCTTGTGGATTATTTGTTGGGAAACCGTAGCCTGAAAGACGCAGTTGCAGCAGGAAAAACCGCGACTCGCCAGTTTGCCAAGAGACAGCGCACCTGGTTTCGGTCCAGAATGAGCGGATGGATGCGCGTCGTACTGCCCTGACTGCCAACCATAGTCCTCTGCTGGACGATAAAAACCGGGCGGTGCGGTGCGAGACCTGGGGACAGTGAAAAACATATCCGATGCGTATCTTCAGCGATAATCGGCCTGATATCAAAACGGCGCCGCCAACGCGTCGTTTCAGGGTAGAAAGCCTTCCAAGAACCACGCCGGAGACCCGGTGGCGGACCGAAGCGATGCGATCCTATGCGCAGCCGCTCTTGCTGTGGTTCACGCGTGGTCAGGGCCGGATCACGGTGGCAGGCGTAACCCATGGCTTCGGACCGCATCACGCGATCTTCTTGCCGCCCAACACCATGCATGGCTACGAGATGACCGGCCAGGCCTTTGGCACGGCGGTCTATCTGCCGCCCGACCCGACGCTGAACCTGCCCGAGGAACCCGTGCATCTGCGCTTTCGCGACGTGCAGCCGCAGCACGAATTGTCGAGCATGATCGAGAACTTGCAGAACGAACTTAAATCGGATCGTCCGGGCAAGGAGCGCGCCTTGCTGGCTCATGCCGGGCTGCTCGCGGTCTGGATCGACCGCGAGGCGGAGGCGGGAAACCGCCAGGATCTCAGCTCTGACGCGACGCGGCGGCTGGCGGCGGCCTATACCTCGATGGTGGAACGGGATTTCCGCGCCGGGCGGACGATCAACTACTTCGCCGCTCAGCTTGGGGTCACGCCGACCCATCTGACGCGCTGCTGCAAGATCGCCTGCGGACGCTCTGCCTCTGCCCTGCTGGCGGACCGGATTCATTTCGAGGCACGCCGCCTGCTGCTGGAGAGCAAACGCCCGGTGAAGGATATCGCGGAGGAGCTGGGGTTTAACTCCGCCGCCTATTTCACCCGCGCCTTCCAGAAGCACACCGGGGAGACGCCGACCTCGTTCCGCAAACACGGCTAGGGCGATATGGCGCCGTTACAGGCGCCCGTCATACGCGTTTGTGATCGCCGCCCGGGGCCCGCCGTCCGGCATTTCAGCCCCCGGCGATTGACGGATGGCGCAATCCTATGCCGTATGCCCCTGCGCAAAGCGTCGCTCTGCTTCGTGCAGGAATGTAGAACACATAGCGGTCCGGCGAGGATGCTCTGGCAGGTCGGACGGGGAGACTGCAATGACACGCCACTCTGGCCACGGACGCCTGCATCCCGCGGTGAACATGTACCTGGGCGAGTGTCGGCGCGGGCAGATCAGCCGCCGCGAATTCCTAACTCGCGCCACCGCCATGGGGGCGACCGCCAGCGCCGCCTTTGGCCTGTTGGGCGCCACCGGTCCCGCGATGGCGCAAGACCAGATCCAGCCCGGCGGCGACCTGCGGATGCAGATGCAGATCTTTCCGTTCAAGGACCCGCGCAGCTACGATTTCAGCCAATTCGCCAATGTGCAGCGCGGGGTGATCGAGTATCTGGTGGAATTCAACAATGACGGCACCTTTCGCGGTATGCTGCTGGAAGGATGGGAGGTCAGCGACGACGGCACGGAATACGTCTTGCGGGTGCGCCCCGGGGTGACCTGGAACAACGGAGATCCGTTCACCGCCACCGATGTCGCGCGCAATATCGAGCGTTGGTGCGAGGCGGATTTCCCGGCCAATTCCATGGCGTCGCGCATGGCCGTACTGATCGACGCGGCGACGGGCCGGGCGATCGACGGCGCGATCGAGGTTGTCGACGATCTGACGGTCCGGCTGACACTGCCCCGCCCCGATATCACGCTGGTGGCCGGCATGGCGGATTATCCGGCGATGATCGTGCATGACAGTTTTGACGTGGCACGGGGCAAGGACAATGTCGGGACCGGGCCGTTCTTGATGGATTCGCATGCGGTCGGGGTCTCTGCCAGGATCGTGCGCAACCGGGATCATGTCTGGTGGGGCACCGAGGTCTACGGCGGCCCCTATCTCGACAGTCTGGAGTTCATCGACTACGGCACCGATCCGGCGGCCTGGCTGGAGGCGCTGTCATCTGGTGAGATCGACATGGTCTATGATTCGGTCGGCGCCTATGTGGATGTGATGGACGGCATGGGATTTGCCCGCTCAGAGGCGATCTCTGCCAACACCATCGTCATTCGCGCCAAACAGACCGCCGTGATCGATGGCAAGACCCCCTATGCCGACAAGCGGGTGCGGCTGGCGCTGGCAAAGGCCGTGGACAATGCGATCTGCCTGGAGCTTGGCTATGGCGATCGGGGGGAGTTGGCGCGCAATGACCATATCGGCCCGATGCATCCGGAATATACCGATCTGCCGATGGATCCGCCCGACCCTGCCGGGGCGCTTGCGCTGCTGAAAGAGGCCGGGATGGAGACCTTCGAGCATGAGTTGATCTCGATCGACGACGACTGGCGCCGCAACACCGCCGATGCCGTGGCCGCCTTGCTGAACGATGCGGGGATACGGGTGAAACGCTCGATCAAGCCCAGTGCCACCTTCGGAGACAACTGGACGGCCTATCCGTTTTCCTCGACGAACTGGAACGGGCGGCCGCTGGGCGTGCAGGTCTGGGCGCTGGCCTATCGCTCTGGCGCGGCGTGGAACGAGTTCGGTTTTGCCAATGCCACCTTCGACGCGCTGTTGGACGAGGCGCTGGCGCTGGCCGATCACGAGCGCCGCCGCGAGGTGGCCGCAAAGATGCAAGCGATCCTGCGCGATGAAGGCGTGGCGATCCAACCTTTCTGGCGCCGGGTCTACCGGCATATGCGCGCGGGGATTGCCGGGGCGGAGCGGCATGTGACCGATGAAGTCCATGCCTACAAGATCGGGCTGACCGGGTGAGGCATGGTGGCCGGGCGGGTTGCAGGCGCCGCCCCGAAGAGGGGGCCAGCCCCCCGCCCTTCGGGCGTCCCCCGGAGTACTTTCGGCCAGAAGAAGGGGGCTGGGGTGTCCGCGAGACGCGCGGGGCGTCCGATCATACTCGGTCTGGCGCGATACGATCGGAATGCGCGAACAGGCGTGGGCTGCCCTGGCGGCACGGGGTATGGCTTTTTGTGCGAAACGCCGGTAGGCGCGGCGCGGTTCTGCGCTTAGTGTTGCGTTCTGGGAGGTATGGCAATGGCTTATCCATTCGATTTGGGTTCTTACTCGCGATCGGTGAGTCCGGTGCCCGAGGCGCAGGCCTGGTTCGACCGGGGCCTGGTCTGGTTGTTCGGCTATAATCATGAAGAAGCCATCGCCTGTTTCGAGGCGGCTTTGGCGGCCGATCCGCGCGTGGTTCTGGCCCATTGGGGCATCGCCTATGCCATAGGGCCAAACTACAACAAGCCGTGGGAGGTGTTCACCGAAGAAGAGAAGGCGCCCACGCTTGCGCGCGCCCATGCGGCTTTGGCGGCGGCGCGGGGGCTGGATCTGGCGCCGATGGAGGCCGCGCTGGTGGCCGCGTTGGAGCAGCGCTATCCCTCGAATCCCGGAATCGAGGAGTACGGGCCCTGGAACGATGCTTTTGCGCAGGCGATGCGGGGCGTGTATCAGGCCTTTCCCGGGGATCTGGATCTGGCGTTCTTCTTTGCCGAGGCGCTGATGGGACGGACGCCCTGGCAGCTTTGGGATCTGGCGAGCGGTCAGCCTGCGCCCGGTGCCTCGACCCTGGAGGCGCGTCAGGTGTTGGAGGCCGCCTTTGATGCCCTGCCCGGAGCCTGGGATCATCCCGGCCTGTTGCATATGTATATTCACTTGATGGAGATGTCGCCGACGCCCGAGGCGGCGTTGCGGCATGGGGATCGGCTGACCGGGCTGGTGCCGGATTCGGGGCATCTGGTGCACATGGCCACCCATATCGACGTGTTGTGCGGCGATTATCAGAATGTCGTGTCGCGCAATCATGCGGCCTCTTTGGTGGATGCTAGGTTCAAGGCCTATGCGGGGGGCGAGAATTTCTACGCCCTCTACCGCATTCACAACCTGCATTTCGAGCTCTACGGGGCGATGTTCCTGGCCCAGAAGGCGCGCGCGCTTGCGGCCGCGACCCGGTTGCGCGACGAGGTGCCGGATGCGGTCGTGCGGATCTATCCCGATCTGTTTGAAGCTTTCGTGGCCGCGCGGGTCCATGCGATGGTGCGTTTTGGGATGTGGGCCGAGTTGCTCGACGAACCTGTGCCCGGGGATACCGAGCTATATGCCTTTACCCAGGCGCAACTTTATTATGCGCGGGCGGTGGCGCAGGCCAATCTGGGGCGCGCAGATGAGGCGCTGGCGGAGCGTGACCGGTTTCTGGCGGCCGAGGCGGCGATGCCAGAGGGGCGGATGCTGTTCCAGAACGCGGCCCATGATGTGCTGGCCGTGGCGCGGGAGATGATGCTGGGGGAAATCGCCTTCAAGGCCGGGCGGCGCATCGAGGGACTGGCGCATCTGCGCCAGGCCGTCCGACATGACGATGGCCTGCTGTATGAAGAGCCCTGGGCCTGGCCGCAACCGACACGCCATGCCTTGGGGGCCTTGTTGCTGGAGGCCGGGGAGTGGGAGGAGGCCGAGGCGGTCTATCGCGCCGATCTCGGGCTGGATCCGACCTTGCCGCGCGCCTTGCAAAACCCCCAGAACATCTGGGCGCTGCATGGTCTGCACGAATGCCTTGTGCGGCGCGGCGACCGTGTTGAGACCGCGCATATCGCGCAGCAACTGGCGCGCGCGCACGCCCGGGCGGATACGCCGATTCGGTCTTCGTGCTATTGCCGGGCCGGCGCGGGATGAGCTGATCGCGCCCAGTCAGGTCGGCGGACGCGCGTCACGCCCAAGCGCGGCCTTGATCAATTGCCCAGAATGGCCAGCACGTAGTCCTGTGTCTCGCGGTATGGCGGGATGCCGTCATGTTCGATCACCGCGCCGGGACCCGCGTTATAGGCCGCGAGGGCCAGCCGCCAGGATCCGAACCGGTCGAACTGCGTCTTGAGGTAGCGCGCCCCGCCTTCGAGGTTTTGTGCCGGATCCGCCGGGTCGACACCCAGTGTCTTGGCCGTTTCGGGCATCAGCTGCGCCAGACCATAGGCGCCCTTGTGGGACACGATATGCGGCTTCCAGCCCGATTCCTGCTGGACCAGCCGCAGGAACAGATCCTCGGGCACCCCATGGGCGCGGGCCGCATTTCGCGCCATCGACAGGTAGGGGCCGGAATAGCTGCCCGTGTAGGGCGGCACCAGGCCGGCATTGAGATCCACCGTTTTGGGCTGGAACCGGACCGAACCGGCGTATTGAGTCGCCGCCCGATTCTCGAGCACTCTGATCTGCGAGTCGAACAGACCCGTGCGGTTCTTGTTCGAAAAGCTCAGCCCTTGGGCTGAAACGGCGCCCGCACCCAGTATGGCAGCGGCACAGACGCATCCCCAGATTATTTTCATCGAACTGTCCCTTCAATTCGTGCCGCAAATGGTACGGTTTTTCTGCAACATCGCCAACCCCTTCCGGACATCGCAGACCTTTGCATCCGAGCAAGGGGCGAAGGCTTGCCGATACCGGGGGGCTTGGCGCCTGTACGGATGGTCTTTTCTCTGGCCCGCACGGGTGGTCTAACGTGGATCTGACAAAACGGATTCGATGAACGGAGGCACGCATGGCGGGGTCGGTAAACAAGGTCATTCTGGTCGGCAATCTGGGCCAGGATCCCGAGGTGCGGACATTTCAGAATGGGGGCAAGGTGTGCAATCTGCGGATCGCCACGTCGGAAACCTGGAAAGACAGGAACACCGGCGAGCGCAAGGAGCGCACTCAATGGCACACGGTTGCGATTTTCTCGGAACCGCTGGCCCGCACGGCAGAGCAATATCTGCGCAAAGGTTCCAAGGTCTATCTGGAAGGCCAGCTTGAGACCCGAAAATGGCAGGATCAAAGCGGCGCCGACCGGTATAGCACCGAGGTAGTGCTGCGGCCCTATACCTCGACGATGGTGATGCTGGACGGACGGTCGGGCGGTGGCGGCGGTGCCATTGGCGGAGGCGGCGGCTATGGCGATGACCAGGGCGGCTATTCCGGCGGAGGACGCGGGGGTTATTCCGGCGGCGGATCTCAGGGGGGCGGCTATGG
>CAYGRI010000292.1:0-6917 GCA_964352155.1 uncultured Maritimibacter sp. | reverse complement strand
CTTCTGCCCCGGACGGATCAGATGCCCCGCTATACCCCCCCGCTCAACGACCAGCAATTCCTGCTGCACGAGGTGCTTGACGTGTCGGGCGCTGACATTCCGGGCTACGATGACCTGGACCGCGACTTTACCGGCGCGGTGCTGGAGCAGGCCGGAAAGATCGCGGTCGAGGTGCTGCAACCGCTGAACCATGTGGGCGACCGCCAGGGCTGCACCTTGTCGAACGGGGTGGTGCGCACGCCCGACGGGTTCAAGGCCGCCTATGACGAGATGTGCGCGGGCGGCTGGAACGGGCTGGATGCCGATCCGGCCTATGGCGGCCAGGGAATGCCCTATCTGCTGGCCTCGGCGGTGGGCGAGATGTTCGTATCGGCGAATATGGCGTTCAACATGTACATGGGCCTGACCCACGGCGCCTATTCGACGATCCATGCCCACGGGTCGGACGCGCAGAAGGACATGTACCTGCCCAAGATGATTGAGGGCATGTGGTCGGGCACCATGAACCTGACAGAGCCCCATTGCGGCACCGATCTGGGCCTTATCCGTACCAGGGCCGAGCCACAGGACGACGGCACCTGGCAGATTACCGGCCAGAAGATCTGGATATCGGCCGGTGAGCATGACCTGAGCGACAACATCATCCATCTGGTGCTGGCCAAGGCCCCCGGCGGTGGCGAGGGCACGCGCGGGATCTCGTTGTTCATCGTGCCGAAGTTTTTGGTCAACGCCGACGGGACGCTGGGCGCGCGCAACGCGGTGTCTTGCGGCGGGCTGGAAGACAAGATGGGCATTCACGGCAACGCCACCTGTGTGATGAATTACGACGGCGCGACGGGCTTTCTTGTGGGCGATCTGCACAAGGGCATGCGCGCCATGTTCACGATGATGAACGAGGCGCGGCTGGGCGTAGGGCTGCAGGGGCTGGCGCAGGGCGCGATTGCCTATCAGAACGCGCTGGGATTTGCCCAGGACCGTCTGCAGGGCCGCGCCGTGACCGGCGCCGCGAACCCCGATGGCCCCGCCGATCCGATCATCGTGCACCCCGATGTGCGCCGCAACCTGATGGATCAGAAAAGCTTTGTCGAGGGCGGCCGCGCCTTCATGTATTGGGGCGCCATGCTGATCGACCGCGCCCAGCGCGGCGGGGATGCCGAGGCCGAGGCCCTCGCCTCGCTGCTGACGCCGGTGGTCAAGGGCTTTCTGACCGACAAGGGGTTCGAGACCTGCGTGCAGGCGCAGCAGACCCTCGGCGGGTCAGGCTTCACCCGCGAATGGGGGATCGAGCAATTCGTCCGCGACGCCCGCATCACCATGATCTACGAAGGCACCAACGGCATCCAGTCGCTGGACCTGGTGGGGCGCAAGCTGGGCCTGAACGGCGGCAAGACCGTCATGGCGTTCTTCGATCTGGTCAAGAGCTTCATCAAGGACAACGATGGCGACGCGACCCTCAAGGCCGACTTCCTCGATCCGCTCAAGGAGGCGTCCAAGGCGTTGCAGGCGGCCGGGATGTATTTCATGCAGAACGGGATCAAGACCCCGAACAACGCCCTCGCCGGGTCCTATGATTTCCTGCATCTGTTCGGCCATGTCTGCCTTGGCCTGATGTGGGCGCACATGGCCAAGGCGGCGCAGGCCGCGCTGGCGGCCGGGACCGGCGATCCTGCGTTTTACGAGGCGAAACTGGCCACCGGGCGCTACTACATGGCGCGGCACCTGCCCGCCACCGCCCTGCATCTGGCGCGGATCCAGTCCGGCGCCGACACGGTCATGGCGCTGGAGCCCGCGCGCTTTTGATCCGGGAACCCACAGTGTGACATGGCCAAACGCTTTCAACTGACGCGCCGCCTGCATCTGGGCATGACAGAGCAGGCCTGGCGCCGACTCAAGCGTTTTGCCGCCGACTCCGGCTTGTCAGAAGAAGACGCTCTGTCTTTTCTGTTCGAGAGTTTCGATAGTGTCACCAAGGCGGACAAACTCGTGGCGCGCACCCGCCTTTTCACGGCCGAGCTTGCCGCACGAAAACGCCAAAGCGGCGAACCTGAACAGGAGTAAGCGGCTGCACATTCAGAAACACAAAGAATTGCAAAGAGTTGTCTTGCGCGGCCGACCAAAAACGGGTGCGGCGCATTTGTGTTTCAGCCTGTCCCGTGCCCCGGGAATTTTGCCCCTATGATAGTAAAAAGTGAATCGCGGTTTACCTTTTCATTGTCTAGTATCCCAGTTGGGGCAGGGGAACATGGCGGTCCTGCGAGTTGGGCGCGAGCGGGGGGATCACTTGACAGTACAGCTTTTTTGCTTTGGCGAGTCGGGCAATTCCTACAAGGCGGCGCTGGCGCTGGAATTGTCCGGGCTCGACTGGAAGCCTGTGTTTGTCGATTTCTTCAGCGGCGCCACCCGAACCCCCGATATCCGGGCGACACTCAACGCCATGGGCGAGGCGCCGGTGATGGTCGACGGCGATCTGCGCCTCACGCAATCCGGTGCGATACAGCAATATGTCACCGACAGGACCGGCGCGTTCGGCGGCGACGGGACCGCGCGCTATGACGTTCTGCGCTGGGTCCTGTGGGACAATCACAAGTTGTCGAGCGCGGCGGGAATGACGCGCTTTCTAATGAACTTCCTGCCCGCCGACAAACGCCCAGAACAGGTCATCGGCTTCATGCAAGGCCGGCTTGCAGAGGCCTTCAAGACGCTGAATGCGCATCTTGCGGGGCGCGACTGGATCGTGGGCGATGGCCTGACCAATGCCGACCTGTCCTGCTGCGGCTACCTGTTTTACCCCGAACCCTTCGGCTTCGCCCGCGCCGACTGGCCCGAGATCGACCGCTGGCTGTCGCGGATCGAGGCGTTGGACGGCTGGAAACACCCATACGATCTGATGCCCGGCAACCCCTCTGACCGAGCGTGAAGGAAGGACCGACGACATGCAAGACGTCTATATCTACGACCACGTGCGGTCTCCTCGGGGCAAGGGGCGCAAGGATGGCAGCCTGCACGAGGTGACCGCCGCCAAGCTGTCGGCCGATGTGCTGAACGCGCTCAACACCCGCAACGACCTTGGCGGCCGCGGGATCGAGGATGTGATCTGGGGCAATGTCACCCAGGTCGGCGAACAGGGGGCCTGCCTGGCACGCACCGCTGTGCTGGCCTCGGATCTGGACGAATCCGTGCCGGGCGTCTCGATCAACCGGTTCTGCGCCAGCGGGCTGGAGGCGGTGAACATGGCCGCCAACCAGATCCGCGGCGGCGCCGGGCAAGCCTATATCGCGGGCGGGGTGGAATGCATGTCGCGGGTGCCGATGGGCTCTGACGGGGGGGCCATCGCCGCCGATCCCGGCATCGCGATCAAGGCCTATTTCGTGCCGCAGGGCATCTCGGCCGATATCATCGCCACCGAATACGGCTTTGACCGCGACATGGCCGATGCGCTGGCGGTCGAAAGCCAGAAACGCGCCAAGGCGGCCTGGGATGACGGGCGCTTTGCCCGCTCGGTCGTGGCGATCAGCGATATCAACGGCTTGCCGATCCTCGACCACGACGAACACATGCGCCCCGAGACCGATATGCAAAGCCTTGGCGCGCTGAAGCCCTCGTTCAAGGACATCGGCGAGGCGATGCCCGGCTTCGACCAGATCGCGCTGATGAAATACCCCCATCTGGAGCGGATCCACCACATCCACCACGCCGGCAATTCCAGCGGAATCGTCGACGGGGCGGCGGCGATGCTGCTTGGGACCAAAGCCTTCGGCGAGGCGCATGACCTGAAACCGCGCGCCCGGATCCGCGCCACCGCCAAGATCGGCACGGATCCCACCATCATGCTTACCGGCCCGGTCCCCGTGACCCAGAAGATCCTGCAAGAGGCGGGGATGGAGATTGGCGATATCGACCTGTTCGAAGTTAACGAGGCCTTCGCCGCCGTCGTCTTGCGGTTCATGCAGGCGTTCGCAGTCGATCCGGACCGCGTGAACGTGAACGGCGGCGCGATTGCCATGGGCCATCCGCTCGGCGCCACGGGGGCGATCATCCTGGGCACCCTTTTGGACGAACTGGAACGGTCGGATCGGGAAATCGGTCTGGCCACGCTGTGCATCGGCTCCGGCATGGGAGCGGCGACCATTGTGGAACGCCTATGAGCCTTGACACGTTCCAGGCCTGTATAGATGCGGTCTCTGCCGCGCTGATGGACAACGATTTCGAGTCCTACCGGCGCTGGGTCGAATGCCCGCTGGTCCTGCTGACCGATGCAGGCACCACCCTGATCGACACAGAAGAGGCGTTTCGCTTCGGCTTCGACAGCTACGCTGGCATGCTGCGCACGGAACGGGCAACCGATCTGATCCGGCTGGCCCATAGCGTTACCTCCTATGGTCCGAACCTGATGACCGGCCGCTACGAGACTCATATCCTTCGCGGGGGGCAGCGGCTGTATGGGCCGTTCCAATCCTCGATGTCCCTGCGCCGGGTCGGGAATGACTGGAAGATCGGCAGCGTCGTCAGCCCGACCCATGCCGAACAATGGCTGATCAACCGCGTGCGCCCGGCCGGGCGCAAAGATCCAACCCATGTTCCGCCGCAAGCGGACCGTCCGTTCGCAAGGATTTGACATGCGCGCCCGGACCCGCGATCAAACACGCTCTTGGCAGAGCAGTTCAGATCGTCGCCGGGCTCAGGCAACGGCCCGTCTTGATATGGTCCTAATGGTGACCGAGGTCTAAATGTCCGACGCCCTCCCCTCGACCGATCTGGCGATTGATATCTACCAGACCTGGCTGGATCTGGTGACGGACGCCGTGTGACAAGGACATTTCAAGACTGTGGCCAACGCGATGCGCTATCCGATGACAATGGCGACGCAAGACACCCAAATGACGATGCATTGTCCGGGGACTCTGATTGATCACGTGCGGGATTTTCGCGCTTCGCTGCGGGCGATGGGCGCGCAGGCCTATCATCGGATCTGCACGCGGGCGTCCTTCGTGGCTCCCGACCGTATCGAGGGCAACCATACCACCTATGTGATCCGCGGCGGCCAATTCGCCATGCCGCCCTTCAACAACACATTGCTGCTGCAACAGCACGGCCCGGACTGGAAGGGCGAGGTCGCGCGATCCGATGTAGTGAATGCGGTCTGTCCCGTGCTGTCCCCCAAAGTGCTGCGACAAAGACGCGTTTAAGTGGAAAGGGACGACTGATGGCAAGACTCAAGATTGAAGACCTGCCGGTGAGAACCGGCACCATCTATCCCGCCCCCTACGATCAGGTGGTGGCCGGGCGCAGCTCCATCCGGCTGGGGGATGCTGGCGGGTTGACGCAATTCGGGGTGAACATCGTGATCCTGGCGGATGGCGCGGCGTCTTCCATGCGGCACTGGCATGAGAACGAGGATGAATTCGTCATGATGCTGTCAGGCGAATGCATCATGGTCACCGATGACGGCGAGACGGTGATGCGCCCGGGCGATTGCGTCGCCTTTCCGGCGGGCACGCCCGATGCACATCATTTCGTCAACCGCTCCGGGGCCGAGGCGCGGTTCCTGGTGGCTGGCAGCAAGGCGGCGCAAGAGGTCGCGCATTATCCCGACCAGGCGCTGAAGGTAGAAACGGAAAGCGGCAAGGCCACTTTCTATCACGAAGACGGAAGACCCTACGAGGCCAGCGCATGACCGGCACCCGGCCGGAGCGCGCGTTTGACAAGGTGGCAGCATGACCGAATTCACTCTGACGACGGACACCGATGGCGTCGCCACGATCACCTGGGACGTGGTTGGCAAATCCATGAACGTGCTGTCCTTCGAGGGCCTGCACGAGCTGGATGCCCATGTCGACGCCGCTCTGGCGGATGAGGCGGTCAAGGGCGTCATCATCACCTCGGCCAAGGACAGTTTCGCCGCCGGGATGGATCTGAACGTGTTGGCCGACCTCAAGGCAAGCGTAGGTGACACCCCGGCCGCCGGTGTCTTTGACGGGATCCAGCAGATGCATGGCGTGCTGCGCAAGATCGAGCGGGCGGGCATGGATGCGAAGACGCTGAAAGGCGCCAAACCGATCGTCTGCGCCCTGCCCGGCCTGGCCATGGGCATCGGCTATGAGATCGCGCTGGCCTGCCACCGGATCATCGCCGCCGACAACCCCAAGGCGCGGATCGGCCTGCCGGAAATCATGGTCGGCCTGTTTCCCGGCGCGGGCGGCACGACCCGGCTGGTGCGCAAGATGGGTGCCATGGCCGCCGCGCCCTATCTGCTGGAAGGCAAGACGCTCGACCCGGCCAAAGCCAAATCCGCCGGCCTGATAGATGAGGTCGCCCCCGCCGATCAGCTTCTGGACGCGGCCAAGGCCTGGGTGCTGTCGGCCAAGGATGCCGATTGCGTCAAACCCTGGGATCAGAAAAGCTACAAGATGCCCGGCGGCACGCCCTATACCCCCGCCGGGTTCATGACCTTTGTGGGCGCCGCCGCGATGGTCAACGGCAAGACCAAGGGCGTCTACCCCGCCGCAAAGGCTCTGCTGTCGGCGGTCTACGAAGGCGCGCTGGTCCCCTTCGACACCGCCCTGAAGATCGAGGCGCGCTGGTTCACCCATGTCATCATGAACCCGTCCTCTGGCGCGATGATCCGCTCGCTGTTCCTCAACAAGGGCGCGCTGGAGAAGGGCGCCAACCGGCCAGAGGCGCCGCCGCAAACCGTCCGGAAGGTCGGCATCCTGGGCGCCGGGATGATGGGGGCGGGGATCGCGCTGGTCTCTGCTCAGGCGGGGATCGACGTGGTGCTGCTGGACCAAAGCCAGGAGGCCGCCGACAAGGGCCGCGCCTATACCGCCAGCTACATGGACAAGGGCATCCAGCGCCGCAAGACGACGCCCGAAAAGAAAGAGGCGGCGCTGGCCCGGATCACCGCGACCACCGACTAC
>CAYGRI010000291.1:0-6954 GCA_964352155.1 uncultured Maritimibacter sp. | reverse complement strand
GGTCTGGGACCTGGTGGGGCGGCTCGGGGGCCAGCTGAGAGCGACCGAGAAGACCATCCTTGGTTGGGACATGTGCGCGGCACTGGCGATTGGCGGCGCGCTGGGCGTGGATGGCATGGTGCTGGTGGAAACGCTGCCGCAGATCGAGGCCGTGATGGTCCGAAGAGTAAACGAGCAGATCGGGGGTTCCGGGTGACTGAAAAGCGGGTGTTTGTCCGTCTCGCAGCGCGGGGCGGTAAGAAGGTAGAGGCCGACCTTAAAGGGATCGGCGACACCGGTTCCAAAGGCTTCAAGCGGGTTTCGCGCGAGGTCGAGATCGCCAATGCCAGGCTTGCGGCTTTTGCGCGTCGTGCTGGCCTTGCGGCCAAGGCGGCGGCGGCTGCCGCAGTCGTGGCCGGTGGTGCGATGATCCGCAACGGTCTGCAGGTTGTGGATGCGCAGGCGAAGCTGGCGCAATCCCTGAACACCACGGTCGAATCCATCCAGGTCCTGGCGCGCGCGGCCGATCTGTCTGGATCCTCGTTTGAGGCGGTCGAAGGCGGGGCGGCTCGTCTGACACGGCGGCTGTCTTTGTTCGCCTCGAATGGCGGCGGTCCTGCAGCGAAGGCGATCGCGGCGCTGAACCTCAACGCGGAGGAGTTGCTGGCGATGCCGCTTGATCAGCGCATCGATGCCGTCTCGAATTCGATCCGCGCCAATGCGTCGGCCTCGGAGCAGGCGGCGCTGTTCAGCCAGCTGTTTGGCGATCGGGCGTTCATTGCCATGCAGCGGCTGGATTCCGCGACACTTCGCCAGGCCACGGAGGATGTGCGGGATTTCGGTGTGGTCGTGTCGGAGGCGGACGCAGACCAGATCGAGCGGACGAATGACGCAATTTCTCGGCTGGGCCTTATCTGGCGCAGCCTTTCGAACCAGCTCGCGGTCGCGGCAGCTCCGGCGCTCGAGGCAGTCGCGGAGGCAATGGCCGCAGCGGCGCGGGTGACCGGGCCTCTCGGTCGGGCGATTACGGCGCTGTTTGAAAATCTCGGCCGGATTGCGGCGACGGCTGGTGCCTTTGCGGCATTGTTGGCGGGCCGGTGGGTTGTCAGCATGGCGGCGGCGGCTGCCAGCACCATCCGGTTGTCGGGCGCGCTGACCTTCCTGAAGGGTGCGATCATGCGGACCGGCATCGGTGTTTTGGCGGTCGCGGCTGGCGAGGCGATTTATCAGTTTGCGCGCCTGGTCAAATCGACGGGCTCACTCGGTGAAGCTTGGGAGCTGCTGAAGGATGTCGCGGCGGAGGCCTGGAAAAAGATCAGCCTGTCGGCGGCTGCGTCCTGGGCCCGCATCGAGGCCGGTTGGGCTGGGATGCAGGCCATGATCTATGACGGGTTGCAGCGGACGATGGACGCGATCGTCGGCTGGACCAATTCCACGATTGGGGCCTTCGTCGGGGCCTTCGATGCGGTCAAGGCCACTTGGTCGATGCTGCCTTCGGCGATCGGGGATTTCACCTTTCAGGCTGCAAACGCCCTGATCGATGGCGTCGAGTCGATGATTAACGGTGTGATCACTCGGATCAACACCTTCATCACAGCGCTGAATCGGGCGCTAGAGCTACTGCCGGAATGGGCGACAGGCGAGGACGGGATCACCATCGGCACGCTGGGTCCGGTCGATCTGCCTGGTGTCGCCAACCCGTTCGCCGGGGCGGCAGCCGAGGCTGGCACTGCGGCGGGCGATGCGTTCCGGGCCGCGGCTGGTGTCGAATATCTCGGATCCTCTGTGCGGTTCGAGGGCATGGCCGATGCCGCGCGCGGTCGGGCGGATGGCTACACCGAGGCGGCGAGGATGCTGGCGCGGGCGGCGTCGGCTCCTTTGACCGCCTGGGAGCGGTTGCGGGCTCTGGTCACTGGTACCGGCGACGCGCTGGATGAAACTGTGCCTCCCGCGGCGGCACTCGAGGAAGAGCTGGACGACGTCGCGGATGCCGCGGCGGGTGCAGGTGCTGCTGGCAAGAAGGCGGGCCAGGACCTTTCGGGCGGTGCCGAGGAGGCGCTGACCGGCTGGGCGGCGGTCACGGCAAAGCTGTCCGACTATTCGAAGGGCGCGATGGAGACCGGCGCACAGATCGGCGATGCGCTGATCGGTGCCTTTCAAGGGGCGGAGTCGGCTATCGATCGGTTCGTGAAAACCGGCAAGTTGTCGTTTCGTGATTTGACGGTTTCGATCATCGCGGACCTGGCAAAGATCGGTGCGCGTCGGTTCATTTTGGGTCCGATCTCGAATGCGCTTGGCGGTATCCTCGGCGGGCTCGGTGGAGGTGCGCCTGGTGGTTCCGGCGGCGGCGGTTTCCTTGCTGGCCTCGGCAAGATGTTTGCGAACGTTTTCCATGAGGGCGGCGTTGCTGGGCAGGCCGGTCCTGGCCGGATGGTTCCAGCGGCTGCTTTTGCCGGTGCGCCTCGAATGCACACCGGCGGGTGGGCTGGTCTGAAGTCTGACGAAGTGCCAGCCATTTTGCAGCGCGGCGAGCGCGTCTTGAACCGGCAGGAATCTGCGGGATACGGCGGCGGCGTCACCATCAACATCAACGCGCGGGATGCCGAGAGCTTCCGCCAGAGCCGCACACAGGTCGCAGCGGATATTTCGCGCGCGGTCGCGATGGGACGGAGGAATATGTAGTGGCGTTTCACAATGTTCGGTTTCCTGACAACATCAGCCGGGGCGCGCGTGGTGGTCCGTCGCGGCGAACGCAGATCGTTGAGCTGGCGTCGGGTGCTGAGGAGCGCAACGCGTCCTGGGCCGATTCCCGTCGGCGCTACGATTGCTCGTATGGCATCCGGCGGGCTGATGACCTTGCGGCTGTCGTGGCGTTCTTTGAGGCGCGAAACGGGCGGCTGCATGGATTCCGGTTCAAGGATTGGAGCGATTACAAATCCTGCCTCCCTTCCGAGACCCCTTCTGACGTGGATCAGGTCATTGGTATCGGCGACGCGGCGATGGTCGAGTTCCAGCTGCTGAAACTCTACACCTCCGGCGGCGTTTCCTGGGCGCGGGCCATCGAGAAGCCGGTCGCGGGCTCGGTCGTGATCGCGGTGGATTCCATCGAGGCGGTGACCGGCTGGACGCTCGATGCTGATACCGGTGTCGTCACCTTTGCGATCGCGCCTGCAGACGGCGCGGTCGTGACGGCGGGCTTCCAATACGATGTGCCGGTGCGGTTCGATTCCGACGATCTGGATGTGACACTCCGCCTTGAAAATCTCGGCTCGATCACCTCGATCCCTCTCATCGAAATCCGAAAACGGGCCGATGTGGTTGTGGTCGTGCCTCCGGTTGTACCTCCTATCCTTCCTCCGGTTGAACCGCCTGTGGATGCGCGTCCTGTCTACACTTGGTCGGATATCTATACCGATCACACGGCGACGCCTGTCTTTGGCGATAACGACGCGGGCGCGGATTGGACGGGTTGGGGCGCGAATTACGCGACGCTGGCGGAGCGCGAAAAGCCTGCGCACATCCCGCTTGAGTGGTTCATGCAGAATGTCCTGCCCAATGATGCGCCTGCCGGGGCGATCCTCGATCTCACCTCGCCTACCGGGGAGATTTTCTACGACGGGCGGATGCAGCCACCTGGCACATCGCGGGCGCGCAACATCACGCTCGATCTGACGGGCAACGTGATCAGACGGGGCGGGTCCGGTTCTGACTTCGGCGTCATGTTCATTTGGGGCGAGCCGGTGAACGATCCGGCGCTGGCCTCAGCCGCTACCGTGGGCATTGACGCTGCCGAGGGTGACTTCGTGATTTTCCTCAACGATCCGGATGCGGACACGGAGTCTTTGCTCGGTGCGGCGGCAGCTGGTGCCATCATCGAAATCCGCACGAACACGACACGGGCGGGGTACCATCCGGAGGAGAGCCGCGCCCGGTTGTTTGTCGCCTCGGTTGACGCAACGGCGAAATCGGTCACCTTCGTTGATCCTCTGCCTCTCGATGTGCCAGTGAGCAATCCGATTGGTGATTTTGAATCGTCCGATCCCTCTACACTGGTGTTGCTGCAGGGGTCGCTGCTGACGGCGAATGCTCCGGCGGGCGCGACCACCATCGTTATGGCTTCGGCGGCTGGTCTGTCGATCGGCGATTGGCTGGTGGTCGGCACGAATGAAATTCCAGGCTTCGATGGCGACGGCAACGGCTTGAACCAGTTCTACGACGGCGTTGCTGGTGCCTTTCCTATCGGACCGGATTTGGAAGTCGATGTGAACGAGGATTTCGGCGGCACGCCTGTGGCCATCAACGAGGAGACGCATCAGATCGCCGCGATCTCCGGCAATGTGGTCACGCTCACGAAGGCGCTCGCCAAGAACAAACTGCTGGCGTGGCAGTGCTTCGCCTACAAGGTCGACGTGATCGAGGCGTTTGAAATGGTCGGCGGTTCCTTCACCGGCCAGTCGAACCACGGCGGGGCCTCGGCTTGGCAGCACCAGTACATCTGGGCGCGGTTCTGCGTGAATTCGATTTTCCGCGACATGCAGTTCGATTGGGATGACACGATCACGGACAAGCAGCTCCGTCGCACCGGACAGGCGATCCGTTTGGACAACGGCGACGTGAACCTGGTTGATAACTGCGATATCGGCTATCCCGGCTCGGTCGATGCCGGTGAGGGCTATGGCGTTTCGCTGCGGAAGGGCGAGCGCAATTCGACCATCCGCAATTGCTATTTCACCGGCTGCCGTCACTCGATCGAGATGTGGTCCACCTCCGGCGGCTGCATCGTGGAAGACAATCACGCGGCAAACGACACCAGTTCCTCGATCGACACGCACGGCAATTGGAACACCGGGATCATCATCCGCAACAACCTGGTGTCGCGTGATCGCGATATCGCTGGCATTTCGGGCGATACGGGTAACGGGACGGGCGATCTGGATAACGCGACGGACGCCATCCGGATCGGCAACAACAAGTTCATCTGGGACGAAAATATTCAGGTCCTGAACAATCGGGTCATCGGCTACGACGGCAATGCTCTGTCGCTTGTGCCTGGGGTCTTTGATGTCACGGTGGACGGGCTCGAAGTGGACGGGTGCTGGCGCATCCTGAACCTGAAGAACAACGCGCGCCATCCCGACACCTACTTGCGCAACTGCCAGATCCTGAACGTGACGGCGAAAAACATCCGCGATCGCTGGATCGACATTCGGCACAACATCCAAGGTTCACCTGTTGCGGGGGTCAATTACAACCGGCGCGTCGCGGATGATCTGCTGCTGAAGAACTGGACGATCGGCGCTGATGGGCCGACGGGCCGTCCCGATATTCCGGAGCCGGGGGCGGTCGTGACCGGGATGCAGTTCCTGCATTGTAACGGGCTTGTTCTGGAAAATTTCACGATCACCGGGGCCAATGTCACGAATTCCGAATGGTTCGTTTTCCTCCAGGAGATCGATGATGTGTCGTTCATCAACTGGACGATCGACGTCCTGCCCGACACCTCGGGCGGCGATATGGACCAGTTCCTCTATGTGAAAAACGCGACCAACATTCGCGGGGCGATCACTCTGACGGGGCTCAATGTGGAGCAGGCAGAACCGGGTGATCCGTTCCTGGCCTATTTCAATGATGGCAGCGGGACGGCATCGACCACGGACACCGCTCTGACCATCACGCACGATCTCGGTCCGTCGCCGAAAGTGGTCAACGGGCCTCCGGCTGGGTTCACCCTTACGCTGGTGGAAATTTGACGCGGGCCTCGCCTTCGCGGCTTCGGACACATCTGGAAATTTGAGGCGCTCATGACCGACGATCAGGAGGCACGCTGGCGCGAGCGCGGTGTCGAATTTGGCCGATTACAGGCTGGCCTTCAGGATGCGCTCCGGCGCCTGGAGCGCACTGAGATGAAGCTGGAGAAGCTCATCTGGTGGCTGATGATCTCTGGGGTCGGAGCGGCGATGGGCGCGGCGAGCTATGTCGTTCGCCTTATCTCGGAGGGCTTGTGATGCAAATCATGCAACCATTATTTCTGACCGCTGCTGCGTTCAGCGCGGTGGTCGGCTACTCTATGCCTGACATTCAGCGGGCCCTGAATCCGCCACCTATCACGGTGCATTCTCTGACGATCGTGGACGATCGATGTCCCTGGCAAGGGGTCGAGTTCCACGGCTGCGTCGTGCAGGAGCGTACGGTTGACGCGCCTGGCGAGTTCTTTTTCGCGGCCTGGAATGCGGCGGTGCTGTTCGACGACACGCGGCGTCCGGTTCCGGGCTGCGCTGGCGACGGCGCCTGGCAGTATCGGGTGGGCTCATCCGCTGCGGAAATCCCATTGCCCATCTGGGTCGGCAGCGAAATCTGTACCTTTGAAAAGCTGCGCGCCACCTATGGCGATAGAGAATTCCGGCTTCTGGCCTCCTGGCACTGGGGCTCGGACCAAAGCACGCACCTCAGCGCGGCGTTCACGCTGACTGAGTGATCCCTGGCCTCGGGCGCGGGGCCTTTTCTGCAATGTTGGAGGACTTCATGCGCAAGACGTATCATTTGGCACGTGCCGAAATTGGCACGGTGGAATGGGCCAAGGGCAGCAATCCCATAGTCGACCGGTATTTTGACGACGTCGGGTTCCCGACGATGAGGGACGACACCGCCTGGTGCGCGGCCTTCGTCGGGTCGATGCTGCATCGCTCCGGGCTGCCGCATACGCGCAAGCTGACCGCGCGCTCGTATCTCGATTGGGGCAAGCCGGTGGATCTGAACGATGCCGAGGCGGGCGACGTCGTAATCTTCTGGCGCGGCTCTCCGGAAAGCTGGACGGGTCATGTGGCTTTCTTCGTGCGGCGCGAGGGCGCGCGGATTATCGTGGTCGGCGGCAATCAGCGGGATCAGGTCAGCGAGACCGGCTATCCAGAGGCGCAGCTGTTGGGCGTTCGTCGCATGACGCTCACCTCGAAGACCCAAAGCACGACGATCCGGGCG
>CAYGRI010000290.1:0-6977 GCA_964352155.1 uncultured Maritimibacter sp. | reverse complement strand
CTTGCGCACCTGCGGCCGGACAGAGGCATAGAGGATGTCAAAGGTGACGTGATCGCGCTCTCGGACAATGGTGGCATTGCCGAAGAACACGATCCAGACCCACAAGGCCAGGCAGAATTCCAGCGTCCAGCCATAGCGCGACGGTTCCAGAAAGGGGACCGCCTCGCCGATCCATTCCAGACGGGCGGAATAGCGGATCGCCACCTGCAGGATGAAGGTGGCGAACATGGCGGCCATCATCATGGCCGCCACGAACTCGGCGCCGCGCAAGGCGAGGGTCAGGACCCGTTTCAAAGCGGCGCCGGGACCGGATCAGTTGCCCAGGGCGTTGATCTTGTCCAGCACGCCTTCGGGCCAGGCGGCCGCCAGATCGGTGCCTTCGTACATGCCCTGCACATGGGTGCGGAAAGCGGCCAGGTCGGGCTCGTAGATCTCCAGCCCGTTCTCGCGCAGGAAGGCGACCAGGTCTTCTTCCTTTTGCAGCTGCTGGATGCGCCCGCTTTCGGCGGCGGCATCGGCGGCGGCCTGCACGGTGGCCTGCTGTTCCTCTGTCAGCCCGTCCCAGACCGCCTTGGAGAACGCGACATAGTTCAGGTCGACCAGATGCGAGGTCAGCGCGACCTGGCAGGTCACTTCGTAGAACTTGGCGTCCACCACGGTGGGCAGCGGGTTGTCCTGACCGTCGACTGACCCGGTGGACAGGGCGGTGTAGACTTCGGTGAAGGACATCGGCGTCGGGTTCGCGCCCAGCGCCTTGCCCAGGAACTGCCAGGCATCGGTGCCGGGCATCCGCAGGTTGATACCGGCCAGATCCTCCGGCGTCTTGACATCCACCTCGTCGCGGCACTGGCGCAGGTTCACATGGCGGCGGCCCAGATACATGACCGACAGCAGCTTCACGCCCAGCTCGGCCTCGACCGTCTGTTTGAACGGCTCCATCAGCGGGTCGTTGAACACCGCCACCTGATGGGCGGCATCCTGATGCACATAGCCCGTCGCAAAGATCGAGAATTCGGGGAAATACTGCGCCAGTTCCTGTGCCGAGGCGATCGACATCTCCAGATCGCCCGAGGCGATCGCCTCCAGCTCGGAGTTTTGGGCGATCAGCGAGGCATTGTAATGCGGCTCGTAGCTGGCGAACTCCGCCACGGCGGGGCCAAAGACGGTGGCCAGCGCAACGCTGCGCTGATCGGTCTCGGATGCCGGGGTCGACATGCGCAAGGTGACCTTGTCCTGCGCCATGGCCGGAGCGGTCAGGCCCGCCGTCAGAAGCGCGGCGGAAACGGTTGCCAGCAGGTGCCGGCGCGGAATCGTGAATGTCATTTGTAATCCTCCCTGCCGGGCATCCTAGCTGGCGATCAGATCGGGTTCCAGACCCGCTGGCCCCTTGCGGTCAGAATTTTTGCCGTCCTGTGCAGCTGTTAGGCTTCGGGTTCGGGCCGCAAAGGCGGGCAGGGCGCTTTCCCCCGGGCGCGGCAGGGCGCATAATGCGGGTGGCAAGACAGGCAGGAAAGCGAGATATGACAACGAATTATTATGCGGACATGGGCGGACATCCAGGGCAGACCGCGCTGATGACCGACCGCGCCATCTTTACCGAGGCTTACGCCGTGATCCCCCGCGGGACCATGCGCGACATCGTGACCTCGTTCCTGCCGTTCTGGGAGGACACGCGGCTGTGGGTCATCGCCCGCCCCCTGTCGGGCTTCGCCGAGACGTTCTCGCAGTACATTATGGAGGTGGCGCCCGGCGGCGGGTCGGACCGGCCCGAGGCGGATCCGGAGGCGCAGGGGGTGCTGTTCGTGGTCGCGGGGACCGGGGTTATCACCTTCGCGGGTGTTGCCCATGATCTGACGCCCGGCAGCTATGTCTATCTGCCGCCCGGCACCGACTGGCGCCTGCGGGCCACCGGTGCCGGGGCGTTGAAGTTCCACTGGATCCGCAAGGCGTATCAGCCCGTCGAGGGCCTGCCCCCGCCCGAGGCTTTTGTGACCCAAGAAAGCGAGCGTGCGCCGGTGGCGATGCCGGGGACGGAAGGCAAATGGGCGACGACCCGGTTTGTCGCGCCGGAGGACCTGCGTCATGACATGCATGTCAACATCGTGACCCTGGGTGCCGGGGCCACGATCCCCTTTGCCGAAACCCATGTGATGGAGCACGGGCTATATGTCCTCGAAGGGAAGGCAGTGTACCGGCTGAACGACGATTGGGTCGAGGTCGAAGCCGGTGATTACATGTGGCTCCGCGCCTTCTGTCCGCAGGCCTGTTACGCGGGCGGGCCGGGGCCGTTCCGCTATCTGCTCTACAAGGATGTGAACCGGCACATGCCGTTGCGGATCCGGAGATAGGCGGTGGTCGCTTGGATCGCCTAACGCATCATAAGTGATGTTCTTGAGCGCAAAAGAATGGATTTGCGCAGGCGTTTTGGCTGGTATGTGAAACTTGTTCTGTGTGGTGGGGCGAGAGCCGAAAGGCGGGGGGCTTTGCCCCCCGGAACCCCCCAGAGTATTTTGGGCCAGAAGAAGATGGGATCCGCTTGCCGGGGAAGGGGCGGTTGTGCGAGGGCGCCTTGCGCGATTTGAGGGGTGACGGCGATCCTGGGCCGCGGGCGCTCGGTGGCGGGGATTGTCTGCGGGAGGTTGGTTGCTGTCGGGGCGGCAACGGGGCGCGGCGGCGCCTGCTGCCGTGAGGCTTGGGGGCGGCGGCGGCGGTTGGGCAGGTCTTGGGGGTCATCCGATCTGCCAGGGTTTGGGGAACCAGTGCTCTTCGAGATTGCGCGTGGTGCCGATGCGGTCGATGACGGCGAAGAGGCCTGGCTGTGACAGGGGGGTCAGCACCCCGTGCCAGGTGCCGCGGTGGTAGTTGATGGCCTGGCCGGGCGCGGTCCGGAACGCCAGCGGGCGGCCCGGAGTGCCACTGTCGTCCGGGGCGACGATGACCAGGAAGGGATCCTGGCTCATCGGGACAAAGGCCTGGCTGCCGTCGGGGTGGCGTTCCATGAGTTCCAGCATGTAGGGCAGGCTGCGGGGGAGGGCCTTGAAGAGGCTGATCCCGGCGCGGCCGTGCGGTCCGAAATCCAGCGCCGCGCGGTCGTGGTAGCGGCCGCAGAGCCCCTGGTTGATGAGTTTGTCGGGGTCGCCGCTGCAGTCGAGAACGTCTCCGAACGGGGCGAAGGCCGCGGGCGTCAGGGGGGCGATGGCGATGTTCATGTGCCGAAGGTCTCCTGCAATCGCAGTTCGGCGATGCGTTCGACCTGGGCGCAGGCCTCGGCGAATTCGGTGTCGCGGTCGTTGTCGATCCGGCGTTTGAAGGCGGCGAGGATCGAGGCCTTGTCGTGGTCGCGCGCCGCGATGATGAAGGGAAAGCCGAAGGCCGACGTATAGGCCGCGTTCAGGGCGGTGAACTCGGCATGTTCGGCATCGGTCAACGCGTCCAGCCCGGCGGAGGCTTGCTCGGCGGTGCTGTCGGCGGTCAGGCGCTTTGCCGCGGCGAGCTTGCCCGCGAGGTCTGGATGGGCCTGGAGCACCGCGAGGCGCCGCGCCTCGGGCGCGGTCCGAAACACCCGGGCGAGGGCGGAATGGATGCCGCGCGCGGTGTCGTGGGTGGGGCCGAGTTCCAGCCCATGGGCGGCTTCGGCGATCCAGGGAGAATGTTCGAAGATGCCGCCATAGGCCGCGACAAAGGCGGCCTTGTCCATCTGGGACGGGCGCGGGACTTGCTTTGCGGGATGGGTCGCGGCCCAGTGTTCGGCGATCTGCAGGCGGGTGGCGAACCAGACGCCTTGATGCGCCGCCATGTGATCCAGCGCCCGTTTCAGCGCGGCGGCGCGGCCGGGGCGGCCGATCAGGCGGCAATGCAGGCCGATCGACAGCATCTTGGGGGCGCCGGCCTCACCCTCGGCATAGAGATAGTCGAAACTGTCCTTGAGGTAGCGTTCGAATTCGTCGGGCGCGCCGAAGCCTGCGGCGACGGCAAAGCGCATGTCGTTGCAATCGAGCGTGTAGGGCACGATCAGCTGGTCGCGGTCGCCGAAGCGCGACCAATAGGGCAGGTCGTCGGCATAGGCATCGGCGATATAGGCAAAGCCGCCCTCGGCCGCGGCGAGCGGGACGGTGTTGACGGAGCAGCGCCCGGTGTACCAGCCCAGCGGGCGTGCGCCTGTAACTTCGGTGTGCAGGCGGATCGCCGCGTCCATGTCGGCGCGTTCGGCGGCTGGGTCGTGATCCTTGTACTCGATCCATTTCAGGCCGTGGCTGGCGATTTCCCAGCCCGCGTCCTTCATCGCCGCGACCTGTTCGGGCGCGCGCGCGAGCGCCGTGGCCACGCCGTAGACCGTGACCGGCAGGTGTCCGAGCATCCGGTGCAGGCGCCAGAAGCCCGCGCGGGCGCCGTATTCATAGATCGACTCCATGTTCCAGTGGCGCTGGCCCGGCCAGGGGGCGGCGCCCACGATCTCTGACAGGAAGGCCTCGGACGCGGCATCACCATGCAGGATGTTGTTTTCGCCGCCTTCCTCGTAGTTGACCACGATCTGCACCGCGATCTTTGCCCCGCCCGGCCAGGCCGCATCCGGCGGTGTCGGGCCGTAGCCTGTCATGTCCCTGACGTATCGTTCCACGCGAATCCCTCCGTCTGTGCCCGGTCACCGGGCCGCGCCACCAAAGGGCTAATCAAGACGAAAATGAAGCTGTCCTGATCATATTGCGCTTGGCAGTCGCAAGGGTTGCATAACAAAGTGGCACCGAACAGGGAACGGAGAGTCGAATGGCCGGATATCTGACCACCCATGTGCTGGACACGGCACGCGGTTGCCCGGCGGCAGGGCTGAAAATCGCTTTGTACCGGGTCTCGGGCAATTCGCACCGCAAGCTGTCCGAGATGGTGACCAATGACGATGGCCGGACCGATACGCCGATCCTGCCGGAAGAGGCGTTCCAGACGGGCACCTATGAGCTGGTGTTTTTCGCGGGCGATTACCTGCGGGCCAATGGACAGGCGGCGGGCGATCCGCTGTTTCTGGATCAGATCCCGATCCGCTTCGGGATGGATGACCCGGACGCGCATTACCATGTACCTTTGCTGGTGTCGCCGTTCGGCTATTCGACCTATCGGGGCAGCTAGGCATGGCCCGAGATGCGGGACCGGGCTGTGTTTGCTGAACTGAGCGCCGGGCCGGGGCGCCCGTGTCCGGTAATGACGGGATTGAACGATGATCCTGCCAAAACTGAAGCGCATCAAGGTCTCCTCTGAATCGGAGCTTCGACACTGGCTGGCCCGGCATTCGGGGCAGGCACGGGATGTGGTGATCGTGACCTGCAACAAGACGTCCAGGGACAAATTTGTCGCCAGCGCGCAAGTGCGGGACGTTTTGGAAGAGTTTGGCTGGAAAGCTCGCCGAAGCCATACGCTCCGCGGCAACCTCGTCGGACATATTGTCACGCGGCGCAGGTAGGAGCGTGGATTTGCACCGGGGCCCGGATCCGCTTTGGACCGCGCGCGGGTTGCCCGATTTGTAGACAGAGCCGCCCCTTTGGATGGTCCCCAGATCGGACAGCGCTCGGAAAGTCAGGTTGCCGCTTGGCAATCGATCCGGTTCGCAGAACAATCGCGCCGGGTCGAACGCCCCAGAAGAACGGAGCATGCCATGAACGAATTCGCCATCCTGTGGGACTGGATCGCCTTTGCAGTGCGCTGGGTGCATGTGATCACCGCCATCGCTTGGATCGGATCCTCGTTCTATTTCATCGCTTTGGATCTGGGGCTGAACCGCAACATCGCGGGGCCTGCGGATGGCGAGGAATGGCAGGTCCATGGTGGCGGGTTCTATCACATCCAGAAATACCTGGTCGCGCCAGAGGCGATGCCAGACCACCTGACCTGGTTCAAATGGGAGGCCTATTCGACCTGGCTGTCGGGCGCCGCCTTGCTGATGGTGGTCTATTGGGTGGGCGGAGAGTTGTATTTGCTGGACCCGGCCAAGGCGGATCTGGCGCTGTGGCAGGGCATCCTGATCTCGGCGCTGTCGCTGACCATTGGCTGGCTTGTCTATGATTTCCTGTGCAAATCCCCGCTGGGCGAGCGGCCGACGGTGCTGATGCTGCTGTTGTTCGGTCTGCTGCTGACGATGTCCTGGGGCTACAATCAGGTGTTTTCGGGGCGCGCTGCGCTGTTGCATCTGGGGGCTTTCACCGCGACGATCATGTCGGCGAATGTGTTCCTGATCATCATGCCGAACCAGCGGATTGTGGTGGACGATCTGAAGAATGGCCGCACGCCCGAGGCGAAGTACGGCAAGATCGCCAAGCTGCGCTCCACCCACAACAACTACCTCACGCTGCCGGTCATCTTCCTCATGCTGTCGAACCATTACGCGCTGGCCTTCGCCACCGACAACGCCTGGATCATCGCGGCGCTGGTGTTCCTGATGGGGGTGACGATCCGGCATTACTTCAATTCGATGCATGCGCGGCAGGGCAAGCCGACCTGGACCTGGGCGGCCACGGCGATCCTGTTCATCCTGATCGCCTGGCTGTCCACCGCGCCGATGTATGACACCTATGAAGAGGCCGAGGCCCGGCCCCTGACCCCCTATGAACAGCGCTTTGCCCAGGCCGAGGGGTTTTCCCAGGCGCATGACATCGTGCTGGGGCGCTGTTCCATGTGCCACGCGCGCGAGCCGTTCTGGGACGGGATCCGCTATGCCCCCAAGGGCGTGCTGCTGGAGACCGAGGCGGATGTGGCCCGCCACGCCCGAGAGATCTTTTTGCAAGCCGGTGTGACCCATGCCATGCCGCCCGCCAACCTGTCCTATATCGAAGACGCAGAGCGCGCGGCGCTGGTGCGCTGGTACCGGGCTGCCGTGAACGGGCCCTCATGAAAGGGCCATCGTGAGCGGGTCGTCGCGCTTGGGTCGTCGTGAACGGGTCACTGCGCTTGGGCGGTCTGGCCAGGCCAGTTTTACCGGGGGCGAATATGGG
>CAYGRI010000289.1:0-7034 GCA_964352155.1 uncultured Maritimibacter sp. | reverse complement strand
CAGCGCGGCTGGCAGAAGCGCTGGGCACATCGGAAAATGCATTGCCGGGCCCGGGGGCCCAGCCGGTCAGACAGATGATCTCAAACGTGGCCGGGACGCGCCCGTCGGGGTCTTGGAACGCGTCGGCATAGCGCATCGCGGCGTGCTGGAAAAGGGCGCGCCGGGCGAAACCGCGCGGCCGTGCCTGCATCGCGTTACCTTCACCCATGGCGCGCAGATCCCGAAGCAGGGAAAACATGTCGGAATAGGTCACGGTCTGGGTGACACTGTCGGCGACCGGCAGCGCAAAACCCGCCCGCTGCATCAGCCCGCCCAGATCGCGGATCTCTGCCATGGGCAGGACGCGGGGAGACAGGCCTCCGGACAGTGCGGCTTCGGCTTCGGCCAGGCTGGCGCGCAATTCATGCAAGGTCTGGCCTCCAAACAGGGCGCATAGGAACAGCCCATCCGGCGACAGCGCGCGTCGCGCCTGGATGAGCTGCCCTACGGGGTCATTCGCCCAATGCAGGCTCAAAGCGTGGATGACCAGATCGTGAGCCCCCGGCGCAAGGTCGAGGGTGTCGCGATCCTCCACAATCGTTGCGCCAGGAAGGACGTCAGCCCAAAGACCGGGCCAACCCGTTACGACGGCGGGCGACGTAAACGTTCTGTTAACCAATCCGAGCCTTTCCTGAATCTCGTCGGCGACGTCCTGTTGCAGGAACAGGGCGGGCGCGCGCTGGGCGCGTTGGCGCTGCCGCGTCAGGGCGGCGTGGTCGGACAGGGCTGTATCGGTCATCTGCCAGTATTTAGGGAGAGCGGGACGAAATGCAAAGGCTTCTGAATCTGGCCTTTCCGCCGCAATGCGTCGGTTGCGGGGTGCTTGTCACGGATTCCTTCGGGCTGTGCGGGCGCTGTTGGCGCGACACGCATTTCATCAGCGGTCTGGTCTGTGATGCCTGTGGAATCCCTCTGCCAGGGGAGGCGAGCGACGGCGCCAGGGATATGTGCGACGATTGCATGCAGATCGCGCGGCCTTGGTCGCATGGGCGCGCCGCCTTGATGTATCGTAACAATGCCAAGCGTCTTGTCCTGGGATTGAAGCATGGCGACCGGCTGGATCTAGTTCGGCCTGCGGCGAAATGGCTCGCAGGGGTAGCCGATCCCTGTCTGGCGCCGGATTCCGTAATCGTTCCGGTGCCCTCGCATTACTTCCGGCTTTTGCGGCGGCGCTACAATCAGGCGGCCGCGCTGGGCATGGCGCTGTCGCGAGAGATTGGGCGCCCCTGTCTGCCCGATCTGCTGCGGCGGACAAAGCAGACCCGAGTGCATGACGGTCTGACCCGCGCCGCGCGGTTTGAGAATATGGACTCGGCGATTGTCCCGTCGAGAACGGCGGCGCAGCGTCTTGCGGGCCGCCATGTGCTGTTGGTCGACGATGTGATGACCTCTGGCGCGACGCTGGCGTCCGCCACCGAGGCCGCTCTTGCCGCCGGCGCCAGAGAGGTTTGCACGCTGGTACTGGCACGGGTCGGAAAGGATGCCTAGATACAGCCGGTGACCGTTATCGTGAGAGCCTCAGATGCAGCCTGTTGAAATCTATACCTCGCCCCTTTGCGGCTATTGCCACGCGGCCAAGCGCCTGCTGACGCAGAAAGGGGTCAGCTTTGCCGAGATCGACATCGCGCGCTCACCGGACAAGCGCCAGGAGATGATGGGACGCGCGGCTGGGCGTCATACGGTGCCGCAGATCTTTGTCGGCGACACCCATGTGGGCGGCTGCGACGAGCTGTTTGCCCTGGAACGCGCAGGCAAGCTCGATCCGCTTCTTACGGACGCGTGAAAACGACCCTGATACAGATGACAGCCTTCGAAGATCCGGAGGCAGACCTTGCGCCTCCTCAACAGGCGGCGGATCTGGGGCGTCGGCATGAGTGACAGTACCGATTCCCTGTCTGTCGCGCTGTTCAGCGAGATCTTCATGGCGGACCAGCTTGCGCGGGCGAAACTGGCGCGGGTGCTGCCGCGAGGGATGGAGCTGAGCCATTTTTCCGTCCTCAACCATCTCGCCAAGTCCCGGTCCGAGAAGACGCCCGGCGATCTGGCGCGGGCGTTTCATGTCACCCGCGGGGCGATGACGAACACGCTCAACAAGCTGGCGTGGTCCGGCTATGTCCATATCCGCCCGGATTGGGACGATGCGCGGCGCAAGTTCGTGGCGCTGAGCCCCGCTGGCAAGCGCGCCTGCGACGAGGCCCTGTCGGCGATGGCTCCGGTTCTCGCTGATATTGTCAGCGACATCGGGGCCGAACAGGTGCGCGCCGCCCTGCCGGTTTTGCGCCAGATCCGCGCGCGGCTGGGCGAGGGAAACTAGAGCTTGCCGCCCGTGAACGGAGCGGCGCCATCGCCCCGGCACGGGCGGAAAAGGTCAGCCGATGTCACTCCGGCTTCACGCTGGACGTCACATAGTTCACCGACAGGTCGCGGTCAGAGATCGACCAGCTCCACCCCAGCGGATTGAAGGTGAACCCCTTGCGGTCGATCGGGCGTAGCCCGGCCTGCTCCAGCAAGGCGAACAATTCGTCGGGGGTGATGAACTTGGACCATTCATGGGTGCCCTTGGGCAACCAACGCATGACATGTTCCGCCCCGATAATCGCCATCACATAGCTTTTCGGGTTCCGGTTCAGGGTCGAGCAGACCATCAGCCCGCCCGGCTTGAGCAGCTTTTGGCAGGCCGTCAGATAAGCGAGCGGGTCGGCCACATGCTCGACCACTTCCATGTTCAGGACGACGTCGAATTGTTCGCCCGCGGCGGCCAGATCCTCTGCGGTCGTGTGGCGATAGTCGATGGTCAGCCCGGATTGCTCGGCATGGGTGCGCGCGACGGGGATATTGCGTTCGGCGGCATCGGCGCCCACCACATCGGCGCCCAGCCGTGCCATGGGTTCGGCCAAAAGCCCACCGCCGCAGCCGATATCCAGCAGTCGCAGCCCTTTGAACGGCAGGGACCTGCCGAGATCCCGGCCGAATTCCGTGGCGATTTGCGCCGTGATGTAATCCAGTCGGCAAGGGTTCAGCATGTGCAACGGCTTGAATTTGCCGTTCGGATCCCACCATTCGGCGGCCATCGCCTCGAACTTCGCAACTTCCTGCGGGTCGATCGTGCTGCCTTCGACGCTCATGTTTACCCTCTCAATTCTGACCGAATCCCCGTGACGGGACAGATAGAGCGTTTATATAGGTCAGTCATGGACAAGGTCTCGGCGCCAAAGCGCGCAGCTCAGTATCTTTACCCGCCCATCGACCCGTTCGATCAGCGCACGCTGGACGTCGGCGAGGGGCATCGGCTGTATGTGGAGCAATGCGGCGCCCCTGACGGGATCCCCGTTGTCGTGCTGCATGGCGGCCCCGGCGGCGGATGCAGCCCGGCGATGCGTCGGTATTTCGACCCCAGCATTTACCGTGTGGTGCTGTTTGATCAGCGCGGCTGTGGCCGTTCGCGCCCCCATGCCAGCACCGAGAACAACACGACCTGGCACCTCGTCCGCGACATCGAGCTGATTCGTGAGACGCTGGGCATCGACGCCTGGATCGTCTTTGGCGGGTCCTGGGGGGCAACTTTGTCGCTGATCTATGCGCAGACCCATCCCGAGCGGGCGGCCTGGCTGGTATTGCGCGGCGTGTTCCTGATGACCCAGCCAGAGCTGAAGTGGTTTTACGGCGGCGGCGCGGCGCAGTTCTTCCCCGAGATCTGGGCGCGGTTCGCCGGGCTGATCCCCGAGGATGAACATGACGACCTGATCGCGGCCTATCATCGGCGCCTGTTCTGCGGCGATCTGATGATCGAAACCCGCCATGCGCGGGCCTGGACGGCGTGGGAGAATGCGCTGGCCTCCATCGACAGTGCCGGGTCGGGGGGCGAAAGCCCGGCGGATTACGCCCGCGCCTTTGCCCGGTTGGAGAATCACTATTTCATCAACAACGGGTTTCTGGACGCAACGACACAGATCCTGAACCGGATGGACCGGCTGCACGAGATACCGGGGCATATCGTTCAGGGCCGCTATGATATGATTTGCCCGCCAGTCTCCGCCTACAAGCTGCACAAAGCCTGGCCCCTGTCGGATTTGCAGATGGTCGGGCGGGCCGGTCATGCCCTGTCAGAAACCGGGATCAGCACCGAACTTCTACGGATCATGGACAGCCTGCGCCGGGAACCGCGCTTGCGTGAGACTTTTGGTTAGGGCAGGCGCGATGCAACACGGCGTCGCGGATGCGCGGCAGAGAGGGACCTAAGCCGATGGCACGCTTTTCACGCCGAAAGCTATTGCGCACAGGTGTTGCGGCGGGCGTGTTCGCAGCGACGGGCATGCCTTTGGCGGCTCAGGCGCAACGCGGCGGGCGGCTGCGCATGGCGCTGAACGGTGCGCATTCCTGTGACAGCTGGGACAGCCGGACGCATACCGACATCTTCATGATCGCCGCAGCCGTTGGTGCCGTCTTTGACGCGCTGACTGAAGTCGCCGCCGACGGCACCCTGAAGGGCGAGCTGGCCGAAAGCTGGGATTGTACGGCGGACGCGAAGGTCTGGACGTTCAACCTGCGCAAGGGCGTGGCCTTTCACAACGGCGCCCCGTTCGGCGCCGAGGATGTGATCGCCTCGCTGCAATTGCATCGCCGCGATGATGTCCCCTCGGGTGCGCGGCCGATTGTGGACTCCATCGCGCGGATGCAGATCCTGAACGACCATCAGGTCCGGTTCACTCTTGTCGACGGCAATGCGGATTTCCCATACCTGCTGTCGGACCATCACCTGCTGATTTACCCCGCGGGTCAGATCGAGGCCGCGATGGCGCAGGGCATCGGCACCGGATTGTACAAGGTGCAACGCTTCATTCCTGGCGCTCTGTTTGCCGGGACCCGCGTTGCGAACCATTACAAGGACGGCGAGGCTGGCTGGTTCGACGAGGTCGAGATTGTGGCGGCCAACGATGCCTCTTCCCGGATGAAAGCGTTGCTGGGCGGGCGGGCCGACGTTGTCAGCGATATCGACCTCGGCGCGGTGCCCATGCTGAACGCCAATGCAAAGACGGAGGTGTTCGAGGTTGCCGGCAACCGGCATGTGGGATTTCCGATGCGTACGGATCTGGCGCCGTTCAGTGACCCCGACCTGCGGCTCGCCTTGAAACATGCGGTGGATCGAGAGGCGATCCTGAGCCGCGCCTTGATGGGATACGGCAGCCTGGGGAACGACAGCCCGATCGGCCCGGTCAGCCCTTATTGCGCCGCCGCGATGCCGCAGACGCCCTATGACCCGGACAAGGCGCGGTTTCATCTTCGCAAGGCGGGCTATGCGGCGATCTCGCTGGATCTTGCGGTGTCCGAGGCGGCCTTTACCGGCGCCTCCGTGGCGGCTGCGGCCTATCGCGACGCGGCAGACCCGGCGGGGATCGAGTTGAACCTGGTCCAGGCTCCGTCCGATGGATATTGGGCCGGGGCCTGGCGAACGGCTGGCTTTCGCACCTCTTGCTGGTCCGGCCGCCCGACAGAGGACTGGATGCTGTCAACCGCCTATGCGCCTGGCGCCCCCTGGAACGAGACGCACTGGACCCACCCGCATGTCGCGGCGCTGCTCGCCGCCGGTCGGCAAGAGCTGGACAGTGCTCGCCGGGCCGAGATTTATGGCGAGCTGCAAGAAATCCTGCGCACCGACGGCGGGACGGTCATTCCGGTCTTCGCGCATTTTGTTGGCGCCAAGACGCACAAGTTGGCCCATGCGGGCATCATCGGGAACGTGCATCAGGTCGACAGCGGGCGTATCGCCGAACGTTGGTGGATGGCCTAGACGCTGGGCCGCCAGCGGCTTTGACCGGGCGTGGCGGACTCGGCCCTTGCAGAAGCGAGCGGGTCTGCGTATATGGATCTCAATAGCGGCGCCTTGGCCTCCACCCCCAAGGCTCCACCGGACAGTATGTAACGGGCCGCGCGCCCGTTTTTTCGTTTCTGGACCACAGATGACCGACCTGCCTATGCCCGACCCAGCCATGACCGACCTGATTGCCAAGGCCCCCATCGACCGGCGCCTGGCAGAGATCCTGACCCCCATCATCGAGGGGATGGGGTTCGAACTGGTGCGCGTGCGCCTGATGGGCGGCAAATCGAAGACCGTGCAGATCATGGCCGAACGCCCCGACGGGCGGATCGAAGTGGATGAATGCGCCGAAATTTCCAGCGCGGTCAGCGCGGTACTGGATGTCGAAGATCCAATCGAGGATGCCTATACGCTCGAAGTGTCCAGCCCCGGCATCGACCGGCCTTTGACACGGCTGAAGGATTTCGACACCTGGGAAGGCTATGAGGCACGGGTGGAGACTCTGGGCCTGATCGACGGCCAGCGCCGGTTTCGTGGCGTTCTGGCCGGAACCGACGGCGACGAGGTTCTGATCAATCTCGACCAGGGCACCGTGGGGCTCAAATTCGATTGGCTGAGCGATGCCAAGCTGGTCCTGACCGACGACCTGATCCGCGAGATGCTGCGCCAGCGCAAGGCCGCCGGCATGGTGGGTGACAACGACCTGGACGAGAACAGTTTTGACGAGATCGAGACCGACGACCGGTCCGAAGAGGAGTAAGAGATGGCGATTACCTCTGCCAACCAGTTGGAGCTTTTGCAGACGGCCGAAGCGGTCGCGCGGGAAAAGATGATCGACCCCGGTCTGGTCGTCGAGGCGATGGAAGAAAGCCTCGCCCGGGCCGCCAAAAGCCGCTACGGCGCCGAGATGGACATTCGCGTGGCGATTGACCGCAAGACGGGAAAGGCCACCTTTACCCGTGTCCGCACCGTGGTCGAGGATGAGCTGCTGGAGAATTACCAGGCAGAGCTGACGGTCGCGCAGGCCAAGCAATATCTGGCGGACCCCAAGGTTGGCGACGAGATCGTGGACGAGGTGCCGCCGGTCGACATGGGCCGGATCGCCGCGCAATCGGCAAAGCAGGTGATTCTGCAGAAGGTCCGTGAGGCGGAACGCGACCGCCAGTACGAGGAATTCAAG
>CAYGRI010000288.1:0-7065 GCA_964352155.1 uncultured Maritimibacter sp. | reverse complement strand
TCGACTGCTTCACGCCGCAAGAATGCGCAAACGACTTCGCCGCTTGTGGATACGACGCAGATTGATCGGAAATGGCTCTAGACCCTGAATGTCGTCCAGTTGCCGCGCATGCGGTTTGACTTCACACAGGTTTCGACAAAAGCGATGCCTTCCAGTCCGTCATCGACGCCGGGCAACATGACGTGCTCTGGGATCTCGCGGCCGTCGCGCAGGGCTTCGATTGCGTCGGCCACGTCCGAGTAGAGGTTCGCGAAGCCTTCCAGATAGCCTTCGGGGTGGCCGGGCGGCACGCGAGTCAACCGGTTGGAGGCAGGTCCGGCGGCGGGGCTGGCGCGGGTGATAACCTGATGGGCGCCATGCAAGGGCATGTGGATCAGCTTGTTGGGATCCTCTTGCTCCCACGAGATCCCGGCCTTGGTGCCGAACACCCGCAAGCGCAGGGCATTCTCGTTGCCGGGGGCCACCTGAGAGCACCAGAGCATCCCCTTCGCGCCACCGTCGAACCGCAGCATCACATGGGCGTTGTCATCCAGCTCGCGCCCGTCGACAAAGCTGTGCAGGTCGGCGGCAAGCTCGTCCAGCGTCAGGCCGGAGACGAAGCGCGCCAGTTGAAAGGCGTGGGTGCCGATGTCGCCAAGCGCACCGCCAACGCCAGCCTTCTCGGGATCGGTGCGCCATTCCGCCTGCTTGTTGCCGCCCGCCTCTACCTTTTCCGACAGCCAGTCCTGCGCATATTCGACCTGGACCAACCGGATCTCTCCCAACTCACCGGCGTCGACCATCTCTTTGGCTTTCCGGATCATCGGATAGCCGGAGTAATTGTGAGTCAGCACAAACATCGCGTCCGACCGCTCGGCGGCGCGGGCCACGCGCTTTGCGTCGAACAGCTTGGGCGCCAGGGGCTTGTCGCAGATGACATGGATGTTGCGGCGCAGGAATTCGCAGGCCGGATCCACATGCAGATGGTTGGGGGTCACGATGGCGACCGCCTCGATCCCATCCTTCAGCCGCCCCTCGCGGATCGCCATGGTGCGGTAATCGTCATAGACCCGCTTGGGATCCAGCCCCAGATCGGCGCCGGAGGCCTGCGATTTCTCTGCCGTCGAGGACAGGGCGCCCGCCACAAGCTGAAACCGTCCGTCCAGCCGCGCCGCGATCCTGTGGACCGAGCCGATGAACGCATCGCGGCCACCGCCGACCATGCCCAGACGGATCGGATTGATGCTGCGGGCCTGCGCCGGCGCGCCACCGGCGCTTTGCACCGCGCCCATGCCGGAGCGGACAGAGCTCGCCGCCTGACTGGTGGAGGCTTGCTTGCCGGCGGATGTCTTGCTGCGCGGCGTGGCGGCGACGGTTCTGCCGTCTGGCGTTTTCCTGGGCATTCTCGGTCTCTCCCCCTGCGAGCCGCGCCAGTCTGGCCCATGCGGCTATGTCCCTGCGCGGCCGAATGCGGTCACGGCGATTCCGGCGGCTTCCAGCGCGTCGCGCACGGCGCGTGCGAGGGCGACCGCCTCGGCATTGTCACCATGCACGCATATTGTGTCGATGCGAGTAGGGATTTCCTTGCCATTCTCGGCGAGGATTGCGCCGCGTTGGACCATATCGACAATGCGCGGGGCGGCGACGGCGGGGTCATGCAGGACCGCGCCGGGCAGCCTGCGGTCCACCAGGGTGGCATCCTCGTTATAGGCGCGGTCGGCAAAGACCTCGGCGGCGTAATTGCAGCCCAGATCGCGCGCCACCCGTTCCTGTGCGGTTGCGGCCAGGACCATGATGACGATCTCGGGGTCTACCTCCAGCGCGGCGGTGTAGCAGGCCCGCGCCATTGTTTCGTCTTCCGAGCACATGTTGGACAAGGCGCCATGCAACTTGAGATGGCGCACCTCTCCCCCTGCCGCCCGGGCCATCGCCTGCGCCGCACCAAGCTGATAGCGGACCCAGTTGCCAAGGGTCGCGGGGGGCACCTGCATCCGGCGACGGCCAAAGCCTTGCAGATCCAGGAACCCCGGATGCGCGCCGATGCCCACGTTGTTGTCGACCGCCCGCCGCATGGTCTGCGCCATTGTATCGGCGTCGCCCGCGTGAAAGCCGCAGGCGATGTTGGCCGAAGAGATCACCTCTAGCAGCGCGGCATCGTTGCCCATTGGCCAGGGGCCAAAGCTTTCGCCCATATCGGCGTTCAGGTCGACACTGCGGGTCATGGCGGATCCTCTCCGGTCGTGACGCCCCCGATCAACTGATAGGACAGAAGGTCGGGGATGTCGTGGGGGTTACGGACCAATGGCTGCACGGCGCGGGGCAGGGCGCGCAGATGCTCGGCCGCCGAACGTAGCGCGGCAAGCCCCTGGGCGCGGGTCAGGAAGGCAAAGCGGATCGGGTCGCCGGGGCGCGCCTGCGCCACGCGGGGTAGGTCAGCGGGGATCACGGTGGCGATCCGGGGGTAGCCGCCGGTGGTCTGGCATTCGACCAGCAGCACGAAGGGCGCGCCGTCGCCGGTGGCCTGGATGTCGCCCGGCACGATGAGTTCGGACAGGATATGCAACTGATCCGCCGCCGCGAAGGGGGCGCCGTCGAACTGCATCTTGACGCCCATCCGGTTGCCGCGCGGATCGCGGGTAAAGGCGGTCTCTTCGAAGCGCTTGAGGTCTTCGGGCGCAAAGCGGTCGGTCTGGACCGAAGGCACAACGCGGATCGTGCCGCCGGAGAACCGGTCGCCCACCGCCAGCGTCATGCCGGTGGCGCCGCCCCCGTCGCGACCCAGCGGAAGCGTGTCGCCTTGCGTCAGCGCGGCCCCTAGGCCCGCCACAAGATGCGTGGCGCGGGCGCCCAGAACGGGCTCTGTCGCGATTCCGCCGCCGATGTGAAGATAGCCGTAGATCCCCTGTTTCGCGGGGCCGATGGCCAGATGGGTGCCCGCCGGCAGAAGGTGGCTCGCGTTCCAGGCCAGGCGGCCCCCCGCTGCGGTGGCCTGCATCGGGGCGCCGGTCAGCGCGATCCGCAGATCCGCATCAGCCACAAAGGTGCCGCCCATCCCCGCCATTTCGATCGCGGCGGTGCCCGGATCCTGCCCCAGCAGCGCGGCGCCCTCGGCCAGGGCCAGGCTGTCCGCCGCGCCGCCGAGCGAGATGCCATGCGCCAGATGTCCGTGCCGCCCGGCGTCCTGCACCGTCAGGCCCGGCCCGGCCTGCAGGATCCGCAGCCTGGGCGTCATTCGATCCGCTCCCAGACCGCGCCGCCGTCGCCGGTGGTGTCGGCCGCGCGCAGGCGGGTCAGCGCGGCGACCGAGACGGGTTCAAAGCGGACCTCGTCGCCCGGTGTCAGGGGGAAGGGCATGTCCGTTCCGGGCCGATAGGAGCGAAAGGCGGTCTGCCCGATATGCCGCCAGCCGGTGGGCGCGGGGCGGGTAAAGACGATCAACTGCCGGACGGCGGCCACAAGCGCGCCCTGCGGCACCTGGGCGGTCAATGACTGAAGGCGCGGGATGTTCCACCGGTCCGGCAGATCGCCCAGATAGGCCTGACCCGGCGCGAAGCCGATGGTCAGCACGCGGACCCGTGCCTTGGCGATGTCCTGCATCGCTTGCTCGGGGCTGCGGCCCGCGGCCTCTGCGGCCTCGTCGAATTGCGGCCCCTCGGTGCCGCCCAGCACCGCCGGGATCGTCCAGCGCCGCCGCCCGGCGGGGAGAGGCTCGGCCATCCAGTCCCGGTCCGCCAGCAGCAGGCCCAGACGGTCGGCCAGCCAGTCGCGGTCCACCTCGAGCGGATCGTAGCGCAGGAAGGTGGAGGTCAGCGAGGTCGCGGTTTCGGCAACTCCGTCCCAGCCCGCACGGTCCACCGCCGCCCGAAACGCCAGCGCGGCGCGGTTGGCCGGTTCGCTGAGCGTATGGGCAAAGGTGACGAGAAGGCCGTTCAGCCCCACGTCGCGGATTTGTGGAAGCGCGTCCGACATGGCGCCAGCATCCCCGGACCGGGCGGCATGTCAAGCGCTCCTGCGGGGGCGGACGGTGGGCAATCGCATCGGATTGCGCCACCGGCCCCGCCCTCTCTTAAGACCACCGCCAAATCCGGGTCAGACAGCCGGGCTGTGCCCCGCCGCGTCGACGGCATAGGCATCGAAATGCCGCGCGATCATCCGTGCCAGAGGCCGCCCGGCGGGCAAGATCTCCAGCAGGTCGCCGGTCAGCGCCGTCATGCCGGGAAAGAGGTCGTCCAGCCCGGTCAGCAGCGTGCGGGCGCGCTCCTTTGGCGCGCCGGTGGCGGTCGCCGCCTCGTCCAGATCGACCGCAAAGTCACACAACAGCCGCTCGATCACCCAGCCGCGCAACACGTCGTCCCCGGCGAATTGATGGCCCCGGGCCGTCGCGATCGCGCCATCGCGGACCCGGCGCTGATAGTTGGAGGTGCTGGACTCGTTTTGCGCATAGCCCTCGCGGAACCGCGAGATCGCAGAGGCGCCGATGCCGATCAGCGTGTCCGACCGGTCCTCGGTATAGCCCTGAAAGTTGCGCCGCATCGCGCCGGTGCGCCAGGCGGTTTCCAGCCCGTCCCCGACGCGGGCGAAATGGTCGATCCCGATTTCCGAATAGCCGTCCCACAGGAACAGGTCGCGGGCGGTGTTGAACAGGTCCAGCCGTTCCTCGGCAGAGGGCAGGGCGGTGGAAGGGATCAGGTTCTGCCGCTTCGCCATCCACGGCACATGGGCATAGCCGAACAGGGCCACGCGGTCCGGGTTCAGCGACAACAGCTTTTGCACCGAATCAGCGATCATCGGCTCGGTCTGATGCGGCAGGCCATAGACGATATCGGCGTTCAGACTGCGGACGCCTCGGGCGCGCAGGCCCTCGATCGCGTCGCGGGTGGCCTCAAAGCTTTGCGGGCGGCCGATGGTGTCCTGGATCAACGGGTTGAAATCCTGCACCCCAAGCGAGGCCCGGGTCATGCCGGCCGCGACCAGTGCGTCCATCCGGGCCGCGTCGACTTCGCAGGGGTCAATCTCGACAGAGAATTGCGCGTCGGGCGCCAGGGGGGCCATGTCGCGGATCTCGCCGGCCAGATCCGCGATCAGATCGGGGGACAGCAGCGTCGGCGTCCCGCCACCCCAGTGCAGATGCTCGATCCGCACGCCTTCGGGCAGGTGGCTGGCGATCAGCCGCAGCTCTGCCTTGACCGTTTCGATATAGGCGGCCACCGGCGCCAGGGTCGAGGTGCCCTGGGTGCGGCAGGCGCAGAACCAGCACAATCGCCTGCAAAACGGAACGTGAACGTAGACGGAGAAATCCGTGCCTTCCGGGAGGGCCTCCAGCCAATGAGCCACATGGGATCCTCCGACCCTGTCGGAGAATTGCGGGGCGGTGGGATAGCTTGTGTAGCGCGGTACGCGTGCGTCAAACAATCCAAGCCGCTTGAGTTGCGAAATCTCTGTCATATGGATAAGTTGGAATACGAGACGCCGCGTCACCTTGATCCCGATCAAGACAGCCAAAAAAAGAGTGCAGGCTGATGAACGAAATTTTGCAGCAGAACCGTGACTGTGTGAGTTGCCCGATCCGTCACCGGGCCGTGTGTTCCAAATGCGAGCCCGATGAGCTGGAGCGGCTGGACAAGATCAAATATTATCGCACGTTCGAGCCTGGGCAGCATGTGGTCTGGGCCGGGGACCAGATGGATTTTGTCAGCTCTGTCATCTCTGGCATCGCCACGCTCAGCCAGACGCTCGAAGACGGCCGCACCCAGATGGTCGGCTTGTTGCTGCCGTCGGATTTTCTGGGGCGCCCGGGGCGCCTGACGGCGGCCTATGATGTCACCGCCACCTCGGAACTGGTGCTGTGCTGTTTTCGGCGCAAACCGTTCGAGCAATTGCTGCAGGATACGCCCTCTATCGCGCATCGCCTGCTGGAGATGACGCTGGACGAGCTGGATGCCGCCCGCCAGTGGATGCTGATTCTGGGCCGCAAGACCGCGCGTGAGAAGATCGCGAGCTTGCTGGCGATCATCGCCCAACGCGAGGCGTGTTTGCAGAAGACGTCGGCGGTGGACGGGGCAGAGTTCGACCTGCCCCTGACGCGCGAGGCGATGGCGGATTACCTGGGCCTGACGCTTGAAACGGTCAGCCGCCAGATCTCTGCCCTCAAGCGGGAGGGCGTGATTTCGCTACAGGGCAAACGCCATGTCATCGTGCCGGATTTCGGGGCGCTGATGGACGAGACGGGCGACGATTCCGACGGCGGCCTGCCAAGCTGACACCGCCGCAATGTCGGGCCGCTATGGCCGCACGGACAGCCGCTCGACCGTATATCCGTTTTGCTCCAGCAACGATAGCAGGCCTTGTTCGCCCGGCAGATGCATGGCGCCCACGGCGACCAGCGTGTTGCCGGAGGCGGCCAGGATCGGCGCCATCCATGCATTGTTGCGCCGTGTCAGCAGGATTTCCTCGAACCGCGCGGTCTGGGCGGCCAGTTCTTCGGCGGAAAAGCCGGGCATCTCCGCCGCCTGGGCCTGCGAGAATTCCCAGATCAACTGGATCTCTTCGCGGAAATAGGCCTCTGTCAGGGTCACGGCCTGGTCGGCGCTGTCCTGTGCCTGCTGCGCCAGCCCCAGACGCAGCAACTCGATCTGCTCGGCCTGGCTGAATTCGGCGAAGAGACCAAAGGCGGTTTCCAAAGGCTCCAGCGCCACCGGCGGTTTCTCCATCGCGACGGCGTCGGCGATGATCATCGAATCGAGGCCAAGGCGCCCCAGCCGGATATTCTCGAAATCGCAGCGCGACATGCCCAGATTGGCCATTGCCATCCAGGGCTTCATCTTGGCCGCGAGAAAGCCGGGCACGCCGCGTTCGGCCAGGGCGGTGCGCAGGCGGTCCCAGTCCTCCTGCCCCAGAAGGTCTGGCAGCGTCGGCCCCTCCGTCAGAAAGGCCAGGTCGGGATCAGCGGCGATCATCGCCTGCAGCCGCTGTTGATCGCCCGCGCCTACCTCCAGGAACACGTCATCCGCCGCGTCCAGCAGGGGGGTGATGCGGCTGCGGGTGGCCTCGTGCCTTGGATCATACAGATGCATGGTGCCGACCAGG
>CAYGRI010000287.1:0-7067 GCA_964352155.1 uncultured Maritimibacter sp. | reverse complement strand
TGCGGGCGTTGGAATCGAATGTGAACAACTAAACCTTGGCGCGGTTAACAACCGGCAAGACGACGGGCCGGGGGCGCCCCCGGCGGCACCGGCAGGGGGTCAAGGGCCGCCCCGCCCCCGCCGTATACCGCAACCTTCCGCAGGGAGCGGCCGCGACGGGAACGCCTTGGTCTTGCCCGAAACCCCGAAAGAAACGAACGCAACGCGCCCCGCTCTGCCGCGGGTACGGCATTGCCCCCGCGCAGCCGCCGGGTCAGGATCGGGTGCCTGAGCCTACAACAAACCACATCCCCGCTGGCGGAGTTTGACCGCGCATGACCCTTCCTGTCTATCAGGCGCTCGTGTTCCTGCCCTTTGTCCTGCCCATCTGCCTGTGGGTGGCCTGGAACGACATGAAATTCATGAAGATCCCCAACAAGGCGGTCTATTCGCTGGGTCTGGTCTTTCTGATTGTCGGCCTGTTCGCCGTGCCCTTGGCCGAATACCCGTGGCGGCTGCTGCATCTGGTGGTGGTGCTGGTCATCGGCTTTGTGCTGAACATGGCCGGGGCGATGGGGGCCGGAGACGCCAAGTTCGCCGCCGTCATGGCGCCCTTCGTGCCTCTGGCGGATTTGCAGCTTTTTCTGATCCTGCTCGCCGTGGTGCTGTTGGCCGCCTTTACCACGCACCGGCTGTTCCGCGCCCTGCCCGGCTTTCGCGCCCGCACCAGCGACTGGACGTCCTGGACCCGCCGCGATTTCCCGATGGGGCTGGCCCTGGGCGGATCGCTGGCCTTTTACCTGCTGCTCGGCGCCATGGGCGTGGCGATGCTGTGAACCGGCGCACGACGGAGACCCGGCGCAAGCCGCGCGGGAGCCTGTCGCCTTCAGCTGACATCAACCAGAACGCCGCCTCCGTGCCACGGTCGCTCTGCGGGCTGACGACCTGACCCGAAAGGCCCGGACCCAGCCCTAGCCCGCGACCGGCTTTTGCAGCGCATAAAGGATGTACAGCGGCGCGCGGCGCAGTTCCGTCACCCCAATCCCGGCCTCTGTGATCTGCGCAAGGATCTGTTTGCGCACCGCTTCCGAGGTCGGGCACAGCGGCACCAGCAGGTAATCCGCGCTCTCGATCCCCGGCAGCCCGCCGTAATACCAAGGCGCGCCGTGTTCCAGCCGCTGCAGCGAGCCGAACATCCAGTGGCCCATGAACAGATCCGCCACGAACAGGCGCTTGCCATTGGCAAAGCCGTTCGCCTCGATATCGCCCGCGATGGCTTCGAACCAGGCGACGAGGCCCATCTGCAATTCGCAAGCCGGCAAGCCCTGCCCCATGAAGCTGGTCCGCTCGTCGGCGCGGTCCGCCTTGGCCGCCAGTGCCTCCAGCCCCGATCCAGGCACGTCCAGCGCGACCCGCCCGTCCACCCGGCTCATCCGGGAGGTCAGCGCGCGCAGGTCGTGGTGCAGGGGGGTGCGGTCCAGCAGCGGCTCGTAATCTGCGCTGTTCAGGCTGAGATGCCGGAACGGGCTGTAGGCCAGGTTCAGCATCGACGGCAGGGCCAGAGCCCCAGCCACAAAGGCCGCGACGATCAGCGACTGCCCCACCGGCCAGCCCAGAGAGTTCCGCATCTCGGCCCGCATTTCGGGTACCAGCAGCAGCAGGGCCAGCAGCATCAACCATTGCGGATCGTTGCCGAAATTCTGGTAGGTGACATAGACAAAGCCGGGCGCCAGCAGCAGCAGCGTCAGCCCCAGCGCCGCCTCTCCGGCCTGGCGCAGCAGGATGATCGCCACGATCAGCACCCCCGTCGCCCCCAGATAGGCGGGCGCGGTGACGATGGTGCGCAGTTGCAGCCCCGGCTGCGGACGGATGGAGGAGGAGAACACCTCCTTGAGATCGGCGAAATAGGCGAACCAGTAATCCAGCGTCGCAAAGACCGACACGAGGATCGCCACCGACAGACCGCTCAGCACCGCCACCCGCAGCGAACGGCCGCCGGAATGGGCGATCAGCCCCACCGTCACCGGCACCAGGAAGGCCGCGAAATAGGTCACCTTGCACAGCGCCAGAAAGCCCATGCCCAGCCCGATGATGATCCCGTCCAGGGTATCGCTGGAAATCTCGCGCGCCGGCAGCACCGCCAGCGCGATCACCACATAGCTCACCGCCCAGGCCCAGCGGTTGTAATGCATCGAGATCGAGACGGACCGCTCTGCCTCGCCATGCACCAGCGCCATGCACAGCACCAGAACCACAAGCCCGAACGGATAGGCGACGTGGCGCGGCATCCGCGACATGCCCACCCAGAACACCGCGGGCAGCAGCACCAGCGCCACAAGGATCTGCCCCATCAGAATCGAGGTTCCGACCCCCAGACCGAGGTTCAAAAACAACACAATGGGCGCAAAGGCCAACAGCCCGATCGGCGTCATGAAGTCCAGATGCGGCCACTCGCCGCTGGCCATGCGAAACAGGATCTGCAGCAGATGCAGCGTGTCGCCCTCGTGTTTGGCGATATAGAAGCCGCCCTTCGACAGGGTCACCGCGCCCAGTACGACAATCACAGCGACCAGAAACGCAATGAAAACTGCGGGATTAGGTCTGCTCATGCCTTTGTCGTGTCCATCTTTTTGCCACAGTACTCTGTCAGAAGACTACGCAGGAAGGCGAGTCAAGGGCCCAAGGGCTTTCGGCAAGAATCGACCGACGGAGAGCAGTAAATGAACATGCAAGTCGCTCCGGTGCTGGAACCTCCTGCGCCGAGGAGCCTGGACGCCACCGGACTGCCCATCGTGCTGATGCGCGACATCCTGCTGAAGACGATGTTCCGGCGCAATATCGAGCAGGTGACGGAGCTCGCACAGGTCATGGCCTTGCCCAATCAGGTGACGCAAGAGCTTGTCGATCTGTGCCGGACACAGAAGCTGGTCGAGGCGACGGGCACGCTGCACGCCAATTCGGGCGGCGAGATGGGCTATCAGCTGTCGGACGCGGGCAAGGCGCGCGCGCTGGATGCGCTGGCGCAATCGGAATATTATGGCGCGATGCCGGTGCCGATGGACGATTATGCCAAGCAGGTCAAGCGCCAGTCCATCCGCAACGTGCATATGAGCCGCGAGCAGTTGATGGGCGCCATGGGGCATTTGATCCTACCACCCACCTTGATCAACCAGCTTGGCCCCGCGGTCGGGGCCGGACGCTCGATCCTGATGTACGGGCCGCCGGGCAACGGGAAGTCCTCGATCTCCAACGGGATCCGCGATGCCTTGGGCGACCGGATCTTCGTGCCCCGCGCCCTGTTCTATTCGGGCCAGGTGATCACCGTTTATGACCCCATCGTCCACACGATCGCCGAAGAGCTCGACGACGACCCGACCTGCCTGCGCCGCGTCTCGAACCGGTACGACCGCCGCTATGTGCTGTGCGAACGTCCGACCGTGATCACCGGCGGCGAATTGTCGCTGGACATGCTCGATTTGGTCTATAACGCCACCTCGCGCACCTATCAGGCGCCGTTGCAGTTGAAATCCACCGGCGGCGTGTTCATCGTGGATGATCTTGGGCGCCAAAAGGAAACGCCTCAGGCGCTGGTCAACCGCTGGATCGTGCCGCTGGAAGAATCGAAGGACATCCTTGCCCTGCAATCGTGTGAAAAGGTCGAGGTGCCTTTCTACACGCTGGTGATTTTTTCGACCAACTTCCACCCGAACGAGATCTTCGACAAGGCAGCGTTGCGGCGGATCTTCTTCAAGATCAAGATCGACGGACCCAGCCAGCAGGATTACCTAAAGATCTTCGCGATGGTCGCCAAAAAGCGCAAGATGCCCCTGTCGGAAAAGGCGCTCGTGCACCTGATCAAGAACAAGTACCCGACGATCAACAACATCTATGCGAACTACCAGCCGATCTTCCTGATCGACCAGATGATCGCGATTTGCGAGTTCGAGGGCATCCCGAACCAGATGACACCCGACCTGATCGACCGCGCCTGGGCCAATATGTTCGTGCGGGATGAGATCATCGTGAAATGATGCGCCTCCAGGGCAAGATCATCGCGAATTGACGGTCGCCCGGGACGAAATCACCGACGAATGATGTTCGCCCGGGACGACTTCGAGGACGGACAATGCCCCCCCCGGGCGCGACCCGCCTGAAGCCGGCTCAGGACTTGTCGGTCTGGGACAGCCAGGCGGCGATCTCATGCACCTCGTCGGCGAACCGGTCCAGACCGATGGCCTCGGATTCGTCGGTCCAGGAGACAAAGCGCGCGAACAGGGCGACAAAGGCGGTGCGTTCCTCGGGCGTCCAATCCGACAGGAACTCACCCATCACCAGGAATTTGAAGCGCCGCACCGCCTCTACCACCCGCTTTCCCCGGGGGGTCAGGGCCACGATGGTGCGTCTGGCATCCTGCTGGCTGACCGCACGCCGGGCCATGCCCTTGCCGATCAGGTCGCTCACCAGCCGAGAGGCGCGCGACGGGTCGATCTGTAGCCGCGCGGCCACCGTGGACACCATCGTCTCGTCTTGACCGCCGGCGCCGAATTCGTTCGACGGCGCCCAGATCGCGACCAGCACGTCGAACTGCGCCAGGTCGATCTCTTCGTCCAGACCCAGCGCATGCAGCGCCGCTGTCGCAAGCTCTCGCTTGTTCACCCGGCGCCGCCATTGCTGCAACGCGGCGTCTATGTCCAACGCATCCTGGGTCACCTGCCGGTCGATCCCGGCGGCCTCCAGAAATCCTGCAATCACGTTGTCGCGAGACACGCTCGGCCATCCTCCGAATTTCCGTTCAATTCTAGGCGCATTCGAGGACGGTTACAAATAGATGCTCTTGACATGCAATTGTTAGATGCACATAAAAAGCCGAACGGCGCCGCGCTGCGCGAGTTGCCTTTTTCCAAGCCATCTTTTCAAAGGCCCTTTCATGCCCGCGCCGTCCCGTGTTGTTGATGTTCCCCAGGTTTCTCCCGGCCAGCTTCGGCTGGTCTTCCTAGCCGTCGCCGCTGTCCTGTTCCTTGCCTCTTTGGGGCAGACAGTGGTGACGGCTGCTTTACCTATCATCGTGGGGGAACTTGGCGGGCTGGACCGGATCGCCTGGGTGATCACCGCCTATCTCCTGGCGGCAACCGTTGGCGCGCCGGTGTTCGGCAAGCTGGGCGACATGTTCGGGCGCAAGGTGGTGATGCAGGCCGGCATCGTGGTGTTCCTGCTGGGCTCTGTCCTGGCCGCCTCGGCCGGGTCGATCTGGATGCTGGTGGTGGGGCGCTTTGTCCAGGGTCTGGGCGGCGGCGGGCTGATCGTGGTGTCGATGGCGACGGTGGCCGATGTGGTCCCGCCCCGACAACGCGGGCGCTACCAGGGCATGCTGGGCGCGGTTTTTGGCCTGTCCACCGTCGTTGGCCCCCTGGCGGGCGGTTTTGTCGTGCAGCACATGCATTGGAGCTGGATGTTCCTTCTGAACCTGCCGCTGGGCGGGATCGCCTTTGCCATCCTGACCTCGGTTCTGGCCAAGCGCACCCCCGGGCCGACGCTATCGCTGGATTATGCGGGCGTGGCCTTGCTGACGGCGACACTGTCGGGCGCCGTGATCGTCGCCAGCCTGGGCGGAGAGTTGCTGCCCTGGGCCGACCCGCTGACATGGGGCCTGATCGCGGCCTCGCTTGCGGCGCTGGCGGGCTTTCTGGCGGTCGAGCGACGGGCGGCGGCGCCGGTTCTGCCCCTGCAATTGTTCCGCATCAACAATTTCGTCGTGTCCAACTCCGTCGGCGTGATCACCGGCGTGGCGATGTTCAGCACGCTGACCTTCGTTCCGATGTTCATGCAGGTGGCCAAAGGCTTGTCTCCTGCGGCGTCGGGGCTGTTCGTAGTGCCGATGATGATGGGACTGATCGGCGCCTCGACCCTGGCCGGGCAGATCATGTCGCGGACCGGGCGTTACCGGATGCTGCCGGTCTATTCCATGGCCCTGCTGTCGGTGGCGATGGGTCTGATGGCCACCGTTACCCCCGCCACGCCGAACTGGACAGTCGCGCTGTACATCTCGCTGGCGGGGATCGGGATCGGCCCGGTGATGGGCGTGGGGGTCACCGCGATCCAGAATTCGGTGCCCAGCGACATGGTGGGCGTGGGCACGGCAAGCGCCAATATGTTCCGGCTGATCGGCGGCTCGATCGGCACGGCCCTGCTGGGGGCGATCTTTGCCCATGGCCTGACCCGAGAGGTTGGCACAATTCCCGCTTTGGCCGGGATCGACCCAAGGGCGCTGACCGCCCAGCAGATCGCGGGGATGGATCCCGAGATGGCGGCCCATGTCGCCAACGGGATCGGCGCGGCCCTGCACCCCGCCTATCTGATCGCGGCTGTGCTGGCCGCCGTGGGCTCACTGGTGTCGCTGATGATGCAGGAACACCCGCTCGACGACAGGATGCCCGGCGCCAGCACTCCGGCGGAGTGACCCGGCGGGGTGCTGGCGCGCCCGTGTCGGCGCGCAAGCCGGCGCCTTGGGGCAAACGCAGGCGGGCACGAACGAGAGCACGCCGCACCCGCGACCTGCAAAGATCCGCAGCCGGGTGATTGTTCCGGCATCACCGGGGGCTCTGACCACGCCGCGCCCATGTGACGACGCATCTGGGTGTGCCCCGGCAAAACCGCTGGGAGGCTACCAGCGCGGCAACACCAGGGTGCAAAGCACATGCCCCATCAGAACCGAATAGCGCCCAGTCATGCGGTCTGCCGGATCCGATCCGACGGGGCTGCCCGCCCGCATGGCATGAAAGGCCTTCTTTGCCGGATCCAGCTGAACCTCGAAGGCATCGGCCTCAAGAAAGACGCCGGTCAGCGGATACTGGCATCTGTTGGCGCAGGTCTTGGCGCTGACGAGGATCTTGGCCAATTGTCCGCGCTTGCCCGTGGCGCAGGTGGCAAGCCAGCCCTGCTCTGCCTGGGTCAGCGCCGTCTCCCACAGGTCAGAAGCCAGGGGCGTCGCCGGTTCCAGAGCCACCCCGATCGCCTGCACCCGGTCGCCCGCCCCCACCGCCGCCCGCGCGGCTCTGTCACAGATCGGGATCTACGGGCAACCCGTGCTG
>CAYGRI010000286.1:0-7084 GCA_964352155.1 uncultured Maritimibacter sp. | reverse complement strand
CGGCTCCATGGCGGAGATGATCGGCGGCGGCGTGTCGCCCTTGGGCTCCTATATCAAGCGCTTCCTGCCGCGCACCATCGACGAGGATCAATGGCAGGCCGCCGACCGCGCGATGACCTGGCTGTTCACCGAATTCGGCATGACCAAGGGGCGGATGCCCAAGGAAACCAAGCGCGACGTGGGCATGAAGCCTCGGGTCAATATCCTGGGACCGATGTACGGCACGTTCAATATGCCCTCGGATCTGGCCGAGATCCGGCGCCTGGTCGAAGGGATCGGCGCCGAGGTCAATATGGTGATGCCGATGGGCGCCCATCTGGCCGAGATGCGCAACCTCGTAAATGCCGATGTCAACATCTGCATGTATCGTGAATTCGGGCGCGGCCTCGCCGAGGTGCTGGAAAAGCCCTATCTGCAGGCGCCCATCGGCATCGATTCCACAACGCGGTTCCTGCGCACGCTGGGCGAGATGCTGGGGCTGGACCCGGAACCCTTCATCCAGCGCGAGAAGCATTCGACGATCAAGCCGGTCTGGGATCTGTGGCGCTCTGTCACGCAGGATTTCTTTGCCACCGCCAGCTTCGGCATTGTCGCGAATGAGACCTACGCCCGTGGCATCCGGCATTTCCTGGAAGGCGATCTGGGCTTTCCCTGCGCCTTCGCGGTGGCCCGGACGGCGGGCAAGAAGACCAACAACGAAGACGTGCGGGCAATGATCGCCTCCAAGCGGCCGCTGATCCTGATGGGGTCGATCAACGAAAAGATGTACCTGGCCGAAACGTCGGGCGGACATGGGCCCAAGCCTTCGTTCCTTCCGGCCAGCTTTCCGGGCGCCGCGATCCGGCGGGCCACCGGCACCCCGATGATGGGCTATGCCGGTGCCACCTATCTGTTGCAGGAAGTGTGCAACGGGCTGTTCGACGCCCTGTTCCACATCCTCCCGCTGGGCTCGGAGATGGATGCAGGCGCTGCCACCCCCACCACATTGCGCCGCGATTTCCCCTGGGACAGCGACGCACAGGCCGAGCTGGACCGCATCGTTGCGCGCCATCCCGTGCTGACCCGCATTTCCGCCGCCAAAACCTTGCGCGACGCGGCCGAGGAATCGGCGTTGCAGCAAGGGGCAGAGCGGGTGGTTCTGGAAACTGTACAGGCGCTGTCCCCTGACGCGCCCGAGAAGACTTCACAAGGGAGGATCGGCCAATGACCGACCTGATGTCAAATGCTCCGCACCAACGCCGGCCGGGACGCCGCCGCAATGCAGAGTTCTTTCTCTACTTTGGGTTGATCTTCGTTCTGGCGTTGCCGGGATCGTTCGTGGGCTGGGTCCGCGATGTGATCCGGTTCCGGTCGCTGAACTTGCTGGGGCCGCTGGCGCGGGCCTGGTCGGAAGCGGACCGGATCACGCCCCTGATATTCTCGGTCTGAGCCCTTAGGGCCAAAGCACCGAGATCCGAGCTGTTCCCCCTTCGGGGGAGCGGATACCCGGCGGTCCATGGTGGGCCGACGGGGCCTGGCCGCGGGCAACGCGGCGTCAGCATAACGTTCCGGAGGAAAGTTCATGGCTGATAACTCCGACCTGTCTTTTACAGGTCTCACCGACGAGCAGGCCCAGGAACTGCATTCCGTCTACATGAGCGGCCTTTGGCTGTTCTCGGCGGTTGCAGTGGTTGCCCACCTGGCAACCTACATCTGGGCACCTTGGTTCTGAGGGGATTGAAGTAATGGCTAAGTTTTACAAAGTCTGGCTGATCTTTGATCCGCGCCGCGTGTTTGTCGCACAGGGCGTGTTTCTCTTCCTTCTCGCCGTCATGATCCACTTGGTGGTTCTGTCGAACGGCGTGAACTGGTTCGAGAACGCAGCCGCCGTGCGCGCCGCTGCGGAATGAGCTTGGGGTCCTGAGGACCTGCAATCAAGACCGCTGCGGGCGGGGGCGCACCCCGCCCGCGGCTACCATAGAAAAAACGGATCGGCCAGCCGGGACGCATTCCCTTGACAGGCCACCAAGTGCGGAGACGACGACATGGCGTTGCTCAGTTTCGAACGAAAATATCGGGTCCGCGGGGGCACGCTGGTCGGCGGGGATCTCTTCGATTTCTGGGTCGGCCCGTTCTACGTAGGATTTTTTGGGGTCACCACGGCGTTCTTTGCGGCGCTTGGCACGATCCTGATCTTCTGGGGGGCGGCCCATCAAGGCACGTTCAATCCCTGGTTGATCAACATCGCGCCGCCTGACCTGAGCTACGGTCTGGGGATGGCGCCATTGATGGAAGGCGGGCTGTGGCAGGTGATCACCATCTGCGCCACAGGGGCCTTCATCAGCTGGGCTTTGCGCGAGGTAGAGATCTGCCGCAAGCTTGGCATGGGCTACCACGTGCCCGTGGGCTTTTCCTTTGCGATCCTGGCCTATGTGACGCTGGTGATCTTCCGCCCGCTGCTGATGGGCGCCTGGGGGCATGGCTTTCCCTACGGGATCTTCAGCCACCTCGACTGGGTGTCCAACACCGGCTACGCCTATCTGCACTTCCACTACAACCCGGCCCATATGATCGCGGTCTCGCTGTTCTTTGCGACCTGCTTTGCCCTTGCTCTGCATGGCGGTCTGATCTTGTCGGCGGCGAACCCCGAAGAGGGCGAGGAAGTGAAGACGCCCGACCACGAGGACACGTTCTTTCGCGATTTCATCGGCTATTCGATCGGCACGCTGGGCATCCACCGTCTGGGCTATCTGCTGGCGATCAACGCCGTCTTCTTCTCGGCCCTCTGCATCATCATCTCCGGTCCCGTCTGGACGAAGGGCTGGCCCGAATGGTGGAACTGGTGGCTCGAACTGCCGATCTGGCCCGGTCAGGGGATGTAAGCCATGATTGAATATCAGAACATCTTTACACAAGTCGTGGTCCAGGGACCGCCCGAGACGGGCATGGACAACGAGAACAACATGGAAGCGGAGCGGGGGCTGAAACCCTTCTTCAGCACTCTGGTCGGCCGGCTCGGAAACGCGCAGATCGGCCCGATCCACCTGGGCATCCTGGGGCTGATCTCGCTGATCACCGGCACTCTCAGCCTCAACATCATCGGCATCAACATGCTGGCGCAGGTGGATTGGTCGATCGCCGAATTCCTGCGTCAGGGCTTCTGGCTGGCGCTGGAGCCTCCGGGGCCGGAATACGGCCTGTCGATCCCGCCGCTGCAAGAGGGCGGCTGGTGGATCATCTCGTCCTTCCTGCTGCTGGTCAGCGTGATGGCCTGGTGGCTGCGGACCTATCAGCTGGCGCAGATGCACAAGATGGGCAAGCACATCGCCTGGGCCTTTGCCGCCGCGCTGTGGCTGATGCTGGTGCTGAACCTGTTCCGCCCGGTCCTCATGGGCTCCTGGTCCGAGGCGGTGCCCTACGGCATCTTCCCGCATCTCGACTGGACGACCGCCTTCTCGATCCGCTACGGCAACCTTTACTACAACCCGTTCCACTGCCTTTCGATCGTGTTCCTTTATGGTTCTGCCCTGCTGTTCTGTATGCACGGGGGCACCATCCTGGCCGTCAGCCGCTTTGGCGGCGACCGCGAGCTGGAACAGATCCTCGACCGCGGAACGGCCACGGAACGGGCGGCCTTGTTCTGGCGCTGGACCATGGGCTTTAACGCCACGATGGAAGGCATCCATCGCTGGGCCTGGTGGTTTGCCGTCCTGACACCGATCACCGGCGGGATCGGGATCCTGCTGACCGGCACCGTTGTCGACAACTGGTTCATCTGGGCGCAAGAGCATCACTTCGCACCGATGTACGACGGCTCCTATGGCTACGAGAACTACGGTACCTACGAAGCCTTCATTGGCGGGGGGAACTGATATGCTGCCCAAGTGGTTCGACGCATGGAACCGGGAGAACCCGGTCGACATCTACAAACCCGCCATCCTCTTTGGCACGCTCGGCGGAGCGGTGTTCGTGGTGATCGCCCTTTGGGCGCTGGGGCAACCCTATGCCACCGACAGCCTGCAGACAGGTCCGCGCGGCAACGGAATGTCCATCACCAAGTTCGAGACGGCGCTTGCCACCCCGGACCCGGACATCGCCGAGATTTTCGAGGATCCGCCCTATGTCCCGACCGGGGACGAGGATCTGGCCAAGGACATCTATCAGAACGTCCAGGTGCTGGGCGAGCTGACGGAAGACAATTTCAACCGGCTGATGAACGCGATGACCCTGTGGGTCGCGCCGGATGAGGGCTGCGCCTACTGCCACGGCGACGTGGATATGGAAGACTACGGCAATGACGATCTGTACACCAAGGTCGTCGCCCGCCGGATGATCCAGATGACGCAGGTCATCAACGAGGGCTGGACGGATCACGTCAACGCTCTGGGCGAGGTGGGGGTGACCTGCTACACTTGCCACCGGGGTCAGAACGTGCCCAGCGATATCTGGTTCCTGTCCACCCCCACCGTCAAGGCGGCGGAAGGCTGGTCGGCCAACCAGAACCGGGTCACGATGTTGTCCAGCTATACCTCGCTGCCCTCGGACGCTTTGGAAGAGTACATCCTGAACTATGGCGTGATCGGGGTGCATGACCTGGACAGCCGTGTCGCCGGCGTTCCCGGGGTCGATGGCTATCCCGGCATCCAGCATGCGGAGCGCACCTATTCGTTCATGAACTACTTCGCCAACTCGCTGGGGGTGAATTGCGTCTTCTGCCACAACAGCCGCGCCTTCTATGACGGGTCACAGGTGACGCCGCAGTGGGGCATCGCGCAGCTTGCGATCTCGATGCTGCAAGAGCTGAACAACGACTATCTGGTGCCGCTGCGCGACGAATATCCGCCGGAACGCCTGGGGCCGATCCATGCGGACGCCCCAAAGGCCGCCTGCCGGACCTGCCACAAGGGCTATCAGAGGCCCCTGCAGGGGACGAACGTCATCGCCGACTGGCCGGAACTGGCCACCACCGGTGCTCCGGTCTACGCCGATCCGGAGGTCGAGGCGTCGAACTAAGACACTCCGGGCGCCCTGTCACAGGGGCGCCCGTTGCAATTCCGTCGTCTCCCGCGCGGCCCGCGCAAGGATGAGGCGCCGACACGTTCCAGATCAGACAGGGGTTAGCGATGACCGATTCCCGCCCGAATACTCCGCTTCTTGACCGCGTGGCCGGTCCGGCCGACCTGCGAAACCTGTCCGATGCCGACCTGTCGCGGCTGGCGGGCGAGGTGCGCGCCGAGACGATCTCTGCCGTGTCGCAGACCGGGGGGCACCTGGGCTCGTCGCTGGGGGTGGTCGAACTGACGGTCGCGATCCATGCGGTGTTCAACACGCCAATGGACAAGCTGATCTGGGATGTGGGCCACCAATGCTATCCGCACAAGATCCTGACCGGCCGCCGCGACCGGATGCGCACGCTGCGGCAAAAGGACGGGCTGAGCGGCTTCACGAAACGCTCGGAATCGCAATACGACCCGTTCGGCGCGGCGCATTCGTCAACCTCGATCAGCGCGGCCCTCGGGTTCACCGTGGGGCGCGACATGGGGCAGGCCACGGGCGACGCGATCGCCGTGATCGGCGATGGTTCGATCAGCGCGGGCATGGCCTATGAGGCGATGAACAACGCGGGCGCCGAAGGCCGCCGCCTGTTCGTGATCCTGAACGACAACGAGATGAGCATCGCCCCGCCGGTGGGCGCGATGTCGGCCTATCTGTCGCGGATGTATGCCAACGAGCCGATGTCGCGTCTGAAATCCCTGGCCGAAGGGTTCGAATCCGCGATGCCCGCGCCGATGCGCGAAAGCGCCAAGCGGGCGCGGCAACTTGTGACCGGAGTCACTGGCTCTGGCACCTTGTTCGAGGAACTGGGCTTTGAATATGTCGGGCCCATCGACGGGCATGACATGAGCCAGCTTTTGCCGGTGCTGCGGGCCGCGCGGGCGCGGGCGACCGGGCCGGTGCTGATCCATTGCTGCACGGTCAAGGGCAAGGGCTATGCCCCGGCCGAGACCAGCGCCGACAAATACCATGGCGTGTCCAAGTTCGATGTGGACACCGGCGCCCAGGCCAAAAGCAACGGAGGCCCGCCCAGCTATACCTCGGTCTTCGGCAAGACGCTCACCGAACTGGCCGCCCGCGACCCGGAAATCGTGGCCGTCACCGCCGCGATGCCGGATGGCACAGGCGTCAACATCATGGCCGACCGCTTCAAGAACCGGGTGTTTGACGTGGGCATGGCCGAACAGCACGCGGTGACCTTCGCCGCTGGCATGGCCGCCTCGGGGCTGAAGCCCTTCGCCGCGATCTATTCCACCTTCCTGCAGCGCGGCTACGACCAGATCGTGCATGATGTGGCGATCCAGAAGCTGCCGGTGCGCTTTGCCATCGACCGGGCGGGCCTTGTGGGGGCGGATGGGGCTACTCATGCCGGGTCCTTCGACCTGGCCTATCTGACCTGCCTGCCGGGCTTCACTGTGATGGCGGCGGCGGATGAGGCGGATCTGGTGCGCATGGTCTCGACCGCGGCGGCGCATGACGACGGCCCGATCGCCTTCCGCTACCCGCGTGGCGCGGGGCTGGGGCTGGACCTGCCGCCGGTGGGCGACGTGCTGGAAATCGGGCGCGGCCGCATCGTGCAAGAGGGCGACGAGGTCGCGTTCCTGTCGCTGGGCGCCCATCTGGCGGAATGCCGGGCGGCGGCGGCTGCGCTGGAAACCGAGGGGGTCTCTGTCACCGTGGCGGATGCCCGCTTTGCCAGGCCGCTGGACAGCGACATGGTGCTGGACCTGGCCCGGCGGCACCGGGTGCTGGTGACGGTGGAGGAGGGGGCCGAGGGTGGCTTTGGCTCCGTGGTGATGCATTGCCTGGCGCGGAACGGGGTGTTCGATCGCGGCCTGGCGGTGCGCAACATCTGCCTGCCGGACCGGTTCATCGACCAGGCCAGCCCCGAGGATATGTACAAGGCCGCAGGCCTGAGCGCCGAGGATATCGCCGCGACGGCACGGGCGGCCCTGCTGGCCAGCACCGCCCGGATCGTGCCGCTGACGGTCGCCCGCTAGAGCGAGATGAGATTAGGTTGAAGCGTATCCGGCATTGGCGAGATAGTTTG
>CAYGRI010000285.1:0-7099 GCA_964352155.1 uncultured Maritimibacter sp. | reverse complement strand
AAAATCAGCCTATGTGACTCCCCTTTGATTCAGCTCGACTTCATCTCGCTCTAGTCGTTCCGGATGATCTTGGCGAATTGATCAAAGATCCGCTCATTCGCGCAGATGATCTGTCCACCATCCAGCAAATCCGCACCGGGCCGCAGCGGCTCGACAAAGCCGCCCGCCTCGCGCACGATGATCACCCCGGCGGCAATGTCCCACGAATTGATGCCCCGTTCCCAGAACCCATCCAGCCGGCCAGCCGCCACATAGGCCATATCCAGCGCCGCCGCCCCCCAGCGGCGCACACCGGAACACACCGGCATCAAACGCCCCAGATCCTGCAGCACCGTCGGCAGATACGATTTGGTGCCGAAGGGCAAACCGGTGCCGAACAAGGCCTCGATCATCTTGGACCGGCCCGACACCCGCAGCCGGGTCTCGTTCATCCAGGCACCCTGCCCCTTCTCGGCCAGAAACATCTCGTCCTTGGCCGCGTCAAAGATCACGCCCGCAACGATTTCGCCCTTGTGCTCCAGTGCGATGGAAACCGCCCAATGCGGCAGACCGTGCAGAAAGTTCGTGGTCCCGTCCAACGGATCGACGATCCAGCGACGGGTCGGATCAACACCCTCTTCTGAGGCACTTTCCTCGCCGACCCACCCATAATTCGGTCGCGCGCCCATCAATTCGTCCCGAATGATCTGTTCCGCCGCGATATCGGCCCGGCTCACAAAATCGCCAGCCCCTTTCATCGAAACCTGAAGATTCTCGACTTCTCGGAAATCCTTCACGAGGCTGCGGCCCGCCTTGCGCGCGGCCTTGATCATCAGATTGAGATTGGCGCTGCCTTGCATGTCGCTCGCTCCTGTTGGGATGGCGCTGCCTTAGGCCAGCCGGGCGCAGATGCCAAGGGCGCGCAGGCCGGAATCGCGCCGAGCCTCGCAAGATTGGGGGCCAGCCCCAAAACCCCCGGAGTATTTTTGGCCAGAAGAAGGAACCACATCTGATCCATCGGGTTTTCTTCTGGCGACAAATACTCCGGGGAGCGCGAGGGGCTGGCCCCTCGCCGCCAACGGCCAGCACAAGCGCAATCGGTGCTCAACCTGGTTCGGGCTGCCGCGCGCGCTGCAGTTTTAGCGGTTCGGTTCGCGCCAGCTTAAGTAAATGCGCCATGAAAGGCCGCGCCGTATCCTCTGTCCGCGTCGCCGCATAGAGCCGCCGCGTCAGGCCATTCTCGGTCAGCGGGCGGGTCACGTAGTCGGAGTGATATCGTACCTCTCGCACGACCCAGTCGGGCAGCACCGCCACACCGCGGTTGGAGGCGACAAGCAGAAGGATCACCGCTGTCAGTTCCACCTGGCGCACGCCGCGCGGCTCTACCTTGGCCGGGGTCAGAAGCTGGCTGAAGATGTCAAGGCGCGGGCGGTCCACCGGATATGTGATCAGCATCTCGCTGCGAAAGTCCTCTGCCTCGATATAGGGTTTTTGCGCCAGCGGATGCTGGGAAGATGCCACGAAAACCGGCTCGTAGTCGAACAGCGGGGTGAAATCGACGGCGGTCAGCTGTTCGGGATCGGAGGAGATGACCAGGTCGACCTCTTCTCGGCCCAGCGCCGGCAGCGCGTCGAAGGCAAGCCCGGGGCGGATGTCGACATCCACGTCCGGCCAGGCGCGGCGGAACAGCTCCAGCACGGGGAACAGCCATTCGAAACAGGCGTGGCATTCGATGGCGATATGCAGCCGCCCCGATTTGCCCGATTGCAGAGAGTAGAACTCGTCCTCAAGCGCGGCGATCTCCGGCAGGATCCGCTCCGCCAGCCGCAGCAGTTTCATCCCCGCCGCCGACAGGCGCAGCGGTTTGGTCCGGCGGACGAACAATTCGACGCCCGCTTGTTCTTCCAGCCCCTTGACCTGATGCGACAGCGCCGATTGCGTTATGTTCATCGTCTCGGCCGCGCGCGCGAGGCCGCCCGCGTCATGGATCGCCTTGATCGTGCGAAGATGGCGGAATTCGAGATGCATACTCACGTCAGGCTCATAACGTTGTTGAGGATTATGAATTTGTCTCACAAGCGGCAACATGAGACAAGGTGGCAACGTTCAGATCAGGATATTGACATGGCCACCCCTCGCCTTTCCTTCGAATTCTTCCCGCCGCAGTCGCTCGACGCCTCGTTCCGGCTTTGGGACACGGTTCGGGCGCTGGCGCCGCTGAAGCCCGAGTTTGTGTCGGTCACCTATGGGGCAGGCGGCACCACGCGCGATCTGACCCATGACGCGGTGGGCGCGATCCACAGCCACTACGGGCTGAACGTGGCCGCGCATCTGACCTGTGTCGAGGCCACCAAGGCCGAAACGCTTGAGATCGCCAACCGCTATGCCGAGGCGGGGGTGCGCGAGATCGTGGCACTGCGGGGCGATGCGCCCAAGGGTCAGGGCGCGTTCCAGCCGCATCCCGAGGGCTTTGCCGACAGTTGCGAGCTGATCGAGGCGCTGGCCGAGACCGGAAAGTTCCACATCCGCGTCGGCGCCTATCCCGATCCGCATCCCGAGGCCGCCTATGACGGCGCCGACATCGACTGGCTGAAGCGCAAGTTCGATGCGGGCGCCAATTCGGCGATCACGCAATTCTTCTTTGAGGCCGACACGTTCTTTCGGTTCCGCGACCGCTGTGCCGCTGCAGGGATCGACGCGCCGATCATTCCCGGAATCCTGCCGATCGAGAACTGGAAGGGCGTGCGCAAATTCGCCGGGCGCTGTGGCGCGCATGTGCCCGATTGGATCTCTGATGCCTTTGAAAAGGCGGAGCAATGTGACGACGGCGAGGGCCAGTCGCGGCACGATCTGCTGGCCGTGTCGCTGTGCACGGAGCTTTGTACCAACCTGCTGGAAGGCGGTGTCGAAGACCTGCATTTCTACACGCTGAACAAGCCGACGCTCAGCCGCAACGTGGCGCATGCTTTGGGCATCGTGCCTGATGTCGCCTTGCGCGACGTGGCGTAGTCAGCGCGACAGATCCCGCCGGACTATCGGCGCGGCACCAGGGCTCCGGGCATTTCCGGGGTCCTTCTTGCGGGTTTCTCATTCCGTTTCATCCAGCCAGCCTGTCGAACGCCGTGCCGTGCACCGGCAGCCTCGCGCGCGGGCCGGCGACCCGAGACTGACGGCCAAATGCGCTTGAACAAGCGGGGGGTTGGCGTCTCAGGCTTTGGGCGCGGTGGTCGGGCCTGTCTGGGGGCGCGAGCCTTGGGCCTGTGGCAGGCGTCAGCCGCCATGCGGCGGCGGCCAAGACCTTGCGCGCCAAGGCCGCCGGTGCGGCAATTCTCTGGCCTGGCCAATGCCCGTTGACAGAGATATCTGCAATACCCCGGAAGACGGTCGAAGCGGCCGGACGGGGCAATGAAGACAGGAGGTTGGAGGCGTATTATCGCCCGGTGGGTGGCGCTGGACATATTTGCAGCAACGCCGCCGGGATGAGCCTTGGGCGTCCGTTGGGCGGTTTCGAGGGAATGGCGGCGGTGTGGAGCCGGGCGACGGGATCGATCTCGCCGCGCTGGCACCGAACGCGCCGCGGATCACAGGCGTTGAAACCGCTGTTGAAGGGACCGGGGATGCCGCTGGCCTGCGGGTCCTGTTTGCCCCCGGCACGGGCACGGTTCCGCCCGTCACCATGCGGGTCGAGCACAAGCTGGCCGCCGCAGCGACCTTCAGATGGTGTGATCGCGGGGGCTTTCGTTGTCGATGGCCGCTCTGGCGTGGAGGCACACCACCAAAGCCATCGGGTGATGTGGCAACGATCAGCGGCGCGATCCCTGAAATAGGGGTCAACGTGTCGACTGTCCTTGAAACCTCGGGCGCCTCGGCTTGGTTCTCCGATCCGGATACCGACGACAGCAAAGTCGTCCGCATCGATGTTGCTGGGGCGGCGGATACCGTCATCGATTGGACCGTCAAAATTCCAAACATGCTTGTGACCGTGTGGGACGTGCTTTCAACCATCGTTTAAGCCGCCACAGCCTCGCCACCTCTTAAAACCGTTTGCTGAAACATTCCTTGGCAGACACTGCAGAAATGCTTGGCAAGCTACATACAAAAAACGCGACTCTGATGCGGTTTCCTGCCGAATCCGCGGGAAAGCGCTGGTCAATGGCGCCCTGTGTTGTTAGATTTCCCGAAATGACATTTCGGAAAAGGTGAAACATGGTGCCTGCCCCCAACGTGTACGATGCCGAACCCATCCCGGACGCCGCCCGCGCCGAGATTGAGCGCTTGCTGTCTTCGGGCGATCTGTTCCGCTACACGGCCGAGCAAAGCCCGGTCGCCTTGCTGGAACAGGAATTCGCCGACGCGATTGGCGCGAAATATGCGTTGGCCGTGGCCTCTTGTTCGCAGGCCCTGTTCCTGTCGATGAAGGCGCTGGATCTGCCGCGCGGCGCGCGGGTTTTGGTGCCGGCCTTTACCTTTGCGGCCGTCCCCTCGGCGGTGATCCATGCCGATTGTGTGCCGGTTCTGGTCGAGGTGGCCGACAATTACCGCATCGACATGGCCGATTTCGAGGCCAAGCTGAAGAGCGCCGACGCCGTCCTTATCAGCCATATGCGCGGGCATACCAGCGATATGGATGCGATCATGGCCCTAGCGGATGCCCGTGGCCTGCCCGTGATCGAGGATGCGGCGCATTCGCTGGGCACCAAATGGCATGGCCGCAACATCGGAACGATCGGCCGGATCGGCTGTTTCTCGTTTCAATCCTACAAGCTGCTGAATGCGGGCGAAGGCGGGATCCTGATCACCGACGATGCGGATATCATCGCCCGCGCCGTGATCATGTCCGGCGCCTACGAGCATAACTGGAAGAAGCATCCGGTGCTGCAGGATCGCTTTGCCCATTGGCAGAATCGCCTGCCGCTCTACAACACGCGCCTGAACAACCTGTCCGCCGCGATCATCCGGCCACAGCTGGATGAGATGGCCCGCCGGGTGCACGACGGGCGGCGCAACCACGATTACGTGGCCGAGGCGCTGGAGGCCTCGCCCTGGCTGACGGTGCCCGAAAAGCTGGGCCCGGAAGAGCGGGCGCCCGATTCGATCCAGTTCAATCTGCTGGACATGACCGAAGACGAGGCGCGCGCCTTCCAGGATGCCGCGGCTGCCCGGGGTGTGAAGGTGCAGATCTTCGGCTTGTCGGCGGACAATGCAAGGGCGTTCTGGAACTGGCAGTTCATCGGCGAGATCCCCGATCTGCCCCAGACGCGGGCGATGCTGATGCGGGCCTGCGATGCCCGGTTGCCCGCGCGCCTGACGCGGAGCGATTGCGATTTCGTCTCCGCCGCTCTGGTCGGCGCGGCGGAGGACGTCAAAGGGCTGCAACTGGCCTACGGGACCTGACGACAGCGGCCCGCGCTGGCGCGACACGCATGACACATGGATGACCGGGTCAAAGGCCCGGTCACTTCTATTTGTGCCACGTCCCGGCGTCCAAGCCCGGGGGATCCGAGCGGCAGGCCCCCGGACAGACGGTTGAGCGTTTCGCATCCTGTTGGATCCGGCCTTGCCACAGAATGCCTCGCCCCCGGGTGATGCGTCGCCAGGGCTGCCGCGTGGCGCGGATCCAGAGCCTGTCGCCCCTGATCGACGTCACATAGCGAACCACAGTGCCCGCGCTTTGCGACCTCTGCCTCGGCCCGGCATACAAAGGGTGTCCGATGAGGTGCGCGCGGCGCTAGGCGGTTTCGGTCGGCAACCGGTCACCCTCTGCCACGGTCAAGGCACCCTCGAGCCAGGGCATCCGGACCAGGCTGGGAGCAACGACGCCTTCTTGCACCAGATCGCGAAGCCGGGCGGCGGCCTGTGCCGGGATGTCGCCCAGAACCCCGCGCCGCGCGGTCAGCGAGATCCGGCGCGACAGCGGGGCAAAGGGCAAGGGCAGCACATCGGCCTGATCGCGGAACCGGGCCGCATGCATGAACCCCAGCGGCGTCAGGATCGTCCAGCCCTCGCCCGCCGCGACCATCGCCATGATCGCATGATAGCTGTCGAGCTCAAAGCGGTGGGACAGCCGCAGGTTCTGCTGCGCCAGATGGCTGGCGATCATCCGGCCCATATGGTGCCGTTCCGTATACAGGATCAGCGGGATCCGGCGCAGGATGTCCAGCGCGTCGCCCGCATCCGGCACGGTGCCCTTCGGAACCGCCGCCACGAAGGGTTCGGTCAGAACCGGGTGCACCTCCATCCAATTGGCCTCTCCGCCCATCTCCGAAGCGACGATCATGTCCAGCGCGCGGGTCTCCAGCTTGTCGACCAGCCGGTGGGAGGCGCCCGTCTCCAGCAGGAACTGGCAGCCGGTCAGATCTCCGGCCAAAGCGCGCAACAGGGGCGGCGTCACCTCGGCATCGAAATCCTCGATCACGCCCAGCCGCAGCCGCGACAATACCTTGGGATCGCTGCGCGCCAGTTCCACCCGGGCCCGCGCCGCCTCGTTCAGGATCGTCTGTGCCCGCCGCAGGAACAGCGCCCCCGCGCTGGTCAGGCTCATCGGCCGTTCCGAGCGGTTCAGCAGCGCCGTGCCCAGCGCAGTTTCCAGATTGGTCAATTGCTGGCTGACAGACGAGGGGCTGGCCCCCAACCGCTGCGCCGCCGCCGAGATCGAGGCTTCTTCCGCGGTGGCCACGAAAATCTCGACATGTCTCAGCGTGATTCGCCCGGCGGTCTCGGTCATCGGCGGCCCCTGTGCCTGCGCCAAAGCGCTATGTCGATTGCGCGGCACCGCACGCGCCGCGCCCGCGCTGTGTCAGCCGCGCAGCCGCCGCAGAAGGGCCTGTGTCGCCAGCCCCGTGACCGGAAGGCCATGTCTGGCCTCATACCCCTCGATTGCCGCGGTGGTCTTGCTGCCGACCACGCCATCGGTGCCCTCGGTGTCGAACCCCGCCGCCGTCAGCAACCGCTGCAAATCCTTGCGATCCGCCAGCGTCAGCCCCTGGGCATCCGGCGGAAACGCGCCGCGCAGGGGGGCGCCGCCTGCAAGCCGGTCCGACAGATGGCCCACGGCGATCACATATTTCTCGGCATTGTTGTAGCGCGCGATCACGCCGAAATTGGCAAAGATCAGAAAGGC
>CAYGRI010000284.1:0-7123 GCA_964352155.1 uncultured Maritimibacter sp. | reverse complement strand
GCGTCGCCCTCCTTGCCATTGGGCTTGAGGATCCGCTTGCCGCCAAAGAGGGGCTGATCTACACGATAAGAGCCATCCTCCATCACATTGTAGGTCATCGGCAGGCCGAACTTCAGCCCGATCTGATAATCGTCATCCCCATGGCTCGGCGCGGTATGCACGAATCCGGTGCCGGCCTCGTCGGTCACATGGTCGCCGGGAAGCATCGGCACGTCGAAGTCCCACTCGTCCTCGGCCCCATCGGCGCCGCGCAAGGGGTGCGCACAGGTCAGCCCCGCCAGTTCCTCGGGCGCGACATCCCGCAGGCGGCGATACATCGACGGCTCCAGCCGCGCCTGCCCCAGGGCCTGCTCGGCCAGCGCGTCCGCGATCAGATAACGGTCGCCGATCCGCGCCCAGCATTCCTCGGGCCGCCCGGTGATTTCGTACAGCCCGTAAGAGAGCCCCGGGCCAAAGCAGATCGCCCGGTTCTGCGGGATGGTCCAAGGGGTCGTCGTCCAGATGATGACCGTCGCGGTGGCGAGTTGCGCGGTCTTCTTCTTCGCCTCGTCCGAGTCCCACTGTGCGGCTTGCTCCGCCGACAATACACCCACCGTTTGCACCACCGGGAACTTCACCCAGATCGTATGGCTCTGATGGTCATGATACTCGACCTCGGCCTCGGCCAGCGCCGTCTTCTCGACCGGCGACCACATCACCGGCTTTGACCCCTGATACAGGGTACCATTCATCAGGAACGTCTGAAATTCCTCGGCGATCACCCGCTCGGCGTGGAAATCCATCGTCAGATAGGGATTGTCCCACTTGCCGGTGATGCCCAAACGCTTGAATTCCTCGCGCTGGATATCGACCCAACCCGCGGCAAACCGGCGGCATTCCTGCCGAAAGTCGACGACCGGCACCTGGTCCTTGTCCTGCCCCTTTTCGCGGTAGCTCTGCTCGATCTTCCACTCGATCGGCAAGCCATGGCAGTCCCAGCCGGGCACATAGCGCGCATCGCGCCCCATCATCTGCTGCGAGCGGACGATGAAATCCTTCAGGATCTTGTTGAGCGCATGACCGATGTGCAGATGCCCGTTCGCATACGGCGGCCCGTCATGCAGGATAAAGGGCTCCCGCCCCGTGCTCTCGCGCAGGCGGTCATAGATTCCGATGGTCTCCCAGCGCTCCAGCCAGCCCGGTTCGCGCTTGGGCAGGCCCGCCCGCATCGGAAAGTCGGTCTTGGGCAGGTTCAACGTGTCTTTGTAATCAGGTGTGTCGGCACACATGAGGCATTCCCTCAGGTCGATCATTCATTCGCAGGATGAGGTTCGGCGCGGCTATCCATACGCCTTGTCCCGGCAGCCCGATGTCAGAGCGCCGGGCCGGTAATTCGGCGAATGATCGCTAACCGGTCCATCATGCGAGCGCTTATAGGCAAGCCCCGCCCCCGGCACAAGCAGCGGCGTCAGCGCGCCAATCAACTGACGCCGCAACCGGGCGCCAACCCGACGACAGAGCCGCAGGCGATGGAGGAGACAGGGGGCTTGCCGCGCGCCAGCGCGGCGCTATGGGATCACGCCTGGTCCCCGCGCGTGAACAATCCCGCCAAGGCCCGCTGCACCAGCCGCGTGACCGACGGCGCCCGCTGGCCACGAAACGGCAGGGGACGGCAGACTTCCATCGCCGCCACGCCAACCCGTGCCGTCAGCGCCGCATTCACGACGCCCTCCCCGAACCGGCGAGACACTTTGCCCAGCAGCCCGCCCCCCGCGACAGACCCGATCATGTCATCGCCAACGGCCACAGCCCCCGTCGCCACCAGATGCGTCAGCACCGACCGCGTCAGCCGCCAGCTGCCCAGCACTCCAGCACGCCCGCCATAGATCTCGCCCAGCCGCCGGATCATCCGCAGATTCGCCGTCAAAGCCACCGTTACATCCGCCAGCGCCAGAGGAACCACCGCCGTTACCGTAGCCACTTGCCGGGCTGCCGCCTCGACCTCGCGCCGCGCCGCCTCGTCCAGCGGCTTCAGCAGTGTTTCCTCGGCCAGCCCGAACAGCCCGTCCGCGTCAAAGACATCGCCCGCCCGCTCGCGCAACCGCTCCCGGTGCCAAGACAGCTCATCCCGCCCGGCATACAAAGCCTCCAGCCGCGCCGTAACTTTGCGCGCCGCAGCCAGATCCTTGTCCGCCAGCGCAGCAGAGGCCGCCCGGTGCAGATCATCCACCCGCTTCAACCGCGCATAGCCGGCCCATTCCTTCACCGCGATCGCCAGCAGCAGCATCACAAGGACAGATACCAGCACCGTCGCGATCAGGCCCAGGACGGGGCTGCGCGCCAGCAAACCGGTCACAACGTCCCAGGCCGCCAGCGACACCGCGAAGCCGACGATCGCCACCAGCACCCGCCAGAACCAACGCGTCAAGGGCGACGGACGCCCGGCGGCCAGCACGGCAATCTTCTGCATCGCCGCCGGGTCCGACAGATCTGCCACATCCGTTACCGGCGGCGCATCCGCCGGAGTCACATCAGGCGGCGCATCCAGTTCGATCAGGATCGGTCCACGTGTGTCGCTCATCTTGTCTCCTCGGGCCCGGGCCAGACCAGCCGCACATCGGGCAGCTTTTCATCGTTCCCGGCACCATCCGTCCGTTCCACCTCGACAAAGCCCATGCGCGCATAAAACCGCAGCGCCCCTGCATTTGCCTGAAAACACCACAACTCCAGCCGATCACACTGCCCCTTGGCCCGGTCGATCAGGCGCTGCCCCCAGCCACGCCCACGCATCTCCGGCGCGAGGTAGAAGGCATGTATCATCGCCTCGTCCCGGGCAAGAAACCCCTGCGCCCCGCGCCAGTTGCGCAGAACCGTGACATGAAACCGGGCGATCAGCATATCCAGATGCCCGACATCTTCCGTGGGCGTGTGCAGCCTGGGCATCCAGGGCGTCTCTTCCGCCCATCCGCCCATGATCCGCCCCAGGCGAGCCGCGTCTGCCGCGCGTGCCGGCGACAGCCTCACAACCTGTCTCCGATCAGGAATTGCGCGGCCCGGTCCAGACGGATGTGCGGCGGCCCCTCGCCGGGCTTCAGGCGAATCTCTGCCGGGGCAAAGGACATGACGCGATAATCCGCATCCAGCCAGCTTTCCGCCCCGGACCGCGCGGGGCCCAGCAGGCGCTGCGGATCCTCCGGTAACTCGCCAGGATAAAAGGCCGCCTGCCGCCCGTCCGCCAAAAGCCGCCCGCGCACACAATCGAGCGGGGCTCCCTTATGGGTCAGCGTCTCTTCGACCGTGGCGCGCAGGCCAGCGATGGCCATGGCCCCCGTCTTGGCGCCACCGAAATCCGCCCGGTCGCGCGCCTCGCGCACCAGCGCCTCCATGATCGCGGTCAGCGCGCCATGCTGCTTATGATGCAAATGATCCGCCTTGGTGGCGGCGAACAAGATCCGCTCCACCCGCCGACCCAGCAACAACCGGCTCAGAAACGCGTTCCGTCCGGGCCGGAAGGCCGACAGAATATCCGACATCGCGCCGCGCAGATCTTCCATCGCCTGCGGCCCCGCATGGATGGCGCCCAGCGCATCCACAAGCACGATCTGCCGGTCGATTCGGGCGAAATGGTCGCGAAAGAACGGCTTTACCACAAGCGACTTATAGGCTTCAAAGCGTCGGTCCATCTCACGCCACAGACTGCCTCGCCGCGCCTTCGCCGCCTCCCGCACCGGGGCAAAGGTCAGAACAGGGCTGCCCGCCATTTCCCCGGGCAACAGAAACCGCCCCGGCGTGCAGTCAGAGAACCCGGCCGCCCGCGCCGCGCCCAGATAATCGGCGAAGGTCTGCGCCAACCCCCGCGCCGTCGTCTCGTCAAACCGCTCCGCCGCATCGGTCTGAACCAGCGCGGCCCGATAGGCCGCCGCACACTCGCGGCCTTCCAGGCGCTTGAGAACCTGGGCCGCCCAATCCGAGTAAGACAGATCCAGCAATTCCAGATCCAGCAGCCATTCCCCCGGATAATCTACAATATCCAGATGCACCGTCCTGGGTCCCTGCAGCCCGGACAAAAGCCCGGCGGGCCTGACCCGGATCGACAGCCGCAACTGGCTGACATGCCGGGTCGATTCGGGCCACTTCGGCTCTGCCCCCGTCAGATCGCCCAGATGCTTTTCATATTCGAACCGAGGCACCGTATCGTCGGGCTGCGGCTGCAGATAGACCCCAAGGATCCGCCCCTCTGCCGCGGCGGCCAATTGCGGCATCCGTCCCCGGTCCAGAAGGTTTGCCACCAGCGACGTGATGAACACCGTCTTGCCCGCCCGGCTCAACCCCGTCACGCCCAGCCGGATCACCGGCTCGAAGAACGCGCCGGAGACGGCATCGCCGATACGCTCCACCCCCCGGCTCAACCCGTCTGCCAGATCACCAATGATCAAGTTCCGCTCCTTGCCTGCCGCTCCAAGATAGGCACGCGGACCGACGGGCACCAGAGGCGCTCCGCCGTCAATGGCGCGTCAGCTCTCAACGCGCGGACTCTGCCAAAGCCGAAGGCGGTGGCAGAGAGCGTGATCTTGCCGCGCCAGCGGCTCCGCCTGGCAGCCGCTAGACCTTCGTCGCCAAATCAGACGGTGTGATCGCCCGCCGCTTCAGCACCGCCTCGCGCCAAGTAATGAAGCTCACAGCCCCCAGAACCAGCGCGCCGCCCACGGCAACCCAAACGTCCAGCGGCTCCGAGAATACGATTGCGCCCAACAGCGAAGCCCAGACCAATTGCAGAAAGGTCACCGGCTGCGTCACCGCCATGGGCGCCGCCTTGAACGCGATCGTCATCGTCGTGTGTCCGCCCGTCGCCAGCGCCGCGACCAGGAACAACCACCCCAGCTGCTCCCAAGTGGGCCAGACCCAGACCGATAGGGCGAAGGGCGCCAACACCAGTGTCACAAAGATCGACAACCAGCCCACCACCACAAATGGCCCCGTCCGGTCGGTCATGACCTTGGCGATCAGATAGGATCCCGCAAACAGCAACCCCGTCCCCAGCATCGCCAGGTGCCCGTCCGTCAATTCGCGCACGCCGGGCCGCAGGATGATCAGCGCGCCCAACAGGCCCACGCAAACCGCCGCGATCCGCCGCATCGCCAGCCGCTCCCCAAGGAACGCAGCGGCCCCGATGGTCACATACACCGGCGAAACATAGTTCAGCGCCGTCACCTCGGCGATGGAAATCCGGGTCATGGCAAAGAACCACAGCATCACGCCGATCCCGTGAATCAGCCCGCGCACCCCGAACAGGGCCATCGCGCCGCGATCCAGCCCCGCCTGCACCATCGGCCGGAGCATCGGAAGAATGAACACCAGTCCCAGCCCATAGCGCAAGAAGGCCATCTGGGCAGCTGGCAGATCCGATCCCACATGTTTCACAATCGCCGTTACGCAGACAAAAAGCGCCCCCGTGACCAGCATCCAGAAGACACCGACAACAGGCCGCGAGGCAGAGGGGACAGGTTGGGCCATACCGCAAGACCTATCGCGCAACGCGGCGGCGCAAACAAGTGGCCAGGCCCGGACGGCGCCCCAAAGACCTCATCCAAGTCCCAGTTTCAGGGCGATGGCCCACATTGTCAGGCCAACCCCGGCCTCCAGCAGACGCCAGGCGCGCGGCCTGGCAAAGACCGGGCGCAACAGCCGGGCGCCATATCCCAGCGCGAAAAAGAACGAAAAAGACGCCACGACCGCGCCGGTTCCAAAAGCCAGCCGCCCCCCCTCCCACTGGGTAGAGACGGATCCCAGCAGCACGACTGTATCCAGATAGACATGCGGGTTCAGCCAGGTCAGCGCCAGACAGGTCGCCAGAGCCCCGGCCAGGGTTCCCGCACTGTCCGCAGCCGGATCCAGCGCCGCCTCCGCCCCAAAGGCGCGCCGGAAAGACAGGGCACCGTAAACCACCAGAAAGGCGACGCCGCCCCAGCGCAGCGCGGGCGCCACCCCGGGCATGGCGGCGTCGATGGCGCCAAAGCCCGCCACGCCGGCGGTGATCAGCAGCGCATCGCTCAGGGCGCAGGTCAGGCAGACGGCGAAGACATGCGCCCCGCGCAGCCCCTGGCGCAGAACAAACGCATTCTGCGCCCCGATGGCGAGAATCAATGACAAGCCAAGCGCAAACCCGGCAAGCGCCGCCGATATCGTCAACCGACAGCCGTCACGACAGGTCGCGGCTCAAAGCTCATGGCCAAGGCCAAGGCCAAGGCCAGAACCAAAGGCCGTGCGCCGGAAAATCAGGCCGCCCCCAGCAATTCCAAGACCTCGTCCGAGATCTCGAAATTCGCCGTGACGCGCTGCACATCGTCATCGTCTTCCAGCGTCTCGATCAGGCGCAGCAGCTTCTGCGCCCCCTCCAGATCCAGTTCGGTTGTGGTCGTGGGTTTCCAGATCAGCTTGGTCTCGTCGCTCTCGCCCAGCTCCGCCTCCAGTGCGGTCGCCACATCGTTCAGATCGGTATCTGCGCAATAGATGATGTGACCCTCGTCAGAGCTCTCAACATCCTCGGCCCCGGCTTCGATCGCCGCCATCATCACCGTATCGGCATCCCCGGCAGAGGCAGGATACGTCACCTCGCCCTTGCGCTCGAACATGAACCCAACCGATCCGGTCTCGCCCAGGTTGCCGCCATGCTTGCCAAAGGTCGACCGCACGTTAGAGGCCGTCCGGTTGCGGTTGTCCGTCATCGCCTCGACGATGACCGCCACGCCGCCCGGGCCATAACCCTCATAGCGGATCTCTTCGAAATCGTCGCCCTCGCCCCCGATCGCTTTCTTGATCGCGCGGTCGATATTGTCGTTGGGCATGGATTGCGACTTGGCAACCTTCACGGCCAGCCGCAGGCGCGGGTTCTTGTCGGGATCCGGGTCGCCCATCTTGGCGGCCACCGTGATCTCTTTCGACAGCTTGGAAAACAGCTTTGACCGCGCGGCGTCCTGACGCCCCTTGCGGTGCTGGATATTCGCCCACTTGGAATGGCCGGCCATGTCACTCTCTCTCGATGTCCCGGGGTCTGGCGAACGGTTTAGTGAAGGCCACGCCCCGGATCAAGCCCAGACCGCTGCTATCACCGCAGCGACCAAGGCCCCGTTCGGTCCGCCGGGGC
>CAYGRI010000283.1:0-7140 GCA_964352155.1 uncultured Maritimibacter sp. | reverse complement strand
TCGAAGGGCCGAGCCCGACCCCGGCGCCGTCCCTGCGGCGCGCTTCATTCGCAGGGCTGGCCAGAGGTCAGGCAAGCGGTCCGAAGGGGCCGGTTGCCACGCGTTGCAAAGCCCGCCTTGGCCGCTGTGCAAAGCGGGCGGAAGAGCGCTGCAAACGGCTCTACAAGAGACGCGCATCGCTTGCGTCTGCCAGCGGAGCCGTGACTGCGATCGACCGCAATCCCGTGGCGCCGGTCACAGAACGCGGGCTATTGCGCGACGACCGAGAGGGACGGCCGCCCATCGGCCTCGACCTGATCGAACACGAATGCCCTGAAGGCCGCGATCAACGGCTCTGACACGCGGCTGCCCTGGCAAACGAACGAGTAAATCACGAACGGCATGGTGACTGTTTCAAACAGGCGCACAAGGCGGCCCGACGCGACCGTCTCGCGCACCATCAGGTCATAGGCAAGCGACACCCCCAGCCCTTGTTCGACCCCGGATGTGGCCAGCTCGCAATTCGGGAATTCCGGCCCGCTTGGCCCATCGGGCGGCGCCACCCCGGCGGCGGCGAACCAATCCGCCCATTGGTCCATGGTTTCATCGTGCATCAAGGTGACCCGGCGCAGATCATCGGGCGTTTCAATACCTTGCGCATGAATGAAGCCCGGCGTTGCAACCGGATACCTGCCGGATTGCATCAGCGGCACAACCTCTGCCCCCGCAATCGGAGCATCGGCCCAGCCAATCACCACATCGGCGTCATTCGCCTGAAAGTCGGTCGAGGGCGCCCCCACGGAAACGCGAAGCCGAATGGCCGATGCGGCAAAGAACCGGTCAAGTCTTGGCACAAGCCAGCGCGCGGCAAAACCGGGCGTACACAGCACGCGAAGCGACTGGCTTGCACGATCCGCGGCGTCGACGGTGCTCGCTTCGAAACCGTCCAGCAGCGAGGTCATTTTCCCGGCATAGGCCCGGCCCGTTTGCGTGAGTTTCATTGTGTTGCCGCAACGCTCGAACAGCTTTGTGTCAAGGTAGTCTTCCAGGGACCGCACCTGATGGCTGATCGCAGAGGGCGACAGGCAAAGCTCGTCCGCGGCCTTGGTGAACGACAGATTCCGGGCCGCCGCTTCGAACGCGCGCACGGCGGAAAAGGGGGGAAGCTTGCGCCCCATGGGATGTGAATTCCTTTCACGACGCGATGAAAAATCGCCTTTTGCCGGATCCGTGCGGCGAGCCTAGCATTTTCCCGACACATTCCAAAACTCTAGCATGGAGCGCCCAATGATTGGCCGTCTTTCCACCAGCCTTTGCGCGGTGGCCTTCCTGATTTGTGCCGGTTCCGCCCGGGCCGAAGCGCTCCTGCGTCTTGATCCGAGCCCGGCCTGGCGCAGCACCGGCAGCATCGGCGAACTCGCCGAGGTGTTCGACACATGGCTTGATCGCAACACGGACTTTGGACGACCCGAGGCACGCCCGGCGATACACATCATCAGCCCATCGGTGGCGGCATCCATTCAAGGCCCGTCGGCGTCCAGTTTCGGGCGCCCGCGCGGGTTCTTCGACCCGGCCTCGTCAACGATCTATCTGATCGGGCCCTGGGACCGGACGAACCCGCATGATGCGAGCGTGCTTCTGCACGAACTCGTCCATGCCAGGCAGGTGTCCCGGCATTACTATTGCCCCGGCGCTCAGGAAGAGGCGGCCTATCGCCACCAGGATGCCTGGCTGCGCGAACGCGGTCTGCAGGCAAAGGTCAATTGGATCGCGGTTGTGCTGGAATCCGGCTGTTCCCGGCGCGACGTTCATCCCGACTGAACTTGCGTCGTTTCCCTGGCATCCCGGGCGCGCTCCAGCCTCAGCGCAGGGTCGGATCCAACCGGTCGCGCATCCAGTCCCCGGCCACCGAGACCGCCAGCGTGGTCAGCACGATCACCAGCGACGGCACCAGCATGATCCAGGGGGCGGATTGAATGTATTTGCGCCCATAGCCAACCATGTTGCCCAGGCTGGTCTCTGGCGGCTGAATGCCGATCCCCAGAAAGCTGAGCGAGCTTTCCAGCAGGATCACCCCGGGGATGTTCAGGGTCATCGCTACCATCAGCGTGGCGCCAATGTTGGGCAGGATATGCCCAAAATAGACCCGCATCGGCGAGGCTCCCAGATCGCGCACCGCCCGCGCATAGCCCTGCACCGTCGCGGAAATCGCAAGGCCCCGGGCGATGCGGGTGACGGTTTCCCAGCCGTTGAAGCCCAGCAGCAGGACAAAAAGAAACAGCGAGTTGCCGAAGAACGCCAGCACCGCGATGGCGATGATCATGAAGGGCATGGCCAGTTGCGCGTCGACCAGGACTAGGATGATCTCTTCGATCCAGCCCCGGAAATAGGCCGCCAGGAAGCCCAGGATAACGCCCACGGTGGTCGAGATCAGCGTTGCCACGAAGGCGATCGTGATGGAGATCCGGATCGACATGATCAGCCGCGAGGTCACGTCGCGGCCCAGTTCGTCAGTGCCCAGCGCATGCGCCCAGCTCCCGCCCATGAAGACCGGCGGTTGCAGGCGCGAGCGCACGTTTAGCGCCATATAGTCGAAAGGGGTGAGCAACGGTGCCAGGATCGCGACCGCCAGCATCAGCACGATCCAGGCAATGGCCAGCAGGATCGAGGGCGGATAGGCCTCCAGAAACGCCGTCCTGCGGGTCTTGCGCTCGATGACGCTTCCGGCGCTTTCGATGGGGTCGCCGGGGGCGGTCATGTACGCTCTCTTTCTTCCCGAATGCGCGGGTCTATCAGGCCGTACAGAAGGTCGACTGCGACATTTGCCGCCACCATGGTAAAGCCGATCAGAAGCAGGATCACCTGCACCACGGCCAGGTCGCGATCGCGCACCGAGGTGACCAGCAGGTTGCCGACGCCGGGCCAGGAGAACACGGATTCGACCACGACCGCGCCCGACACCAGCGCGCCGACCATGAAGCCCACGATGGTCACCACCGGCACGGCGGCGTTGGGCAGCACATGCCGGATCACCACCGCGGGCCAGGGCACGCCCTTGGCCTGCGCCGCGCGCACGAAGGGCTGGCCCAGAATATCCAGCATGGCCGACCGGGTGTAGCGTGCGATCACCGCCGCCCCCGCGATGCTGAGCGTGGCGATGGGCAGAATCATATGGGCAAATGTGGTGGACCCGCCCGAGGGCAGCCATTTAAGCTGAACCGCAAAGATCAGCGCCAAGATCAGCGCCAGGACAAAGCTGGGCACCGTGAAACCCAGCACCGATATGCCCATGATCGCCCTGTCCAGCCAGGAATTGCGGTACAATGCCGCCGCGACGCCCGCCGCAAGGCCCATGACAAGCTTGAGGATCAGGGCCGGGACCATGATCGCCAGGGTCGAGGGGACCTTGTCCCAGACCGCTTCGACCGCCGGGCGGTTCTCGCGGATCGAACCGCCGAGATCGCCGCGCAGCACGTTGCGGCCATAGGCCAGATACTGCTCCCAGATCGGACGGTCGAGGCCCCATTGCGTGCGGAAGGCGTCGATGACCTCCTTTGGGGTCTCGTTGGGATCAAAGAACCGCTCTGCCGGGTCCCCCGACAGGCGCAGCACCACGAAGGCAAAGGTGACGATCAGGATCAGGGTGATCAGGGCACGCCCCAGCCTTGCGATCAGAAAACGGATCATGCGGCGGCCTCGCTTGTCGAGGGTGGATGCACAAGGTGGCAGGCGACCTCGGCGCCGCCGGAGGCCTGCAAACGCGGCGCGACACGGGTGCAAAGCTCGGTCGCGACGGGGCAGCGTGGATGAAAGGCACAGCCCGGCGGCTGGTTGGCCGGGTCCGGCGGGTCGCCCTTGAGCACGATGCGCTCGCGGCATTTGCGGCGGGGGTCCGGGCTCGCCGCGACCAGCGCCCGGGTATAGGGGTGCTGCGGGGCGTGAAACACCTGCTCTGGCGTGCCCTTCTCGACGATGCGGCCAAGATACATCACCGCGACCCGGTCCGCGATCTGGCGCACGACCTTCAGGTCGTGGCTGATGAAGACCGAGGTAAAGCCGTGCTGCGCGCGCAGGTCGCTGAGCAAGGTCAGAACCTGCGCCTGCACGCTGACATCAAGCGCAGAGACCGGCTCGTCGCAGACCAGCAGCCTGGGCTGGACAACCAGGGCGCGCGCGATCACTACCCTTTGCCGCTGACCGCCGGACAATTCATGCGGATAGCGCGCGCCGTGATGATCCAGCAGCCCGACCTGCGCCATGATCTCTGCCACGCGGTCCGCGCGGGCGGCCACGGGCAATCCGGGGCTGTGGATCTCCAGTGGTTCGCCGATCTGGCGGGCCGCTGTCAGGCGCCGGTCCAGCGCCGCCAGCGGGTCCTGATAGATCATCTGCATCTGGGCGCGGCGCTTGCGCCAGGCCTGGTCCAGCCGGGGGCTGATCGGCTGGCCATCGAAGGTGACGATGCCCCCGGTCGCGGGCATCAGGCCAAGGATCAGCTTGGCCGTGGTCGACTTGCCGCAGCCGGATTCGCCCACAAGGCCCATCATCTCGCCCGCTGTCACGGAAAACGACAGGTCCTGCACCGCGCGCACCACACGTTCGGGAGCGAACCAGCCGCCGCCGCTTTTGAAATGGCGGGTCAGGCCCTTGACCACCAGGGCGTTCATGCCACCGCCCCCGCGTCGCGCGCCACCTGCGCCGGCGCAGTGCGGTGGCAGGCGGCCCGGTGGCCCGGCGCGCCAAGACCGTCCAGCGCGGGCGCCGCGTCGCGGCACGCCGCCTCGGCCCAGGTACAGCGGGGCGCGAAGGCGCAGCCCGGGGGCAGCGCCTGCGGCGGCGGCACGGTTCCGGGGATCGCCACCAGCTTTTGCCGTGGCCCCTCCAGCGCCAGAATCGCGGCCAGAAGGCCTTGTGTATAGGGATGCGCGGGATGGCTGAAGATCCGGTCCACCGGCGCGTCCTCGACCACCCGCCCGCAATACATCACGGCGACCCGTTCGGCGAGTTCCGACACCACCCCGAGGTCGTGCGAAATGAGGACAAGCGCCATCTCCTCTTCGGCGCGGATTTCCGCGATCAGCGCAAGGATCTGCGCCTGAATGGTGGCGTCCAGCGCCGTCGTCGGCTCGTCGGCCACCAGAACATCCGGCTCACCCGCCAGCGCCATGGCAATCATCACGCGCTGGTTCATGCCACCGGACAATTCATGGGGAAAGTCGCGCAGCCGCCGTTTGGCATCGGCGATCCCGACCCGGTCCAGAAGCCGCAGCGCCTCGGCCTCGGCCTCGGCCCCCCTCAGGCCGCGGTGCCGGTCGAGGGTTTCGGCCAATTGCCAACCGATGCGATGCAACGGATTGAGAGAGCTTGACGGGTCCTGAAAGATCATCGCGATCCGCCCGCCGCGCACCTTCGCCATCTGCGGCTCGGGCAGGCCCAGGATCTCTTGCCCGCGAAACCGGACCGATCCCCGCACCCTGGCGCGCTTTCCCAAAAGCCCAAGCGCCGCCAGCCAGGTGATCGACTTGCCGCAGCCGGATTCCCCGACAATCCCCAGCGCCTCGCGCGGGGCCAGCGCAAGGTCGATGCCATGCAGCGCCCGGACATGGGCCTGCCCGTCGTCGAAATCGACGGACAGGCCCTTTATGTCAATCAATGGGTCCAATGGATCAATCGGTGAAAGAGATCTGGCCCGGGCCGAACGGCATCGCGAAGATCGTCGAGGGCGACCATTCGATCCCGTCGCGCACGCCGAAGATGATGGCGTTCTGGTGCAGCGGCAGGAACACCGGGTCCTCGACCAGCATGATCTCGTTCATGCGCTTGGCGGCGTCGCGGATCTCGTCCTGATCGGTGGAGGTGTTGAGCACACCGCACAATGCGTCGAACTCGTCATTCGACCACAGCCCTGCATCGGGATTCGTCTTGAGGTTCTGGCTGCCGTTGACGCAGGTATTCGCCAGGATCGCGATGGGATGGGCGAAATGCGCCGTGTTCGACAGCATCGCCATGTTGCGCTCTGGCGACTTGCGGTTCGGGCTGTCCTGGATCTGGAAGTCGATGTTGAAGCCAACGTCCTGCATCGTCGCCAGCACATATTGCGCCACCGTCAGCTCGTTGGGGTAATAGTCGTTATGAGCGCCGAACTTGATCGGCTCGCCATTGTAGCCGGCCTCTTCCAGCAGGGCCTTGGCCTTTTCGGGGTCGTAAGCGGGCATCTCGAAATCGGCGGCATACATGTCGCCGAAGGACGGTGTTTGCAGGCCCGTGACGTCATTGGTCAGGCCCGACCACAAGACATCGACAATCGTCTCGCGGTCGATCGAATGGGCCAGCGCCTGGCGCACCTTCACATTCTGCAGCGGGCTGTCATTCGCGGTGTCGAGCGCGATGAAGCGCACGTTGACCACCGGACCGCCCAGGGCATGGAACCCGTCGGCCTCTTCCAGCAGCGGCACCTGATCGGGGTTCATGTCAGAGATGATGTCGTATTCGCCTGAGAGCAGGCCGTTCAGGCGGCTGGCGCTTTCAGGAACGACGCGGAAGGTCAGGTTGTTGATCGGCGGCGTGCCACGGTAGTATTCCTCGTGGGCGACCAGGCGGATCTCGTTGCCTTCGTCCAGGCTGACGACCTTGTAGGGGCCCGCACCGACGGGGCTTTTGACGTAGTCCGACCAGGTTGCCGCGTCGTAGAACGCCTTTTTCGAGGTGATGTTGGCGTAGTTCAGACGCGCCAGCCGCCGCTCAGTCGCCAGATTGGTGCCGCGCAGATGGAAGCGCACGGTCAGATCGTCGACCTTTTCGACCCGCTCCAGAAGCGGCAGGGCCGAGTTGCGGCGCGCCGCGACGGGGGCGGGCGGAACGATGCCGGTGCTGCCGTCTTCACGGGTGAAGGTCGTCTCGCCGGCCTCGCGGGCGGCGATCTGCGCCGGCAGCAGGCCAAAGCGCTCATCCGAGAAGGAGAACACCACGTCATCAGCCGTCATCACTTCGCCGTTGTGGAACACCACGCCGTCGCGCAGTTTGAATTCCAGCACGGTGGGTTCGACATAGCTCCACTCGGTGGCGAGACCCGGCATCAGCGGCAGGGACGGATCGGACAGATCCATAGCGATCAGCTGTTCCCAGATCGAGTTGAGGAACTTGCGACCGGCGGTGCCGCCG
>CAYGRI010000282.1:0-7158 GCA_964352155.1 uncultured Maritimibacter sp. | reverse complement strand
ATCAGACACGACAAGTCCCTTGGCCGGACCGAGGCAGGGCTGACAAAGCGCGGGCCGCGTCGGCCCGGGATGGGGCGCCGGTTTGGCGCGGCATACTGCAAGGTCAAGCGAGGGCCGTAGGGCTCCGGTCTCACAACCGCGGCGAAGCCGGTCATGCGCGGGGTCGCCCGTAGGTGATCCGCCGCAGAACCCATTCAAAGGGTCCCAGGGCAAAGCGGCGACGCCAAAGTGCCAGCGCCGCGATCAGGGCCAATGTCGCCGCAACGGCGATGCCAACGGCGGTCAGCCTGTCCACCGCGCTCCAAAGGCCCAGGCCGTAGCCCGAGAAAACGGTCGACAGGACGATCGACTGACCGAGGTAGACGCTCAGGCTCGATCCGCCCGCGACCAGCACCCGCGCCAGGATCGGCCCCGGTGGACGCGACAGCGCGGCGATCACGCCGAGATATCCGACGGTTGCGATCGGCGCGGCCATGATCGTCAGGACGACTCCGGGTGTCGTTGGCCCCCATTGCCAGACCGCCGACCCGGCAAGGCCAAGCGCCACCCCGGGCAGCAGGCACCAACGCCGGGCGCGGCGCCACAGCGGATGGCCTGCGTCGTCGATCATCCCCGATTTGACAGCCGCCAGCCCCAGACAGAACCAGCCAAGCGCCGCGAGCCCCTGGATCACCAGAAAGGACGGCATGATGAACGCGAAACCGATGCTGCGGAAAATGACGGCGTTGAGGAACCCGCCGTCCGTCAGGATCGCACGCTCCAGCGCGAGGATGTCGGGCGGCGTTTCCGGCAGGGCCAAAAGCAGCGGGGCCGCGATGACGGCTTGCAACACCAGTAGCCCCGTGCCGATGCGCACCAGCCGACGCAGGGACCAATCCCGGAACAGGTACAGGATCCCCCCGGTCACCGCGTAGATCACCAGGATATCGCCGGGAAAGAACAGGCACCCATGGGCAATGCCAAGAAGCGCGAGCCCGATCATCCGGTTGCGATAGATCCGCCCGAACCGCAGCCCCTTCCGCGCCGCCGAACGCATCAGGAACCCCAGCCCGACACCGAACATGAAGGAGAACAGCCCATAGGTCTTCAGCAGCGCCAGCCCGTTGACGAGCCAGAGGGTCACCGCGTCGCCGACACTCTGGCTGACCGGAGCGGCGAAATCCTGCAACGCCGAGAAGGCGATGTATTGCACGTTGACGATGGCGATGCCGAACAAGGCGAAAAGGCGCAGGTAGTCGGGCATCAAGGCGCGGGTGGACGGATCAACCGGGGATGTCATTGCTGTACCTCTCACGCGTTCAAGAGCTCAAACAGGATGTGGACGCCGTACCCCGGATCTCGGGCTGGGTTCAAGTCGGGGATGCGCGCGGGCCCCCGCACCCGGTTCTGGAACGGATAGATGGTTTCGCGAGACCCGAACAGGCTCCGCGTCTCGACACATCCGTTCCGCCACCTTCAGAACAGGGCATCGGACGGTTCGGTCTGCGGGGTCATAGGACCCAGGGCGAGGTCACATTGGTGGAGTCCGGACCGCCGGGCCGCAGACCGGATGTCTCGGGCAGACGGTAACGGTCATAATAGTCCCGCAGCCGGGACAGCATCTCGCGGCAGCGCGCTTGATGCTCGGGCATATCCGCCAGATCGCGGGTTTCGCGCGGGTCTTCGCGCAGATCGAACAGCCGGTGACGGCCCGTGTCATGCCAGACCACAAGCTTGTAGCGCGGGTCGCGGATCATCTGCACGGTCCCGTATTCGCAGAACTGCACCTGCCGCCAACCGGGATCTTCCTGCCCCGCCAGAAGCCCCTGGAACGAGCGCCCGGCCCCGTCGAAATCGCCGGGCGGGTCCATTCCCGCAAGATCCAGAACCGTCGCGAACAGATCCAGATGATCCGTGAAGTCCGAGCGCGCCTGACCGGCAGCGATGCCCGGGCCGTTCAGGATCAGCGGAACGCGAATGGTCTCTTCCACCATGTTCAGCGGCAAGGTCCCGTTGCCCTTGCCCCAGATGCCGTGATGCCCACAGTTCAGACCGTGATCGGAGGTGTAGATGATGATCGTGTCGTCCAGCACGCCTTCGGCCTGCAGCACATCGATCAGCCGTCCGACACCCTCATCGATGGACGTGACCGATGCATAATACTGCGCCAGCGCGGCCCTTGGATTGGTCCGGTCGATCAGCTCTTTGGATTCGAGGTTCTGCTCTCCGAACGCAAAGGTTTCGTTCTGCGGTACCTCGGCGAAATCGTGATCCCTGTAGCGGTCGACAAGCCGTTGCGGGTGCCCTTCCCAGGGGCTGTGTGTCGAGACATGGCCGACAAACAGAAAGAACGGTTGCGCCGGGTTGCGCTGTTGCACGAAGCGGACCGCCGCGTCGGTGATGACCGAGGCCTTGGGTCCCGCAATCGTCTGCAACCCGCCATCGACACAATATCTGGCGGGACCGGCCGCATCGATCGGATAATCGCCCGCCAGAGCGCCCCACTTATCGAAACCGCGCGCGGGCGTTGTGTCATTGCCCAGGTGCCATTTGCCGACCAGACCGGTCTGATATCCGCCGGCCTTCAGACACTCTGGCAAGGTCATCTGCCCGGCCAGCCAGTCGCGGCCGAAATGGTGCGGCTGGCCGTCCAGAAAATCGTGCACCCCATGCTGAGACGAGGTGCGCCCCGTCAGCACACAGGCCCGCGCCGGAGAGCACACGGGCGTCGGGGTGAAGGCATTGCGCATCACCGTGCCCCTGCGGGCAAGGTAATCCAGGTTCGGTGTCTGGACATGCGGGTTCCCCGAGGATCCAAGCGCCCATTGGCCGTGATCGTCCGTAACCAGCAGGATAATATTCTTTGGCATGTCAGTAATCCGCCGCTTCGCGGACATATCGCCCAAGCCAGTGCCGCCCCACCATCTTCCACCCATAGTCGGTCAGCAGCCCGAAAAAGCCGAGCAGGAAAATCCCGACGAACATCCAGTCGATCCGGAAATACAGTTTCGACGTCCAGATCAGATAGCCCAGCCCGGATTCCGCGGCCAGCATTTCCACCGCCACGATCACCAGAAACGACCCGGCCAGCGCCAGCCGCATCCCCACATAGATCGCCGGAACCGCCGCCGGAACCGTCACGAACCAGAAGATCTGCCAGGGCGTCGCGCCCAGAGTCTGCGCGGCCAGCGTCTTGTTCTTGTGCGTGGTCACAACGCCTGTCGCGGTGTTGATAACAACGACGAAACCGGTGGAATACATCACCAACAGGACCTTTGACACTTCGCCGACACCGAACCAGACAAGGAACAAGGTCGTCAGCGCCAGCGCCGGAATGAACCGCAGAAAGTGGATGAACGGGTCGAACACCTGCCGCACGACGATGTAGCTGCCGATGATCAGCCCCAGCGGGATGGCAACGATGCTGCCCAGCAGGAACCCGACGAGGATCCGGAACATGCTGATGGCGATGTGGTTGAACAGCAGGCCCCTCTGGATCAACTCGACCGCGCCCCAGAAGATCGCCGAGACGGGTGGCAGAAAGAACGGATCAATGAAGAACCGCGCCGCGATTTCCCAGATGATCAGGCCGACCACGATGGACAGCACGGAAACCCAGGCCCCCAGCAGGGCCCGCAAAAGCCGGCTGGCCAAACCCGGAGCGCTCTGCGTCTTCACGACCATACCTTGGTGACCTCTTCTTCAATGTCTTTCGACAGCGTGGACAGCAATTCGATGTAGACCGGATCGGTCTGGTCGCGCGGATAGGGCAGTGGCACGTCGTATTGATGCTTGATATTGGCGCGAGGACCGGCCGACATCAGCACGACACGCTGGCCCAGGTTGAGCGCCTCGCGGATGTCATGGGTCACGTAGACGGCGGTGCGTTTGACTTCGGACCAGATCGAGACCAGTTGGGTTTGCAGCATCTGGCGGGTCTGCGCATCCAGCGCGGCAAAGGGTTCGTCCATCAGCATGATTTCCGGCCGCATCGCAAGCATTCTGGCGATCTGGACGCGTTGCTTCATGCCGCCGGACAATTCGTCGATCAGCTTGTGTTCATGGCCCGACAGATTGACCATGCGCAGCGCCTCATCGGCGCGACGCTTGCGCTCCTCTTCGGCCACATGATTGATCCGCAACCCGAATTCAACGTTCTTGCGCACCGTGAGCCATTGGTAGAGCGCGCTTTCAAGATCCTGAAACACCATGCCGCGGTCCTTGCCGGGGCCGCGGATCACGGCATCGTCGACCAGAATGCTGCCTGACCGCGGCATGTCGAACCCCGCGATCAGACGCAGCAAGGTCGATTTTCCGCAGCCGCTTGGCCCCAGAAGGATCAGGAATTCGCCATCGGCAATGGTCAGGTCCACATTCTCCAGCACCGGAACCTTGCCCTGCGTGCCGCCATAGGCGAAGGAAACATCCTGTATCTTTATCGTCATGTCTGTCCCCAACGCCCATGGCCCGAAGGCATTGCCCGATCCTACTTCAGCATGTCGTCCACTTCGACATCCGGGATCGCCTCGATCAGGGCCGAAGCGTCGAACTGCGCCAGAAAGTCGTAGGGTTCGATCTTCCCGGCCGCCACCAGGAACTCGTATTTCGACTTCAGACTGGACATGGCCGAGGACCCGAACGTCAGCCCATAGCGTTGCTGGCTGATGACGTTCTTGATCTGCGCCTCGTCGCCGCCCACGCTGTCGGCCAGCAGCTTTGCCGCGCCGTCCAGATCGCTTTGCATGAAGATAGAGGCCTTCTGGAACGCCCGCAGCGTCTTGACCACGAGATCGGGGTTCTCGGCATAGAACGACTTCAGCACCACCATCGGCGCCGTGACGCTTTGGCTCACAATGCTGTCGTCGGCAATGAACTTCCAGTCGTCATCGGCCGAGATCGTGCCGACGCCCTCGCCCCAGATCCAGGCCGCGTCCAGCCGCCCCGCCTTCATCGCGCCGACAATCTCGAACAGGCCGGTGAACCCGACCATCTCCACATCCGCTTCCGGCGACAGGCCAAGGAGTTTCAGATGCTCACGGGTCACGAATTCCTGCGCCGTGCCGGTGGCCACGCCGATCTTCTTTCCCTTCAGCCCGTCCGGAAGCTCGATCTCGGCCTCGATATACAGCTTGTGCCAGCCCGGCAGCGGCTCTGCCGACACAGCTGGAGACATGATATTGCCCGCGGCGAAGCGGGTCAGCAGCGGGAACCCGATCACTGTGCCGAAATCGGCATTGCCGGCAAGAACCGCGTCGACCGTGTCGATCCCATAGGAATAGGTCTGAATGATCGGGTCGATGCCCTCTTCCTTCAGATAGCCCTTTTCGGCCGCGATGATGGCAAGCGCCCCCATGCCGTAGCCATCGGTGGCATAGCGGACCGTTTCCTGCGCGGTCGCGAGCGTGGCCGTCGCGGCAAGGGTTGCGAGGCCGGCCAAGGCCCCCTTGTATAGTGTCGTCAGCATCTTGATGGTCCTTTCCCTGTTGTCGTTTTGCGTTGAGTGGGTTCAGGCATCCGCCATCGGACGCTCTGTCAGTCGCCGGTACGCATCGGCCGCGGCCGCGGTCACCTGTGGTAGAATCTCCTGCGGATCGAAGGGATGGGAATTCATCGCCGCCACCGAGATGACATGGGCGACGTCCTCGCTGTCGGGGGCGCGGATCCCGACCACGAACCGGGTGATCGCGCCCTCCTGACGCATCAGATGGCCGTCGCGCCGGATCTCCTCGAACGACCGCCAATGCGCGTCGGGCACCGGGATGCGGTAGTGTTCCAGATAGATCCGCTCTGCCGCGTCGGCGGGCTGATGGGCGAGCAGGAATTGCCCCATCCCGTTGTCCATCCAATCGGTGTTGGGCGCGAAAACATCAATGAAATGATAGCCGTACTGGATCTCTGTCTTGGCGGTGATGGTATAGAAATCGCCCTGATAGGCCGCCACGCAGGCCGAATGGCCGGTGGCATAGGCAAGGCTGGCCACGACGCCCTGAACCTGCGCGCTTTGCAGGCCGAAACCGCGCAGCGCATGGCCCAATCGCAGCGTGCGATGCCCCAGAGTGTAGCGGCCGTTGGACCGCCGCTGCCGGATCCAGTTCTCGTCGACAAGCATCTTCAGAAGCCGCGCCAGCGACGCGCCCGACAGCGCCTCGCGCTCTGCCAGTTCCGAAAAGGTCTTTTCATGCGGCGGATCGGCCAGAATCTCGATCAGCCTCAGTGATCTGCGCCCGGTGGTTAGAGGCTTCGACATCCACACACTTTCATTTCTGAAATGATCTCGTTTCAGTATTGACAGCATTCCTTGACTGCGTTTCGCTGTCAATTGGGATTTGGACAGGGGGCCGGGGGAACAGATATGCACCAAAGGCCCAACATCCTTATCGTCTGCACCGACCAGCAGCGTACCGACACGCTTGGCTGCTATGGCAACCAGATCGTCTCGACCCCGCATATTGACGGGCTTGCCCGCGAAAGTGCCTTGTTTGAGAGCGCCTTTGTACAAAGCCCGATCTGTTCGCCAAGCCGGGGAAGCTTTCTGACCGGGCGGTACCCGCGCACCACGGGGCTGCGGCAGAACGGCCAGATCATGCCTCCGTCGGAAAAGCCGATCTCGCGCCTGCTTGCGGACGCCGGTTACCTGGCTGGTCTGGTGGGCAAGTTCCATCTGGGCCCAGGCGCGCCGGACATCGCGACGACCACCGAACCCCGGATCAACGACGGCTTTGGCGAATTCAATTGGGCCCAGTCCCCCGCCGACATCTGGGGGATGCATTCGGATTACACGCGCTTTCTGTCAGCCAAGGGCCTGCGCTACCAGACCACGCCGCATGACCTGTCGCCCTGGGTGCTGAACGGCATGCCCGAGGATGCGACAGAGGCCGCCTGGTGCGCCACCCGCGCGACCGAGTTCATCTCAAGGCGGGCGCCGCAGGATGCGCCGTGGTTCTACATGGCGAATATCTATGCGCCGCATCATCCGTTCGATCCGCCGCCTTCGGCCCTGGCGCCCTACCTGGACCGGCTTGACGAGATTCCACTGCCAGAGGCGATGGACGACGACCTGGCCACCAAGACCCATTATCAGCGCGTCGACACCGACGGCGCCTATGGGCAGGTCAAAAGCTTCATCGGCGGATATGGCCGCGACCAGATGCGCGAGATCGACCACAAGATGGTCAAGGC
>CAYGRI010000281.1:0-7173 GCA_964352155.1 uncultured Maritimibacter sp. | reverse complement strand
TATCCGCAGCGTCGGCGACGACGTGACCTTCATCGACGAACCCGTCATCCAGGAATTCTACCGTTGCAACATCTGGCATGTGCGCGGCCGCGACCGGGACATGCTGGTCGACAGCGGCATGGGCGTCGTCTCCCTGCGCGACTGGGTGCCGCTGGTCACCGAACGCGCGCTCACCGCCGTCGCCAGCCACACCCATTTCGACCATATCGGCTGTCACCATGAATTCGACGACCGGGTGATCCACGGGGCCGAGGCCGATATCCTCGCCAATCCGACCAACGCCGCCACCTTCGCCGACAAATACGTCACCGACGAGATCTTCACCCAGCTGCCGCCCCAGCCCTATGCCTCCACGACCTATGCGCTGAAATCCGCCCCCGCCACGCGGATCGTGGCCGATGGTGACCGGATCGACCTGGGCGACCGGCAGTTCGAGGTGATCCACACCCCCGGCCATTCCCCCGGCGGCATCGCCCTGTGGGAAGCCGCCACCGGCATCCTGTTTTCCGGCGACATCGTCTATGACGGCCCGCTGATCGAAGACACGGACCATGCCAATTCCGCCGATTACCACCGCTCTATGGCGCGGCTCTACGACCTGCCGGTGCGGGTGGTACATGGCGGGCATTTCCCCAGCTACGACGGCGACCGGCACCGCGCGATCATTCGCGCCTGGCTGGAAGAAAAGGAGCGAGGCTAAGGACTTGACATCCCCTCGGCGTGAAATCAGCGCCCGAAAAGGCCCAGTCAGTTTCCGGCACATCCGCATCGCCTTGCGCGCGCCGCTTGTGCAGGCGAAGCCCGACCCGAGCCGCCATGCAGGGCACGCTAGACCGCACGACTCAGCGTAAGGTCAGGCGCTCTCCGCCTTTTCCTCCAGAATCAGCCATTCCTCTTCCGCCGCCGACAGCGCCTCCTGGCGTTCCACCAGCGCGGCGGTGGCCTTCTCGAATTTCACCGGCGCCGCGCTGTAGAGCTCCGGGTCGGCCAGATACTCGGACAGCTTGGCAATCTCTGCCTCCAGCCGCGCAATCTCGCCCGGCAGCGCCTCCAGCCGGTGCTTCTCGGTAAAACTCAGGCCCGACGGCTTGGCGGATTTCGCCGGTTTTGCAGGGGCGTCGGGCTTCGCGGCGGGCACGGCTTTGGCGGGTTTCGCCCTGCCTGCCTCGGCCAAGTCCTTGCGTTGGCTACGATAATCGCTCCAGCCGCCGGCAAAGATCGTGGCGCGCCCGTCCCCCTCCATCGCAACGGTGGTCGAGGCGACGCGGTCCAGAAAGTCCCGGTCGTGGCTGACCAGCAGAACGGTGCCGTCGTAATCGCCCAGGATCTCTTGCAGCAGGTCCAACGTCTCGATGTCCAGATCGTTGGTCGGTTCGTCCAGCACCAGAAGATTCGAGGATTTGGCCATGATCCGCGCCAGCAACAGCCGCGCCTTCTCGCCCCCCGACAAGGACCGGACGGGCGCGCGGGCCTGCTCCTCTGCGAACAGGAAATCCTTGAGATAGCCCACGACATGGCGCGGTGCGCCCCGCACCATGACCTGATCCGAGGCGCCCGACACCTGCATCCCCGGCGCCGAGGTCAGGCTGGTCCAAAGGGTCGCATCCGGATCCAGCGCGTCGCGGTTCTGGTCGAACACCGCCATTTCCAGATTGGTGCCCAAATCGACCGAGCCGCTGTCCGGCGCCACCTCTCCGGTCAGGATCTTCAGCAGCGTGGTCTTGCCCGCGCCATTCGGGCCGACCAGCGCAACCCGATCCCCCCGCTGGATCCGCAACGAGAATGGCCGCAGAATCAACTTATCACCGTAACTCTTTGAAACCTCTTTTGCTTCCACCACCCGCTTGCCGGATTTCGGACCTGCGTCCAGCGCCATATCCGCCGTGCCCTGCCGCCGGATCGCCGCCGCGCGGTCGGCCCGCATCGCATGCAGCGCGCGCAGCCGGCCCTGGTTGCGGGTCCGCCGCGCGCTGATGCCTTCCACAGCCCAGCGCCCCTCTGCCTTGATCTTGCGGTCCAGCTTGTGGCGCGCCTCGTCCTCTTCCTGCCAGATGGTGTCGCGCCAGGCCTCGAAAGCGTCAAAGCCCTTGTCCTGGCGCCGTACCACGCCGCGGTCGAGCCACAGCGTTGCCCGCGCCAGCGCCCGCAGAAAGGCCCGGTCGTGGCTGATCAGAATAAACCCGCTGCGCGTCGCTTTCAGCTGCTGTTCCAGCCAGCCGATGGCTTCGATGTCCAGATGGTTGGTGGGCTCGTCCAGCAGCATCAGCTCGGGCGCTTCGGCCATCAGCTTGACCAGCGCCGCGCGCCGCCGTTCCCCGCCCGACGCCGCCGACACCGCGATCGCGGGATCCATCTTCAACCCCTCCGCCGCCATCTCGACCCGGTACGCCTCTGCCGGATCCAGCGCCGAGGCGGCAAAGTCCCCCAATGTTGCAAAGCCTGACATGTCAGGGTGTTGTTCCATGTAACCAACTGAAATGCCCGGTGAAACAATGCGATCCCCACGGTCGGCCTCGACCAGCCCGGCCATCACCTTCATCAAGGTGGACTTGCCCGACCCGTTGCGCCCGACCAGGGCGACGCGGTCGCCGGGCTGCACGACTAGGTCGATGCCATCGAACAGGGGATTGCCGCCGAAGGTCAGCGCAATATCGGAAAGCTGAAGCAAAGGTATCTGGGCCATGACGGGCAGCTAGCCGGGCCATGCGGTCGGGTCAATGCCGATTTCATTTGTCTAATATGCAAGCGATCCGGGCCTAAGACCCGCCCCGCCAGCACACCGAGTCTGGTGCGCCAACGCTCCGTGTCCGCGCAGCCAACGCTCCGTGTCCGCGCAGCCGACGCTCCGGATCCGCGCAGCCGACGCTCCGGATCCGGCTGTCAGCCCGCGACCATCCGCAAGGCCCGGGCGCGCGCCGGGGGCACGGCCGCGATTTCCAGCCCGGTGAACACATGTAGCGTGTTCATGTCGTGATCCACCACCGCATGGTCGCTGACCCAGCCGCCCATCATCAGATAGGTGCGCAACAGCGGCGGCATCGACCGCAGCGCCGCCTTCTGATCAGGAGCGCGCCGTAACCTGCTGGCAAACCGAAAGACTTTCGGCGCCTTAACCTTTGGGCACCAGCGCTTGGGCGCCAGATGCCGCGCTTTCAGCATCGCGAAGGCGTCCAGATAGCTCTCTGTCTCCGTGCCCTGGAAGGACGAGCAGCCGAACAGCATCTCGACCCCCGTCTCGTCGACAAAGCGGGTCATCGCCCCCCAGGCCACGCGCAGGATGTCGGGATCATGGGACATGTCGGGGTGAATGCAAAACCGCCCCACCTCGACCATGCGCCCCTCGAACGCTTCCAGCGCGGACAGACCGTAATATTGCGCCGAATAGCTTTGCGCGATCTCGGCTCCGTCCCGTAGCGGCAACAGGCGGAAGCAGCACACCAGCTCGCCGGAGCGCGTGTCCTCGACCAGCACATGGCGGCATCTTTCGTCGTAACTATCCGTATCTCTGTCATTTTTCCGGGAAAGTGCCCCGGTGCCCGCGATAAAGCCACGATGGCGCAGGGTTTGGGCGGCCAGCAGGTCGCCAGGCGTCTCTGCCATACGCGCGTGATATCTACCCTTTCGCAGCATGACCGTCCCCCTCACGCAGACTTGGCTTGGAAAGCCGTCCCGATCCCTTACCTATGATTTTGCAAAGCGCTACACACAAGATATGACAACGATCTGACGATATACGGGGAAGATGCGATGGAAAAAGTGACAAGGACAGAGGCGGAATGGCGCGACAGGCTCAGCGATCTGGCCTTCAAGGTCACACGCAAGCACGGGACAGAGCGGGCCCACACCCATGACGACTTCCCCGATGAGCCAGGCACGTTCCACTGTATCTGCTGCGGCCTGCCGCTCTTCGATCACGATCACAAGTTCGAAAGCGGCACCGGCTGGCCGTCGTTCTACCAGCCGATGGATGACGAGGCGGTCGGCGAAAGCATCGACCGCAGCTGGTTCACCACCCGCACCGAAGTGCATTGCAACCGCTGCGACGCGCATCTGGGCCATGTCTTTCCCGACGGGCCCGCGCCCAACGGGCTGCGCTATTGCATCAATGGTGTGGCGCTGTTCTACCAGCCCGGCTGAGCCCGGCCTTCGACCAACGGCGGCGGGCGCAATCGCCCGCCCCGACACCCGCTTAATTGCCCAGCAGCGTATCTGCGGTGAAGTTGCCAAAGCCGCCGAACAGCTGTTGCAGGAAGGTCACGCCTTTGATGTTGCTGTCCGTCACCCGCCGCGACAGCACGATCACACGGCCGTTTTCCAGCCCAAACCGCTCGATGTTCGACACAACGCCGCCGGAATCGAAGCTGATGGCCACAACCTCGCGGTCGACCTCGCGGGGCTGGCGAAAGCCGTAGGCGCTGAACTTGCTTTTGACATAATACCAGCCGCCCGCGTCCAGAACCCCCGCGGCAGAGGGGCGGCCGACCACATCCTCGACCGTTGCGCGCGTGTCGACGCCGATGATGATCTGGTCGAGATCGCGGTCGGGCGGCACATAGCCGTGGTTACGGTCGATGGTCGAACAGGCTGCGGCCAGGGCCAGCAGCCCCGCGCAAATCAGTCCTCGATACGCTGTGGCGATCCTGCTCATGTCACCCCTCTTGCCATGGCCTGGCCGAGCTTTTATCCCGATTACAGAAGGATGGCCGAAGGATCAAGCGAATGGACGACCCCAGGCGCGACCCCGCCGCCGCGCATATGGTGCGCCTGGCCGCTTTGCGCGCCAGCGGTCCGCAACAGATCCGGGTCGAGCCGGACACCGCGGCGCGCGCCGAGATTGTCCGGGATCTGGATCTGAGCGCGCTGCGCAAAGTCCGCATGGATGTGCGGCTGATCCCCGAAGGCGCGGCGGACTGGCGGCTGGAGGGGCAGTTGGGCGCCACGGTGGTGCAGCCCTGCGTCGCCACGCTGGAGCCGGTGACGACGCGGATCGACGTGCCGGTCCTGCGCCGCTACCTGACCGAACTGCCTGACATACCTGAGGGCGAAGAGCTTGAGATCCCCGAGGATGACAGCATCGAACCCCTGCCCGCCGTGCTCGATCTGATGGCCGTACTGGTCGAGGATCTGGCGCTGAACCTGCCGCAATATCCCCATGTCGACGGCGCGGCGCCGGTGACGCAAAGCTATGCGGAACCCGGCATCACCCCGATGACAGAGGACGACACGAAACCCTTCGCCGGGCTTGCGGGGCTGCGCGACAGGCTGGGCGACAAGCCGGACTGACCGGCGGCGCAACGCCCTGCCCGCGCCCACCGGTTCGTTTCGCGCCAAAGCACGCCGCGGCGCGGAATCCCCCTTGCGCGAACGCCAAATCGCAGTATGTTCCGGCGCTCGCAGATTTATCCGGTCGGGCGGGTTGTCTTCCCGTGCCGAACCCTTCACACCGGGCCAAACGCCCACGCCAGACCGAGGTTGATACATGGCTGTCCCGCAGAATAGAATCACCAAATCGCGTCGCAACATGCGTCGCTCGCACCACGCGCTCGACGGGGCAAACCCGAACGAATGCTCCAATTGCGGTGAGTTGAAGCGCCCGCATCACGTCTGCCCCTCTTGCGGGCATTATGACGACCGCGAAATTGTCGCGATGGCCGACGAGATCGACCTGGACGACGAAGACGCCGCGTAACGCAGCTCCGGATCGGTCATGGGCGCTGACACCAGCCAACTCCCGGCACCGAGCGCCCGCCGGATCGTGATTTCCGTCGATGCTATGGGCGGTGACCGCGGCCCTGCGGCTGTGGTGGCGGGCTGTGCGAAATCGGCGGACAAGAACCCCGCGGTGGGCTTTTTGCTGCACGGCCCGCGCGATGTGCTGAGTCCGCTGTTGGAGCGCCGCTGGCAATTGCGCGGCCGTTGCGAGATCGTCGATGCCGATGGCGTCGTGACGATGGAGGAAAAGCCAAGCCATGTCATGCGGCATGGCAAGGGCACCTCGATGTGGTCCGCGATCGAGGCCGTGCGCGACGGGCGGGCCGATGCCTGTGTATCCTGCGGCAATACCGGCGCGCTGATGGCGCTATCGATGATGCGCCTGCGCCGGCTGGAGGGGGTGAATCGCCCCGCGATCTGTTGCATGTGGCCGTCACGCAACCCCGGCGGGTTCAATATCATGCTGGATGTGGGCGCCGATATCCGCGCCGATGAGCATGATTTGCTGCAATATGCGATGATGGGCGCGTCTTATGCCCGTAACGGGCTGGGTCTGACGCTGCCCCGCGTGGGCCTTCTCAACCTGGGCACCGAGGATCACAAGGGCCGCGCCGAGCTGAAGGTTGCGGGCGAAATGCTCGCCCATGCCGCCAGCGTCGGGGGCTACGATTACGTAGGCTTTGTCGAGGGCGGGGACATCCCCTCGGACCGGGTCGATGTGATTGTGACCGATGGTTTCACCGGCAATGTGGCGCTGAAGACCGGCGAGGGCACGGCGACGCTGATCCGCGATTTCCTGGGCGATGCGTTCCGCGCCACCCCTCTGAGCCGGATTGCCGCGCTGCTAGCCTATACCTCGCTGCGCCGCCTGTCCAAGCGGATCGACCCGCGCCGGGTAAATGGCGGGGTGTTTTTGGGGCTGAACGGAACGGTGGTCAAAAGCCACGGCGCCGCCGATGCCACCGGGGTCTCGGCGGCCATCAAGCTGGCCTTCCGGCTGGCGCAATCCAACTTTACAGAGCGGCTGGCAGCACGGGTTGCATCCGCCGCGTTGCCGGGCAATGATGTTGCCGGAAAAGAGGGCGGGTCCGGTAAAAATCAATGATAAAACGAGCCGTTGTGCGGGGTGTCGGTCACTATTTGCCGGACCGCGTGGTGCCCAATTCGGAATTCGAGGCATCGCTTGATACGACAGACGCCTGGATCAGGTCTCGGTCCGGAATAGAGCGGCGCCATTTCGCCGCCGAGGGCCAGACGACGTCGGACCTGGCCGTACGCGCGGCGCGGGCCGCGCTGGACCATGCCGGTCTGACGCCGGACGACATCGATGCGATCATCGTGGCCACCTCGACCGCCGATCTGACCTTTCCCTCTGCCGCGACGATGGTGCAAGCCGCTCTGGGCATGCAGCATGGCTATGCCTTCGACGTGCAGGCGGTCTGCGCCGGATTCGTCTATGCC
>CAYGRI010000280.1:0-7199 GCA_964352155.1 uncultured Maritimibacter sp. | reverse complement strand
TCCAATCCTTGATGGCGGTCATCTCTGGTTCTGTCAGGTCGTGCCCGCGATGCGGCTTGATCTGTCCGTTGCGCAGATTGATCACCGCGATCTGGTCCATCTCGATCCGGCGCTGGCGGTTCTCGGTAGAGACGCGAAAGACTGCGGCGCCGTTCTCGCGCAACCGAAAATAGAAGTCTGGCAGCTCGTTGGCCATCTCGATCCCTCAGCTCAGCCCAACGCAGAAAGCGCGGATGCGGCTGCAGGCTTCGGTCAGGATCTCGTCCGAAGTGGCATAGCTGACCCGAAAATACGGCGACAGCCCGAAGGCCGCGCCGAACACGACCGCCACGCCGGTTTCCTCAAGCAGGGCGGTCGCGAAAGCCTCGTCGCTGTCGATCTTCGTGCCCCCGGCCGAGGTATAGCCGATGCAGCCCGAAATCGAGGGATAGACATAGAACGCGCCGTCGGGGGTCGGGCAGGTGACGCCCAGGCAGGCGTTCAGCCCGTCGACCACGAGATCGCGGCGGCGCTGGAACAGGGCCCGGTTCGGCGCCAGAAAATCCTGCGAGCCGGTCAGCGCCTCGACCGCGGCCCATTGCGAGATCGTGCAGGGGTTGGTCGTGGATTGCGTCTGGATCTTGCGCATCGCCGCGATCAGTTCCACTGGACCGGCGGCATAGCCGATGCGCCAGCCCGTCATCGCATAGGCCTTGGACACCCCGTTGCAGGTTAGCGTCCGGTCATACAACCCGGGCTCCACCTGGGCGGGGGTGGTGAAGGTGAAATCGCCGAACACCAGATGTTCGTACATGTCGTCCGTCATCACCCAGACATGCGGATGCCGCATCAGCACATCCGTCAGCGCCTTCAACTCGGTGCGGCTATAGCCGGCGCCCGTTGGGTTCGAGGGCGAGTTGAAGATCAGCCACTTGGTGTTTGGCGTGATCGCCGCCTCCAACTGCTCCGGCGTCAGCTTGAAACCGCTTTTGAGTCCCGCCTCGACCACCACCGGCGTGCCCCCCGCCAGCAGCACCATGTCCGGATAGCTGACCCAATAGGGCGCCGGAATGATCACCTCGTCGCCGGGGTTCAGAGTCGCCATCAGCGCATTGTACAGGATCTGCTTGCCGCCGGACGAGACAGAGACCTGCGCGGGCGTGTACTCCAGCCCGTTCTCGCGGGCGAATTTGCCGCAGATGGCCTTCTTGAGCTCCGGGATCCCGTCAGGGGCGGTGTATTTCGTCCGACCGGCGAGAATCGCGGCGATGCCCGCCTGTTTGATGCTGTCGGGCGTGTCGAAATCGGGCTCTCCGGCGGCGAGCCCGATGATATCCTTGCCCTCGGCCTTCAGCTCCTGCGCCCGGGTGTTCATGGCGATCGTCGGCGAGGGCTTGACGCGTGACAGTGTCGCGGAAAGAAAGGACATGGTCGTCTCCGGTTGGAATGCACCGGGGCTCAGGTGTAGGTTGTCCCTCGAGGCCGTTCAAGCCCTACACTGGAGGTGACCATGCACGAAGACGCAAGCCACGACGCGCCCGCGACCGATGACACCGGCGGCGGCTGGTATTCGAACGAGAACGCGACCTTCGGGGATCGGCTGGCTGCCGCGCGGGATGCGCTGGGCCTGACCCAGGGCGAGCTTGCCAGGCGGGTCGGGGTCAAGCTTAAGACGCTGCAAGGCTGGGAAAACGACGCCTCCGAGCCGCGCGCGAACAGGCTTTCGATGCTGGCGGGTATCCTGAACGTGTCGCTGGTCTGGCTGCTGAATGGCGAGGGCGCGGGCCTGCCGGAACCCGACGACTACAGCATGCCGCAGGAGATTTCCGGGCTCTTGACGGAGATTCGCCAGCTCAAGGGCACCATGGTGCAGACGGCCGAGCGTCTGGGCGGGATCGAGAAGCGTCTGCAGAAAGCCTTGAAGGAGCAACCGCGATGACAGAGACGGCAGAGGCGCGGCTAAAGCGCCTCGCGATGCGGTCTGCGCGGCGTGGGATCAAGGAAATGGATTTGATCCTAGGGGCTTATGCCACAACGGAGCTGCCAGGGATGGATTCCGAGACGCTGGATCTCTACGATGCTTTGTTGTGGGAGAATGACCAGGATCTCTACGCCTGGGTGACCGGGCAAACCCCCGCACCCGGGCGGTTCGCGGGGCTGATCGCAAGGATTGCGGCGCATTCGGGTGCGAGAAAAGATGTTTTTTGAACAGATTCAATCCGCTTAACTAATAATTTGTGGTTTTCCAGCTATTCCTCCGCCACGAGCGGTACATGGCGGAGAACATGATGAGCATTCAATCTCGGATCGGCGGCGGTCTCAACAGTAGCTTCATGGCGCAGTATCTGGAGGTACTGTCCCTGGTGGAGCGGCTGCACAGATTGCTACTTGACGTTCTCAAGGATGAGTTCGAACGGTTGGGGATCCTCGAAATCAATGCGGTGCAGGCGTTGTTGCTTTTCAACGTCGGTGAAAACGAGGTGACTGCGGGCGAACTGAAGAGCCGTGGCTATTATCAGGGCTCGAACGTCAGCTATAACCTGAAGAAACTGGTTGAGGCCGGCTACATGCACCACCAGCGCTGCGAGATTGACCGCCGGTCGGTCCGCGTGCGCCTGACTGAAAAGGGTCGCAACGTCCAGACCATCGTCGAAGAGCTGTTCGTGCGCCATGCCGATGGTCTGGAATCGCGGTCGGTGCTCGACCTGAACGGGATCGAAGAGATCAACACGGCCCTGCGCCGCGTCGAACGGTACTGGAGCGATCAGATTCGGTATATCTATTAGGGTCTGTCGCGCGCGGTCGGAGTGTTTGCGGTTCAGCCCGCGATCCGAATCGGCATTTGCGCAGCGGACCGCTTTGAGCGCGGGCTGACGTAAAGCGAACGAATCACGCTGCAACCAGGCGACAGGCAGATCGTCGGCTGGCAGACTCGCCGCTGATGCTGCGGCCTCGTTTCCTCCGGACGTGCCAGCCGCGCGCCGTGGCAGGGCTCCGCTCCGTGCTCGCAAATTGCGCCGGATCGGCCTTTGCCTGGCGGGCAGGACCCTGCGCCATCAAGCGTCCCGGAACTGTTGGCGCAGCTGGAACTTCTGGATCTTGCCGGTCGAAGTTTTCGGCAACTCGCCAAACACCACCGCTTTCGGAGTCTTGAACCCGGCCAGATGGGTGCGCGCAAAGCGTATCAGCTCGTCCTCTGTCACGGCTGCCCCCGGTTTGGTTTCGACAAAGGCGCAAGGCACTTCGCCCCATTTCTCGTCAGGCTTGGCGACCACGGCGCACAGCATCACGGCAGGATGCCGCGTCAACACATCCTCCACTTCCACCGAAGAGACATTCTCCCCCCCCGAAATGATGACATCCTTCGAGCGGTCCACGATTTTCAGATAGCCGTCCGGATGCTGAATCGCGATGTCGCCGGAATGGAACCACCCGCCCTCGAACGCGGCGGCGGTAGCCTCGGGGTTTCGGTAATAGCCCTTCATCACCCCATTGCCGCGAAACATGATCTCTCCCTGCGCCGCCGAATCCATCGGAATCTGCTGCAGGGTGTCGGGATCCAGCGCGGTGCAATCCTGATAGAAAGGCATCATCACGCCGGTGCGGGCCTTGATGCCATAGCGGGTGTCGTCGTCCAGCGCGTCCCATTCCGGTTTCCAAAGGCATTCGGTGCTGGGGCCATAGGTCTCGGTCAGCCCGTAGACCTGCGTGACGTTGAAGCCCAGCGGCTCGATCGCCGCCAGAGTCGCGGCGGGGGGCGGGGCGCCGGCCGTGAACACCTCGACCAGATGATCGAAGGCGCGCCGGTCGGCCTCCTCCGCATGGATCAACGTGTTCAAAACAATCGGCGCGGCGCCGAAATGGGTCACCTTCTCGTCCGCGATGGCGGCATAGATCGACCTGGCGTCCACATGTCGGCAACAGACGATGGTGCCGCCCAGCAGCGGCATCATCCAGGTGTGACACCAGCCGTTGCAATGAAACAGTGGCACGATTGTCAGGTAGATCGGATGCAGCGCCAGGCGCCAGCTGACTACCTGCGCCATGGTCGACAGATAGGCCCCGCGGTGGTGATAAACGACGCCCTTGGGGCGCCCCGTTGTGCCCGAGGTGTAGTTGAGCGCGAGGCTTTCCCATTCGTCCTGCGGCAGGATCCAGTCGAACGCCGGATCGCCGCTGGTCAGGAAGTCTTCATAGGTCATGTGGCGCCCGCTGGCGGGGCAACCGGCGGCGGCGTCGGGCACTTCGATCAGGCGCGGCGGGGCGCCGTCCATCTCGGACAGGGCGGCCTCGGCGAGGGGCAGGAACTGGCTGTCCACCAGCAGCAGCTTGGCGCCGCCGTGGCCCAGAATATAGGCGACCGTATCCACGTCCAGCCGGATGTTGATCGCGTTCAGCACACCGCCCATCGCGGGCACGCCGAAATGCGCCTCGGCCTGGGCGGGAATGTTGGGCAGCAAGGTCGCGACAACATCGCCAGTGGCCACGCCGGCCCCCGTAAGCGCCGAGGCGAGGCGGCTGATCCGGGCGTGATATTCGGCATAGGTGCGGCGGGTTGTGCCATAGACCAGCGCCTCGCGTTCCGGAAACACGCGGACGGCGCGCGCCAGATGGGTCAAGGGGGTCAGGGCGGCATGATTGGCGGAGGTCTTGTTCAGCCCGGTCTCGTCGTTCAGCCAGCCCATCGGTGTCCTCCCTTGCGATATTGCGGCCCTGGTAGGATAGGCAGGTTGCCGGGTGGGAACCAGATGGCATTTGCCCTTAGGGCCGGCGGGCGATCAGCCCCCTGTTCCGCGCGGGGCGGAGTTGCTATGCCCGCCCCATGATCCTGTCTCGCGGGCGCCGCTACCTGTTCGTTCACATCCCCAAGACCGGCGGCACCGCGCTGAGCCTGGCGCTGGAGGCGCGCGCGATGCGGGATGACCTTCTTGTCGGCGACACGCCAAAGGCGCAGCGGCGGCGCAAGCGGTTGAAGGAGGTGCAGACCGCCGGGCGCCTGTGGAAGCATGCGACCCTGGCGGATCTGGACGGCTTGGTGACGGCGGCGGATCTGGACGCGCTGTTCGTCTTTACGCTGGTGCGCAACCCCTGGGACAGGATGGTGAGCTATTATCACTGGCTGAAGGGGCAGTCCTTTCAGCATCCGGCGGTGAATCTGGCCCGGCGCCTGCCGTTTGCCGATTTCCTGAGCCATCCGCAGATACAAGCGTCGATCCGGCGGGCGACCTATGGATCCTATGTGACGGATGCCCGGGGTCGCGAGCGCTGCGATTGCTTTGTCCGGCTGGAACATTTGGCAACGGATCTGGCCCCGCTAGAGGCGCATCTGGGCTTTTCGCTGGGCGATGTGGCCCGGGCCAATGCCTCGGACCGGGGGGCGGACTACCGGCCCTATTACGACCCCGTCCTTGTGGATCTGGTGGCAGAGCTGAGCGCCCCGGACATTGCGCGCTTTGGCTACGCCTTCGAATAGTCAAAGCACGCTGATTGTTTCGCAGACGAAGGACAGTCTGACCCAGCTTTGAGCTTTGGCGCCGGTTAGCGAATTATGCCCAATTATAAGCTTAATTCCGTCCACAAGAGATCAACCGAATCGCGTTTACCAGGACTCGTCAGAAGGACAAACCGTACCGACAGGGACCGCATAGCGGAGGTGAACAGAATGTTTTCAAAGGGATGGAACGTTTTTGGGGCCAGTGCTGCGGTTCGCCGCCAAGACTTTGGCATCGGGTCTGGCGCGTCCTTGGCCATGTCCGAGGCCACCGGTGGCCTTGTGGCCGGCACGCAGGTCGCCTCGGCCATGGGATGGCGCGCGGCAGAGGCGATTGCGACGGGCGATCTGGTCCTGACCTTTGATCGCGGCCTGCAGCCCGTCAAGGCGGTGCACCGCGCGATCACCTGGGCCGCGCCGGTGCCGCGGTCGCAGTGGCCGCTGATGGTGCCCGCTGGCGTTCTGGGCAATGCCGCCCCCATGCTGTTGCAGCCCGACCAGCAGGTGATGCTGGAATCGGATGCCGCCGAGGCGGTCTTTGGCGACCCGTTCACCCTGATCACCGCGTCGGATCTGGAGGGTTTCCGGGGCATCGGCCGGGTCGCGCCCGAGGGGCCGACGCAGACAATCGTCCTGGAATTCCAGCATGATGAGGTCATCTTTGCCCAGCATGGCGCGCTCGCCTATTGCGGCCGTCCCGGGGTGATCTCGCTGGACGAGCTGATGTCCGACAATCGGGCCGACATGTACCGTAGCGTCGATTCCGAGACAGCGCGGGACCTGCTCGATTGCATCCTGCACGAGGAAGCCCCGGTCGAAGGGGGTGTGCCCGGCCAATACAGCCAGCCGGTCTACGCGGCGGCTGCCTGAGGTCCGAAGCGACCGTAGAACGTCTGGTCCTTCTCCGCGATGTCCCGCAACAGGGCGGGGGCGGCGAAGCGGTCGCCATGGGTCCTCGCCAGCCGGTCGCACAGGTCCACCGCGCGCGCGGCGCCCAGCATGTCGAGCCATGAGAACGGCCCCCCGGACCAGGGCGCAAAGCCCCAACCCAGGATCGCGCCGACGTCGCCCTCGCGGATGTCGGTCAGAACGCCGTCTTCCAGCGCGCGCACCGCCTCCAGCACCTGGGCGAACAGCAGGCGGTGCTGCACCTCTGTCACCTCGGGCTGGCTGTCGGATGTGGGGTATTTCGCCGCCACGGTCGGGGACAGGCCCGTGCGCTTGCCCTTGTCGTCGTAGTCGTAAAAGCCAGCATGCGCCTTGCGGCCCAGCCGCCCCTCGGTCTCCATCCAGAACAGCACATCGTCCACCGCGCCGTCGGGATAGGCATCGCCCATCGCCGCCTTTGTCGCCCGCGCGATCCGTGCGCCCAGGTCGATCGAGGTTTCGTCCACCAGTTGCAGCGGCCCCAGCGGCATCCCGACCAGCTTGGCCGCATTCTCGACCAACGCGGGCGCGACCCCTTCGGCGACCATCCGGATCCCCTCGTTGATATAGGGAATGATGCAGCGGTTGGCGTAGAAAAAGCGTGCATCGTTCACCACGATGGGCGTCTTACGGATCTGGCGGACGTAGTCCAGCGCCTTGGCCACCGCCCGGTCGCCGGTCTCGCGGCCGCGAATGATCTCGACCAGCATCATCTTTTCAACTGGGGAAAAGAAATGGATGCCGATGTATTGGTCGGGGCGGACCGAGGCCTTGGCCAACTCGGATATGGGCAGGGTCGAGG
>CAYGRI010000279.1:0-7258 GCA_964352155.1 uncultured Maritimibacter sp. | reverse complement strand
ACATCCGGGTCGACACCAAGGGGCGCGAAGTGATGCGCATCCTGCCGCGCAACCACGACGGCGTGAACGAGGAATGGATCAGCGACAAGTCGCGCTTTGTCTGGGACGGCCTGCGCCGCCAGCGCCTGGACCGGCCCTATATCCGCAAGGAGGGCAAGCTGAGCCCGGCGACCTGGCCGGAAGCGCTGTCGACGGTGGCCGAAGCGATGCAGGGCAGCAAGGTGGCCGGTCTGATCGGCGATCTGGTCCCGGTGGAGGCGGCCTTTGCCCTCAAGCAGTTGATCGAAGGCCGCGGCGGCAGCGTGGAATGCCGGACCGATGGCGCGGCGCTGCCCGCGGGCAACCGCTCTGGCTATGTGGGGACGGCGCGGGTCGAGGATATCGACGCAGCGCAGGCGATCATGCTGATCGGGACCAATCCGCGCAGCGAAGCACCGGTGCTGAACGCGCGGATCCGCAAGGCCTGGCTGGCCGGGGCGACGGTCGGCGTGATCGGCGAGGCGGTCGATCTGACCTATGAGTACAACCACATCGGTACCAGCCCCGCCGTGATCGAGGGTCTGCTGTCGCGGGATCATTCCGCAGTGGCCGACAGGCCGTCACTGATCATCCTGGGGCAGGCGGCGCTGGTGCGCCCGGACGGGGCCGCGATTCTGTCGGCGGCGATGCGTCTGGCGGAGTCGACCAAGTCGGGCTTCCTGGTTCTGCACACCGCCGCCGGGCGGGTGGGCGCGATGGATGTGGGCGCGGTGACCGACGGCGGCGTCGATGCGGCGCTGGAAGACGCGGACGTGGTCTATAACCTCGGCGTGGACGAGGTGGACGTGCCCGCCGGGCCCTTCGTCATCTATCAGGGTAGCCACGGGGATAGGGGCGCGCACCGGGCGGATGTGATCCTGCCCGCCGCCGCCTATCCAGAGGAGCAGGGCCTGTTCGTCAACACCGAGGGGCGCCCGCAACTGGCCCTGCGGGCAAGCTTTCCGCCCGGCGAGGCGAAGGAAAACTGGGCCATCCTGCGGGCCCTGTCCGCCGAACTCGGCCCGGCGCTGCCGTATGACAGCCTGGCGCAACTGCGCGGCAAGCTGGTCAAGGCGGTGCCGCTGCTCAAGGGCGTGGACGATGTGCCGGAAAACGCCTGGACGGTGGAACCGGCCGGATCGATCAGCGACAGTGCCTTTGCGGCGGTGATCGCGGATCATTACCTGACCAACCCGGTCGCCCGCGCGTCGGCCCTGATGGCGGAGTTGAGTGCCAATGCGCATGCCAGGTCCGAGACGGCCGTTGCGGCGGAGTAGCCATGCAATCGATTTGCCGTGGCCGGCACCTGGGGTGGTTCGCCCTGGCGGCCCTGTGCGCATGTGCCGCAACGGATGAAGGGGCAGATGTGAACGCCGCGTCCTTTACGCCTGAGTATCTGGGCATCGAAACCCGGCTCCTGGACGGGGATCTGGTGGGTTTCGTGGTCCAGATGCGGGGCGCGCGCGACACGGGGGATGTGGCGGGCTATGCCGAGTGTGCTGCAGCGCAGTATGCGCTGATCAGAGGATACGGGTTTGCGCGGCATGTCCGCACAAATGTGGAAGAAACGGGTGGTCTTTGGCGGGGAGATGCGGTTTACACCATCTCGGCAGACCTCCCGAGAGGGCTTAACACGATTGACGCCGAGGTTTCCGTGGCCAACTGCACGGAAACCGGCATACCGACGGTGTGAGGACAGATGGCTGACTTCTTTTCAACCGGGCTCGGCATTGCCCTGATCATTGCGGCGCAGAGCCTCCTGGTCATCGGCTTCGTGATGGTGTCATTGCTGTTCCTGGTCTATGGCGACCGCAAGATCTGGGCGGCGGTGCAAATGCGGCGCGGCCCGAATGTGGTGGGCGTGTTTGGCCTGCTGCAGACCGTCGCCGACGCCTTGAAATACGTGGTCAAGGAGATCGTCGTTCCGGCCGGGGCCGACCGCTTTGTGTTCATGCTGGCGCCGATGATCTCTTTCGTGCTGGCGATGATCGCCTGGGCGGTGATCCCGTTCAACGACAATTGGGTGCTGGCCGATATCAACGTCGCCATCCTTTATGTCTTCGCCATCTCCTCGCTGGAGGTTTACGGCGTGATCATGGGGGGCTGGGCGTCGAATTCCAAATATCCGTTCCTGGGTTCGTTGCGGTCTGCCGCGCAGATGATTTCCTATGAGGTGTCCATCGGCCTGATCATCGTGGGCGTCATCCTGTCGACCGGTTCGCTGAACTTCGGCGATATCGTGCGGGCGCAGGACGGGGCTTACGGCCTGTTCTCCTGGTACTGGTTGCCGCATCTGCCGATGGTGTTCCTGTTCTTCATCTCGGCCTTGGCGGAAACCAACCGCCCGCCCTTCGACCTTCCGGAAGCGGAATCGGAACTGGTGGCGGGCTATCAGGTGGAATATTCCTCCACCCCCTTCCTGCTGTTCATGGCCGGCGAATACATCGCGATCTTCCTGATGTGCGCCCTGACCACGCTGCTGTTCTTTGGCGGCTGGCTGTCGCCGATCCCGGGCCTGCCGGATGGCGCGCTGTGGATGGTGGCGAAGATGGCGTTCTTCTTCTTCATCTTCGCGATGGTCAAGGCGATCACCCCGCGCTACCGCTACGACCAGCTGATGCGTCTTGGCTGGAAGGTGTTCCTGCCGATGTCCCTGGCCTGGGTCGTGATCGTCGCCTTTGCCGCGCAATTCGGCTGGTTCGGCGGCGCCTATGCCCGCTGGGCCGTGGGGGGCTAAGATGTCGTCAAGAGGTACCCGCTATAGCACAGAGATCATGGGCGCGCCGGTCCGGATTGTACAGGTCGGCCCGGCCGCGTTTGAATTGTGGGTGGATGGCCGCAGCGAGGGGCGGTTTTCCTCGGCCGCGCTGGCGCGAGAGAAAATCGTGTCTAACATCGGCGACCAGATCGGATCCGCCGCCAGCGCGGGCGAAGTGCCTGAGCTGGCGCGCTGGACGGCCGAAGCATTCGACCTTGGAGGGACTTCATGACGCAGATCGACTACAATCGCGCCGCGCGCTATTTCCTGCTGTCGGATTTCTTTGCCGGCTTCAAACTGGGGCTGCGTTATTTCTTCGCGCCCAAGGCGACGCTGAACTACCCCCACGAAAAGGGGCCGCTGAGCCCGCGCTTTCGCGGCGAACATGCGCTGCGCCGCTATCCGAATGGCGAAGAACGCTGCATCGCCTGTAAGTTGTGCGAGGCGATCTGCCCCGCCCAGGCGATCACGATCGACGCCGAACCGCGCGAGGATGGCAGCCGCCGCACCACGCGCTATGACATCGACATGACGAAATGCATCTACTGCGGCTTCTGCCAGGAGGCATGCCCGGTCGATGCCATCGTCGAGGGGCCGAACTTCGAATTCGCCACCGAGACCCGCGAAGAGCTGTACTATAACAAGGACAAGCTGTTGGCGAATGGCGAGCGCTGGGAAGCCGAGATCGCCCGCAACCTGGAGTTGGACGCGCCCTACCGATGAGAGCAACCGTGCCGCAGACAGAGGCCTATGCGCTTGGAAAGGCGCATACCGAACGGGTGAATCCCGGGATGGAGGCGGCTTTGCGCGCGCGCTACGACGATCTGTTGCCCGGACTGGCGCGCGATCTGGTGGAGCTGAACGGGCGGACTTATGCGCGCGGCGTGCTGGACGACAAGACCCGGGCGCTGGCCACGGTGGCGGCTTTGGCGGTGCTGGGCGCGCAGACCCGGCCTCAGCTGAAGATCCATGTGGCGGCCAGCCTGTCTGTCGGCGCAACCCGCGCCGAGATTGCCGAGGTGATCTATCAGATGGGTCTGTATGGCGGGATGCCGGCCATGTTCAACGCGCTGAACGCGGCGATGGAAGTGTTCGACGCCAAGGAACCACAGGCCCCGGACGCAGACGTTGAGGAAGCAAAGGAGGCTGCGGTTGACTGAGAACCGGAACCCCTTTGAGGACCTGATGCAGATGGGTCAGGACTGGGCCAAGACGATGGGGCCGGTTATGGAAAGCTTCACCCCCGGCGCCATCGAAAAGATGTGGCCCCTGATGCCCAGGGACGTGATGGAAACGTTCTGGGGCAAGACTTACAACCCCGAAGGGCTGGACGCGAAGACCAAGCTCTTGCTGACCTTGCAGGGGCTGACGATCCTTGGTGCGCAAGCGGAATCGCAATTGCGGCTGACCGTGCGCCACGCCCGCGAAGCCGGGGCGACCGATCAGGAAATCACCGAAACCATCGCGCTTGGCGGCATGTTTGGCGGCGTTCCGGCCATGACCCGGGCGATGAACCTCACCCGAGAGGTCCTGTCAGGGGGCCAGGAGGACACGGAATGACGATTGCCGATTTCACCTTCTATGTCTTTGCCATCACGGTTGTGACGGCGGGCCTGTTTACCGTGGTCAGCCGCAACCCGGTGCATTCCGTGCTGTGGCTGATCCTTGCCTTTCTGTCCTCGGCCGGGCTGTTCGTGCTGCTGGGGGCGGAATTCGTCGCGATGCTGCTGATCATCGTCTATGTGGGCGCGGTCGCGGTTCTGTTTCTGTTCGTGGTGATGATGCTGGACATCGACTTTGCCGAGTTGAAGGCCGAGATGGCGCGCTACCTGCCCATCGCCCTGCTGATCGGCGTGGTGCTGCTGATGGAACTGGGGCTGGTGTTCGGAAACTGGACCTTTGCCGATCAGGCGCAGACTCTGCGCGCCGCCATCGCGCCGGCCAGCGACGATGTGCACAACACCGCCGCGCTGGGGCAGCTCATCTATGACGATTACATCCTGCTGTTCCAGCTGGCGGGGCTGATCCTGCTGACCGCGATGATCGGCGCCATCGTCCTGACCCTGCGCCACCGGACCTCGGTCAAGCGCCAGAACGTGCTGGCCCAGATGTACCGCGATCCCGCCAAGGCGATGGAAGTGCGCGATGTGAAGCCGGGGCAGGGGCTGTGAGACTTGCCCTCGCCTCCCTGTGTGTCGCCCTGGCAACGCAGGCCTCGGCGACGGTGCCCTTGCCCGATTGCAGCTTCAACACGCAAACCGGGCGGCTTGAGCCGGCCATTTTCGACGGCAGGCCGCTGCGCGACGTCTATGTGGGGTATGCGGGCGAGGGCTTCATCTCTTGGGGGCTCTACGATCCGGATGACCTGCGCCCTTTGATTCTGGTCTTGCAGAATTGCCGGTCGGGCGAGGATCTGGTGGCCACGCTGCCCGACGCCGGTTATGCGGGCGCCGAGGCGCGTTGGAGCGCGCTGGTCTACAGCGACACCGCCTTTACCGTTCGCCAGCTGCAAGACGAGATGGTGCGGATGGGCGCCCGCGTCAAGCGGGTGAACAATCAGTTCGGCAATTGCGCCTGCGACGTGTCGGCCGAATGGGAGTAGGCCGGACATATCCCGGGCTTGCCTGTGTGGCGGTGCTGTTGGCGGCCGGTCCCGGCGCGGCGTTGGAGCCGCCTCCGCCCTGCAGCTATGATGTCCCGACGGGGCGGCTGGTGTCGTCGGTCGGCTATGAACAGACGAAGGTGCCGGTGGTTGTGATCGAGGCGGGCAAGGATTTTGTGCACTGGCAGGTCTATGTCTCGATCGAGCGCGGGATTGGCCTGATGGTCCTGCAGCATTGCCCGACCGGCACTGATCTGGCGGTTGTGCCGCCGCGGGCCGGTGGCGCCGCTGTTGTCGCCCGGTGGGACGAAATGGTGGATGGTGCCGCCCGGTTCACGATGCAGCGGATGGGCGCGGAAATGGCCCGGATGGGTGCCGAGGCGCGGTTCGGCAAGAACGCCTACGGAACCTGCGGTTGCGATCTGGTGGGGGCATGATGGGTGCGCGCGCTGCCATGATCCCGTGCCATGCGCGGCGGCGACCTGTGGCGACCTGCAACAGGAGCGGATCATGAACCAATTGGCGCCGTTATTTCCGGTGCTGGGGGTTGTGGCCCTGGTGATCACCGCGCTACGCCGCAAGCGCGAAAAGAAGAAACGACTCGAGGGACGGCATGGCCGGACGTGAGATCCTGATCGCGGCACTGATGCTGGCACCGGGGGTGGGCACTGCCTGCACTCCGGGGTTGGTGGAGGTGACCGGTGCCTGGACGGAACGCGGCGGCTGCGCGCGCAGCCTTGCGCTGGACGAATACCGCACCGTGGGTCTGGGACCGGCAGAGGATCTGGGCAACGGGCTGGTGTCGCAACGATGGTTTGACGGCAATGCCTGCTATTGGCGCGCCGGGATGATCGTGATGGACTGCCGCTCGGGCCGTGCGATCGCCATCGGCCCGGACCAGCTGTCGCTGATGGAAGGCCCCAAGACCACCGGGATCGACCGCATCGTTGAGCGGGTGGTTGCGGCGCCCGCGACTCTGGAACAATTGGTGGCCATGGCACGGGCCGAAGGCTATGACGCGCCGGGGCGGCTGGCGCCGGGCGGCGCAATGTATATCGACGCGACCCCGGTGGCCATCGGCTGCGGCTGCACGACATTCTACCCCGAAACCGCAGGAGAGACGAACTGATGGTCGGACTGGAACATTACCTTGCGGTGGCGGCGGCGCTGTTCGTCATCGGGATCTTCGGGATCTTTCTGAACCGCAAGAACATCATCATCCTGCTGATGTCGATCGAGCTGATCCTGCTGGCGGTGAACATCAACTTCGTTGCCTTCTCGGCCTATCTGAACGATCTGGTGGGGCAGGTGTTCACCCTGTTCGTGCTGACGGTCGCGGCGGCGGAGGCGGCCATCGGCCTGGCGATCCTTGTCTGCTTCTTCCGCAACCGTGGCACCATCGACGTCGAAGACGTCAATGTGATGAAAGGGTAAGACCATGACCCCCATCATCCTGTTCGCACCGCTGGTTGGCGCGCTGATCTGCGGCTTTGGCTGGCGCCTGATCGGCGAACATGCCGCGCAATGGGTGGCGACCTTCCTGTTGTTTCTGGCCGCGGTCCTGTCCTGGGCGGTGTTCTTCAGCTTTGACGGAACCACCCAGCAGATCACCATCATGCGCTTTATCGAAAGCGGCACGCTGACGACGGAATGGGCGATCCGCCTGGACCGGCTGACAGCGATCATGCTGATTGTCGTGACCACGGTGTCGGCGCTCGTGCACCTATATTCCTTCGGCTACATGGCGCATGACGACAATTTCAAGGACGGCGAGAGCTACCGGCCGCGCTTCTTTGCCTATCTGTCTTTCTTCACCTTCGCGATGCTGTCGCTGGTCACCGCCGACAACCTGGTGCAGATGTTCTTCGGCTGGGAAGGGG
>CAYGRI010000278.1:0-7295 GCA_964352155.1 uncultured Maritimibacter sp. | reverse complement strand
GACGGAAGAACCGCCACAGCGACGAGGTCGAGGTCGCGACGCCACGCTCGGACAGGTGCTGGCAGAGTTCTGCCAGCGTGATGTCCGGTGTTTCGTCAAGCGCCGCGTGGATCGCCCCGGCATGCGCCTCGATCCTGCGAGACCGCATATCGCCCCCCTGCGGCTTCGGCGCGAAAGACCCCGTGGAGCGCCGCTCGTTGTCCCAGCGGATCGCAGTTGTTGTCCGACGAAAACACGTCGATGGAGGTCTGGGCCGACACTGCGTACCGCTCGCAAAGCAACTAGAAATGGCTGGCCAGGAATGGCTTCACCATTCGGATCCATCGCCGCAAGCCTCACGGCAAGCCGATGCCCGAACGGTCCCGGACGGCCAATGCCAGGAAACCAGACCTTTCCGCGCGCGGGCGAAAGCCTTGATGCAGCGGCGCTTGTCTGGTCCAAGGCACCAGCGATCGTCGGCGCGCATGACACGGGTCCGCTGATCCGCTCGAAGGACGGCTTCTGGCTGGCAATCCCGCTGCCCGCTGCAGGCAAATCCACGCGCGGAAGCCGGATCACCCCCGGTGAATGGGAAAGGCGGCGCAGTCTGCGCCTACGGTTCGTCTATCGCCGAACGGGTCCGAGTCTGCTGGTGGCTGAGGGGCGGCTGAACACCAAGGGTCAGGCCGTGGTGTCGCGCTCAAAGACTGGGCGAGGCAAAGTCAACGCGCCAATCTTCTTGCTGGTGCCGCAGGTAAAACTTCCGAAGCGGCTGGACCGCGACCGGGACGCGGATCGGGCGTTGGACGGTGTGCCGGGGCTGATCGTGGCGAACTGGGTGGAGGACAGGTTTTGAATTTGGATCGAGCTTCAGCCAAGAGACGCCCGTACATCTGCCATCGGAATGAAGACGCGGTAAGGATTGTTAGGATCGCCAAGGGGTTGGAAGCCAAGTTCAGCAAAGAACTTCCAGCGACGATCAAAATGGTCGTCTTGCAGCACGTCGAGTGCGATGGCAGCAGCACCCATCTGATCAGCAATCTCGAGGCATCGCTTTAAAGCGTCGATCACTAGAGCCGTTCCCAGACCCATGCCTTGCGAATCTTCGCGGACGGCTACGGCACGAATGTAGATGACGGGAATGTCGGGGACGCCAGCGCGCTGCCACTTTTTGGGGCCAAGATTGGCCCGGACGGCCATCGCACCGAGTGTATTGAAACCAAGCACGGCGGGATCGTTGTCAACTGTTGCGATCCATGCTGTGACCACCCCGGCCTTGATTTGATCCGATAGTGAGGATTTCAGGAAGTTATCGATGGGCACAAATCCGCAAGAAAAGGCGCTGCGGTCATGCAGCGACTTGTCGAACTTGGCGATTGTGAGGGCGGGCGTTTCCGCCGTGGTCTCAGTCGGCATCCTTCAGGAGGCCCTTCGACGCTTCCGCAGCACGTGCCAGACCGGGCACAACCTTTCCCGGTGCCTCTACAGCAGCCTTGAAAGCTTCAAACGCGTCGATGGGCAGAATGGAGAGAGACATGCGCTGTTCCACTTCATGCGCACGCAGAAGGGCCGCCTGACGAATAAAGTCAGCTTCCTGCAGGCCGGTGGCAGCAGCTGCAGCCTTGATACGCTCTTCATCAGCACGATGCATGCGCAACTCTTTGCGCGCCTCCATCTTGCCCGGCGTAGGTGCGGTGGTTTCGATCGCAAACACAATCGGTCCCCTTCGCCGACTTGAGTACGGTATAACGCCGTACATGTCAATGATCATCAAGGGGATGATCGGCATCGGCCGCACCGGAAAGATCATGTTCACCACGATGATCAACATGATGATGATCGCTTCGAGCATCCTAAGAACGTCAGAATAGCTCATGCCCACCCCCCGCGAAACCATTCTAACCGCGCTGCACGCGCGGCTCTCAACGCTGCCCGCCACCGCGCTGCGCGGCGAAGTGCTGCCCGAATGTGTTCCGGCCGAGGGCCTGCTGATCCTGCGCGATGGCGAGCCTGGCGAGCCGGAGGTGACGCTGTCGCCCCTGCGCAACCACTACCAGGACCGCGCCGAGATCGAGGCGCCGAGATCGAGGCGGTCGTGCAGGGCGCAGACCGTGACGCCGCCTTTGACACGCTGGTAGCCGTCATCGGTACAGCACTCGCCGCTGACCGCACGCTGGGCGGCCTCTGTGACGGGGTCGAGGCAGAGGCACCGCGACCGGTCGATCTGCCCGTCGAGGGCGCGGCGAGCCCGAAGGCCGCCATCATCCCGGTCGTTTTGCACTATTCAACGGCTGATCCACTCAGCTGATCCCAACAACTCTAGGAGAACAGGATGGCACGAGCCCAAAGGGCGCGGGCGCAGATGGCGCTTGCGTTCGAGACGACCTATGGAACGCCCCCCGTGGGCGGTTTCACCAAGCTGCCTTTTGCCAGCACATCGCTGGGCGCTGAGCAGCCGCTGCTCAATTCCGAACTGCTGGGCTACGGTCGGGATCTGCTGGCCCCGATCAAGGATGCGGTGACGGCCGACGGCGATGTTGTGGTGCCGCTCGACGCCGAGGCCTTCGGCTTCTGGCTGGCAACGAGACTGCGAGGGTGCGCCCGAAACTCCGCAGAACGCCTTTCACGTCCGTCAAAATCACCGCCCAGGCGGGCGAAACACGCCCTGGCGTCTTCGGGCGGCGATCTCGGCCCGCGCAGCGAAGGACCGGTTTTCACCCCTGCGCGCGCCCGGTTCAGGCGGATCGCAGCTGTTGCTCAGGCTCCATCTCCATCTCCATCTCTGTCGCGGTGGTGCGGAAGCTGGCGGCAAGGTCGGACAATACGCGCGCGTCGGTGGCCATCACCTGACCGGCGGCGGCGGTTTCCTCGAACATGGCCACGTTCTTCTGGGTGCCTTCTTCAAGGTTGTCCACGGCGCTGCTGATCTGTTCGGTGCGGGTGGACTGGGTTTGCGCCGCGTCGCGGATCGCGGCGACATGTTCAGAGATCTCGCCCACCAATTGCAGGATCCCGCGTTGCGCTTCGCCGGCCGCACTGACCTGCGAGACGCCCTTGGAGATGTCGGACCGGGTCGTGGAAATCAATGCGCTGATTTCGGCGGCCGCCTCGGCCGAGCGCTGCGCCAGCGCCCGAACTTCCGTTGCGACGACGGCGAAGCCTCGGCCCTCCGGGCCCGCGCGCGCCGCCTCTACTCCGGCGTTCAGAGCCAAAAGGTTGGTCTGGAAGGAAATGTCGTCGATCAGGTCGACGATCTTTGCAATGGCCTCCGACGAGGTTTCAATCGACGCCATGAAGCTGACGGCGGTTTCGATGGTGGTCCGGCTTTCCTCGGCCCCCTCGCGCGCCGTGTTCATGACCGCATCGGCCGCCGCGGTGCGGTCAGAGGTGGCGCGGGCGCTTTCCAGAAGCTGCGTGATGGCCGCTGCGATCTCTTGCAGCGTTGCGGCGGCCGCCTCGGTCCGGGTGGACAGGCCGTTCGAGGCGGCCGATAGTTCCGCAGAAGAGGCGTTCACGCTGCTGGCACGGCTGGACAGGGTGCCAACGAGCTGGGCGAGGTTCTGCAACGCCGTATTGAAATGGCCTCGCAGCGGTTCGAACTGCTCGGGGAACGGGGTGGTCAGCGTCACCGTCAGATCGCCCGAAGCCAGACGTTCCAGCGCGTCACTGAGCGTATTCGTCACACGCTCGCCCTCGGCAGCGCGGGCCGCACGCTCGGCTTCGGTTTCGCGGCGCAGTTTGTCCCGCGCGTCGGCTTCCTCTGCCTCCCGCCGGGCGGTCTCGGCGCGCTGTGCGTCTTCGCGCGCGCGTGCGGCGATTTCAGCTTGACGCTCCGCCTCGGCGCGCGCCAGCTCTGCGTCGCGCTCGCGCGCTTCCCGGGCACGCTCTTCCTCTTGCAGGCGCTGCCGTTCGACCATCCCGGTCTGAAAGACCTCGAGCGCCGCGCGCATCCGGCCGATTTCGCCGCCCACACGCTCCATCCCCTTGATCGGCGACAGATCGCCGCGCGCCAGACGCTCGGTCTCGCGGGTGACATGCCCCATGGGGCGCAGGACCAGCAGCCAGATCACCACAGGCGCGGCAATCAGGATCCCCAGGACCACATAGCCGACAGACTGGAAATCCATCCGCGCAGAGAGCGCCTTTTCCTGCAACATCCCGCTGTCCATCACGATCTGTGCCATTGCCTCCGCGGCGGTTGCCGAAGTCTCGCGCACGATGTCGGCCACGATCGCTCCGGCCGACTCGGAGGTGGCCATCGCGGTGTTTTGGGCGGCCAGCATACTGCGATGCGCCTCCACCACGCCGTCGTCGGGATTGACCACCGCCAGCAGCTCCTGCACCAGCGCAATCAGCGCTTCGCCGGCGTCGAGATCTTCGGTCCGGGTGACGAGCCGCGCCGCCGCCTCGTTGATCGCGGTCTGCGACGCAATAGCGGATGTGATATCCAGCGATCCCACTCCCAACAGCGTCGCCAGGAACAGCGCGGTGACCTCGCCGGTGATCTCGCCCGATTTCAGGATCCGGCCAACGTCGCGGTCAAGCAGCGTCGTCACGGCCGCCGCGTTGCCATCGATCGCATCTTCTCCCATGATGGCGAGGGTGAAGGACACCTCGTCCAGGGCTTCGCTGAGCACCGCGTCGCCTTCGCGGCGTTGCGCCAGAATATCGGCTCCGGTCGCCCGGATCGCGCCGCTTGAGGACTCAAGCAGATCGGCGAAATAGGCGCGGACCGCGTCGATCCGGTCGACATATCCGGACACCGAGTCGCGGTCGGCAAGCCCGTCCAAGGCGGTGTCGAGCGACCCCAGCGCCGAGGTCGCAAGATCCCGCAGGATCGACCGCAGCGCTGGATCGTTTGTGGTCGTCAGGACCATCGCCGCGCCGGACAAAAGGTTGAAATCGGCGCGGATCTGCATCAACCGCGTCAGATTGTCGAATTCGACATCGACGATGTGCCGCATCGCATCGGTGATCGCGGTGACGGTTTCCTCGCCGCCGAGGACAAGGTCGAACAACGCTGCGTCAGCGCGTTCGATCAGAACGGCCTTGGATTGCTCGGACAAGTCGCTGAAATAGGCGATCATGCGAAGCTGGCGCTTTCGTTCGTCGAAGTACTCCCGCTTCGCATCAACCATGCTGCGCGTGGCCGCAGCAAGATCGGGAATGCGCGCTGCGATGGCCGTCCCGTTCATTTTGGGATTGCTGTCGACCGCGTCGACCAGCGCCTTCTCGGCCTTGCTTAGCCGTTCGGCCGCCGCTGAGAGGTCTTCTTGCGTTTTGGCCAGCAGGACGCCCGTCAGCGCTGACTGCACCTCGCTGGTGATCTCCGCCATCCAGACGGAATTCTCGATCGTTGGAATACGCTCCTCCACCAGCGTCGCCATGCTGGACGAAAAGGTCCCGAACAGCGCCAGGCCATGGATGACCGAGAAGCCGGCCGCGCAGCCGATCGCCGTCAGAAGGATCCCGATCTTGACCGCAATACTGCCGCCGATGTTTTTGATAAATAGCATCGCCCACGTCTCCAACAGAGCTGACTGGAATGTTCGGGACATGCCCGGAATGGCCGGCCCGTCTTCCGGGCCGGCCGAACGGCAGGGTTCAGCCGTCTGCCCCCATGGTCGCGGTGTCGATGGTTTCGAAACCGCCACCGTCGACGATCCGGGTCATGAAGACCGTGTCGAGGCCCTGATTGTCCCCGGGGCCGTAGCCAAACGACAGACCGCCCATTTCGAACGTGCCCAGATCGCCCAGCACCGCAAGGAACGCGTCCCGGTCCAGGTCGGCCCCCGCCGCGTCGAGCGCATGCAGCGCGACCCGGCCCACGATATAGCCTTCGAGCGAGACGAAGCCCGGCTCTGCGTTTGAGTCGTATGCGGCCAGCGCGGCGTGGTAGTCGGCGACGATCGGCAGCGTGGTGTCCCACGGGAACGGCACGACCTGGCTGATGATCACGCCCGCGCCGTCATCGCCCAGCTCGGCCGACAGGGCATCGGACCCGACGAAGGAAATGTTCACAAAGGCCGGGTCGAATTTCAGCTTCCGCGACAGCTTGATGAATTCGGCAATCGCCTTGTAGGCGCCGACCATGACCACTGCGTCCGGCTTGGCCTTGCGGATGTCGAGCAGCGCGGATTTCACAGCGGTCGTGTTGCGGGTATAGGTGCCCTCGGCCACCAGGCTCATGCCGCGACGCTCCAGCGCGGCGGTCACGCCCGCCAGTCCGACGCGGCCGAACCCGTCATCCTGATACAGGATCGCCACGGAATCCATGCCCTGCTGGTCGACGAGATAGGCGATCCAGGCTTCGGTCTCAGCGGCATAGGTCGCGCGGATGTTGACCACATTGTCGAATTCCGGTGTCCGTAGAAAGCCGGCGCCGGTGAACGGGCCGATGAACGGCATTCCAGCCTCTGTCGCGACAGGCTGCGTGGCCGCGCTGGTCGGCGTTCCGACGGGGCCGATTAAGCCCAGGTAGTTGTCGCCATCGATGACGGTGCGGACCGCTTCGACAGAACGGTCGGGTTCGTATCCGTCGTCAAAGCTGTCCAGTTCCACGGTGCGCCCGTGAACGCCGCCATTCGCGTTGGCTTCGGCAAAGGCGGCCAGCAGACCGGTGCGCATACCCGTGCCAAGCGCGCCCGCGGGGCCATCGAGCGCAGCGACCTGCGCGAAGCGGATGGTACTCGTGTCGATGCCTTGATCGGCGACTGCCGGGGCGGCGAAAGTGATCGCCGCCAGCAACGACGCAATCTTCGAACTATAAGCCATTTTGTCCTCCTTGTGACGGGCCGTTCAGGTGGGTAACCGATGCGGCTTAACAATTAGTGGCCGGTCCTGGGGCACCGGCCCGGCGGCGCCGCGTCCCCGCACCCCGCAGTGAGAATTAGCAAGAGATTGATTTTCAAAATGAAAACTTTTCTACAGCCGATCCGAGCAGACAGCAAAAACGGCTTTGAAAGTGCCGCATCCCTGCAAAAGGTTAAAATGCTTCGTGAAAAAACCGATGCGCAGGACGCGAAAGCGACGGGCTTTTGGCCCCGCGCAGAGGGCTTTAATTCCCGAAGGCAATATGGACGCCAGGCTCGGTCGGATTGGCAGATCGTCGCGAACAACAAGCATCCTGCGCCTGAGGGGAATGGTTGGTCGCGCGGGGACCTATCGTGACATTGAACAACCGGCCACACCGACGGGATGAGCGGAAGCGCGGCGGCGCGCCGTTTCGGGATCTCCCGCGCTTGCCTGAGGGTGCGGTTCTGATAGTGTCCCAACGGTTGGAGTAGGATCGCTGACCTTCGGAGAGGTCCGAGCCT
>CAYGRI010000277.1:0-7299 GCA_964352155.1 uncultured Maritimibacter sp. | reverse complement strand
GCGTCGTTTGCGTGACGAACTGGGGGTGAACACGACCTGCGGCGCCTCCAACATCTCTTTCGGGCTGCCGCATCGGCACGGGATCAACGCGGCCTTTTTGCCGATGGCGATTGCCTCTGGCATGACCAGCGCGATCATGAACCCCATGCGCAGCGTCGAGATGGAGGCGATCCGCGCCGCCAACATGCTGATGAACAACGACCCCAACGGCGGCGCCTGGATCAACTTTGCCAAGGTGCTGGACGCGGTGGCCGAGGGCACGCCCTTTGTCGATGCCAGCAAGACCTCGATGGCGGCGGGCGGTGGCCGTGGCGGGCGTCGCGGCGGACGCCGGCGCGCCTGACTTTCATGAACTAAGCCGCGCAGGCCGATGATTTCAGGGCGAAATCACTGGCCTGCGCTGTCCGCCTTCTTCTCCCACCGGCCGCTTTCCTGGCTCCAGTATTGGGCGGCGCATCCGGCTTTGGTGAGCCCGCGCCACTGGTCACGGGCGACCTGCACCGCCGCCGGATCGGTGCCGTCGAACAGGATGCAAGTCCGCTCCAGCCCGGTGACCTCTTCGGGGGTGACCGGGGCGCCATCCACCGTCATCACGCATTGCGCCCCGTTCGGCCGGTCAGAGCCGGTGGTCAGCAACACCGGCTGATCCGCATCGAACGGGCCGCCCGCCAGACCATGCGGCAGAAACTGCTCCTCTGGCCCCAGCCACAGCTTTTCATCCAGAAACGCCAGACGCTCGGGCGAGGTGGCGCGCACCACCACCCGCCATCCCACCTGACGCGCCTTGCCTAACAGCATGGGCAAGGTCTGTTCCAGCGGCGATTGCGTCAGATGGTAGAAATAGGCCGCCAAAACGCTTCCCTTTCAACACCCTGCGAGGCGATGTTCAAGTCAAACCTAGCTTTCGTAGCCATCCGCGATCAACCGGTTCAGCGCCAGGACACCCCAGCCGGTCGCCCCTTTGGCGACGAAATCGGTCCCGGTCTTGACGCTGGCCACGCCCGCGATGTCCAGATGGATCCAGGGGCAATCCTTCTTGACAAAGCGCTGCAGGAATTGAGCGGCGGTGATCGACCCGGCGGGCCGGCCGCCCACATGTTTGAAATCCGCGATCGAGGATTTCAGCATCGCGTCATAGACCGGCGCCAGCGGCATCCGCCAGGCGCCCTCTCCCTCATCCGCGGCGGCTTTGAGGAAGGCGTTGCACAGCCCGTCATCGTTGGAGAACACGCCCGCCATTTCATGGCCCAGCGAGATGATGATCGCGCCCGTCAGCGTGGCCAAGTTGATCATCCCCACGGGATTGAAGCGTTCCTGCGCGTACCAAAGCACATCGCACAGCACCAGCCGCCCCTCGGCATCGGTGTTGATGATCTCGACCGTGTCACCCTTCATCGAGACGACCACATCACCGGGTCGCTGCGCCTTGCCGTCGGGCATATTCTCCACGAGCCCGACAAGGCCCACCACATTGGCCTTGGCCTTGCGCAGCGCCAGCGCCTTCATCACGCCCGCAACAACGCCCGCGCCGCCCATATCCATTGTCATGTCTTCCATGCCGCCCGCAGGCTTGATGGAAATGCCGCCAGTGTCGAATACCACGCCCTTGCCGACCAGGGCAAAGGGTGCCTCGTCTCCGCCGCCCTTCCACTGCATGACGACCACTTTCGACGGGCTTTCCGACCCCTGCCCGACGCCCAGCAGCGCATTCATCCCCAGATCGGCCAGTTGTGCCTCGTCCAGCACCTCAACCTCCAGACCCAGGGCGGTCAGCGCGGCCAGACGGTCGGCGAATTCGGTGGTGGTCAGGATGTTGGCGGGCTCATTCACCAGATCGCGGGTGAAGAACACCGCCTCGGCCAGAGACGTCACGGAACTGGCGGAAATCTCGTCTGGCTTGGCGACCATCACGGTGACCGCGCCTTCGTCCTTCTTGTCGGCGGTCTTGTGATCGGTGAACTCGTAGACCCGCAGGGCGAGCCCCAGCAAAAGCTCTTCCACCGCATTCACACTGCCCGGTAACACCAGCAAATTCTTGCCGGATTTCGCCTTGCCGATTGCGGCGCCCGCCTTGCGTGCCACATCCCCAGAGGCGCGGCGGGGCAGTTTGACGATCTGCACCGCCTCGGCGGCCAGACCGGCGGGAAAGGCCAGATCGGCGGCGTCCCCATCGGACATGTCGGCAAAGCCCTTGGAGCCGACAAACCGGTCCACCGCGCCCTTGGTCAGCCGGTTCACCCGGCGCGCGGGCTGCGACAGCCCCACGTCGGGTTCGGCGAAAACCACGACGCGGCCTTCAAAACCGGCAATGGCATCCAGGTCGACGGCGGCGATGTCTAGCGTTATGGGGGTGGTCATCCGTGGCTCTCCAGGCACTGTTTCATCTTACCTAGCCGCCTGCGCCGCAATTGGCCAGTTTCCAGTTTGCCGGAACGCGCGTATGCGTTAACACCTTGGGAAAAAACAAGGGGCAGCCGGGCGCGACTTGGCCAGATTCGACAGATATATCCTGTCTCAGCTGATGATGCTTTTCAGCTTCTTCTCGCTGATCCTGGTGTTGATCTACTGGATCAACCGCGCCGTCGTGCTGTTCGACCAGCTGATCGCGAACGGCCAGTCGGCGATCGTGTTCTTTGAGTTCACCGCGCTGACCCTGCCCAACATGATGCGGCTGGCGCTGCCCATCGCCTCTTTCGCGGCCGCAGTCTATGTCGCCAACCGGCTGACGGCAGAGAGCGAGCTGGTGGTGGTGCAGGCGACCGGATTTTCCCCCTACCGGATGGTGCGCCCGGTGCTGACCTTTGGCGTGCTGGTGTTTGTGCTGCTGTCGGTCCTCACCCATTATCTGGTACCGCTGTCGATCCAGAAGCTGAACCAGCGGCGGGCCGAGATCTCGGAGAACATCACCGCGCGGCTGCTGACCGACGGGCAATTCCTGCACCCGACCGCGGGCGTCACCTTCTACATCCGCGAGATCACGCCGGACGGGCAGTTGCAGGACATCTTCCTGTCCGACAATCGCAACCCGGACCGCGCCGTCACCTACACCGCCCGCAAGGCGCTGCTGATCCGGCGCGACGAGGGGCCGCGGCTGGTGATGTTCGACGGCATGGCCCAGGTGCTTTCGGGCGATGGCGAGCGGCTGACCACCACGCGGTTCGAGGATTTCGCCTATGACATCTCGGATTTCATCGACGCCTTCCAGTCCGACGGCCGGATCCCCGATGAGGTCGGCACGCTGGAGCTGTTGCGCGCCGCCCCGGCGCTTGTGGCGGAAACCGGCGCCAACCGGGCGCAATTGCTGCAAGAGGGGCACAACCGCGTCAACCAGGCGCTGACCGCGCTGGTGACGGCGCTGGTCGGGTTCGCGGCGCTGCTGGTGGGCAATTTCTCGCGCTTTGGACGGACCAAGCAGATCATCGGCGCGTTGATCGCGCTGGCCGTGCTGAAGGGGCTGGACAACGCCTTTTCCGACATGGCCCGGCGGGACGAGGCGCTATGGTGCCTGGCCTATGCGGCGCCACTGCTTGGGCTGGTGATGGCCTATGCGATCTTGTGGATCAGCGCGCGGCCCGCCCTGCTGAAGCGGCGGTTCCGGGGGGCACTGGCATGATCCTGCACTGCTATTTCGCCCGCCGCTTTCTGGCGGCTTTTCTGGGGGTGTTCGGCATCGTGCTGGGGCTGTTCGTGCTGATCGACATGGTCGAGCAGACGCGCAAGTTCGACAGTGACACCGTGGGCTTTGTGCAGATCCTGAAGCTGACGCTGCTGAACGTGCCGCAGGGGATCTATGCGATCCTGCCGCTGATCGTGGTGATCTCGACGCTGACTCTGTTCCTGTCGCTGGCCCGCACCTCCGAGATGGTGGTGGCGCGCGCCTCGGGGCGGTCGGCCCTGCGCAGCCTGACCGCGCCGGTGCTGATGGCGCTGATCCTGGGCGCGGCGGCGGCGGGCGTGCTGAACCCGATGGTGGCGGCGACGACCAAGTATTACGAGGTGCTGTCGGGCCAGCTGCGGGGCGAGGATGTGTCGGTCCTGTCGATCAGCCGCGAGGGCTTGTGGCTGCGCCAGGGCGGCGCCGAGGGGCAGACGGTGATCCATGCCGACCGCGCCAATCTGGAAGGCTCGGTTCTGTTCAACACCACCTTCATCGCTTTTGGCCCCGATGGCCAGCCCCGCGAACGGATCACCGCCGCCCGGGCAGAGCTGATCCCCGGCGCCTGGGAGGTGACGCAGGCCAAGGTCTGGCGTCTGGCGGACAGCGACAATCCGGAACGGGATGCCCGCGAATGGCCGCGCATGCAGATCCCGTCCGATCTGACGCAAGAGCAGATCCAGGACAGCTTTGGCACCCCCGCTTCGGTCCCGATCTGGCAGCTTCCCGGCTTTATCGCCCAGCTGGAGCGGGCGGGCTTTTCGGCGCGGGCGCATCGGGTGTGGTTCCAGCGGGAACTGGCGCTGCCGCTGACGCTGGCGGCGATGGTGCTGGTGGCGGCGGGCTTTACCATGCGCCACACCCGCTTTGGCCGCACCGGGCTGATGGTTCTGTGCGCCGTCGGGCTGGGCTTTACCGTGCATTTCCTGCGCAATTTCGCGCAGATCCTGGGCGACAACGGCCAATTGCCGGTACCGCTCGCCGCCTGGACCGTCCCGGTGGCCGCCGTGATGCTGTCGCTTGGGATCCTCTTGCATCTGGAGGACGGGTGATGCGGCACCTTCTGCGCCTGTGCCTGCTCGTGCTGCTGGCGATGCTGCCCGCCCAGGCGACCTTGGCGCAGATGGCCACCCTGATCGCCGACAACGTCAGCTTCGACGGCGACTCACGCCTGGTCGCCAGCGGCAATGTCGAGGTGTTCTACGAAGGCCAGCGCGTGCTGGCAGAGCAGCTGATCTACGATTCCGACACCGATGTTCTGGAGATGAAGGGGCCGATCACCCTGATCGATTCCGGCGGTCAGGTGATCACGGCCACCGGTGCGGAACTGTCCGGCGACCTCAAGGACGGGATCATCAGGGGCGCGCGTCTGGTGATTGCCGACCAGATGCAGATCGCCGCGGTCGAAGGCCACCGGGTCGAGGGGCGCTACAGCCAGCTTTATAAGGCCGTCGCCTCCAGCTGCCGGGTCTGCGAACACAACCCGACCCCGCTTTGGCGGATCCGGGCCGAAAAGATCGTGCACGATCAAGAGGAACGGCAGCTTTACTTCACCAATGCCCGGTTCGAGGTCCTAGGCCTGCCGATCATGTGGGCGCCGCGCTTTCGTCTGCCCGACCCCAGCCGACGCCGGGCCAGCGGCTTTCTTGTGCCCTCGCTGTCGCAGAACTCGCGGCTGGGGTTCGGGATGCGGGTGCCCTATTTCCTGACGCTGGGCGATCATGCCGATGTCACCCTGACCCCCTATCTGGCCCGCAACACCCGCACCGTGGAAGGCCGGTATCGCCACGCCCTGCGCTGGGGCGACATCGAGCTTACCGGCGCGGTATCGGTCGACGATATCCTGCCCGGCGATGTGCGCGCCTATCTGTTCGGCCGGGGCACCTTTGCCCTGCCCGCCGATTTCCGCCTGGATGTGAATGTCGAGGCGGTGTCGGACCGCGCCTATCTGGAAACCTACGGCTATTCCGACAAGGACCGGCTGTCGAACGGCTTTGAAATCTCCCGCGCCCGGCGCCACGAATACATTCGCGCCAGCTTTGAGGCGCTGCGCACCCTGCGCGACAGCGAAGTCCCGATCGAGGACACGCTGGCCACCCGTCTGGCGCGCGGCACCTATGAACGCCGCCTGCCGCATATCCTGGGGGGCGAGGGCAAGCTGTTGTTCGATGTGCAAGGCTACGAGCGGCGGGCAGAATCGGTCGATGCCGATCTGCAGGACGCCTGCGACGCCGCCTCGGTCGCCGCGTCGGACTGCATCGCCCGCGACGTGGTTCGGGTGACCAGCGAGCTTGGCTGGCATCGCTCGTGGATCTTGGGCAACGGGATGACGACGCGGGTACAGGGCAATCTGGCGGGCGATTACTACATCATCGGCGAAGACACCGCCTTTGGCGACAAAGTCGGCCGGGTCACCCCCGCCGCCTCTGTGGACCTGCGCTGGCCCCTGTCGCGCGAGGGTTCGGCGGGCGGCCGCAGCATCCTGCAGCCGGTGATGCAGATCGCCTGGGCCGAAAGCTATGGCGACGAGGCCCCCAACGAAGACAGCCGGCTGGTCGAATTCGACGAGGGCAACCTGCTGGCGCTCAGCCGCTTTCCCGGTCTCGACGCGCGCGAGACCGGGCTGCGCGGCACCGTCGGCTTGGCGTTCAGCCATTTCGCCCCCTCGGGCCGCGAATATGCGCTGGCCCTCGCCCGCACCTATCGCGCCACCGATCCGGATCTGTTTTCCGGCGCCTCCGGCCTCGATGGCAGCCAGTCCGACTGGCTGGTGGCCGGGCGGATGGAATTCACCGACACGCTCAGCCTGACCAACCGCTCGCTGTTCGACGACACGCTGGAGGTCGCCAAATCCGAAACCCGGCTGACCTTTGGCGGCGAACGGCTGACCGCCGCCACCAGCTATATCTGGGTGGAGGCCGCCTCGCTGGAAGGCCGCGACGAGAATGTGTCGGAATGGAATGTGGACATGGCCTATGCCTTCGGACGCCACTGGATCGGGCGGTCAAACTGGCGCTATGACCTGATCGAAGGCAGCGCGGCCCGCGCCGGTGTCGGGCTTGGCTATCGCAACGAGTGTGTGAACATTGATCTTTCCCTCTCGCGCCGGTTCACATCCTCGACTAATGTGGCGCCGTCGACGGACGTGGGGCTGTCGGTGTCGCTGAATGGTTTCGGCCAGGACGGGCGCCGTTATGCCCGCGGCTGCGCCCATACAGAGGGCTGACGGGGCCGGACCGCCTCGCAACGAAAGCCCGCAACCGACACAGAGCAGACGGAAGACCGCCCATGCCGATGATCCGCTTTCTGATCCTGATGGTCTGCGCCACGATAGGCCTTGCCACCGGTGCCCCCCCAACCCTTGCCCAAAACATGTTCGCCCCCGTGGTGCGGGTGAACGACCGGGTCGTGACCAAGTTCGAGCTGGACCAGCGCGCCCGCTTTCTCGAGGTGCTGCGCGCGCCGGGCGACCCGTACAAACAGGCGATGGACGTGCTGATCAACGAACGGCTGCAACTGGATGCGGCCGCCCGCATGGGTGTTGAGGCCACGGAAGAGGACATCGCCGCCGGACTCGAGGAATTCGCGGGCCGCGCCAACATGACGCCAGAGCAATTCCTGTCCGCCCTCGGCCAGGCCGGTGT
>CAYGRI010000276.1:0-7304 GCA_964352155.1 uncultured Maritimibacter sp. | reverse complement strand
CGATCACGTCACCTTTGACATCCTCTATGCCTCTGTCCGGCCGCAGGTGCGCAAGGTCTTTGCGCTGATCACCTGCGTGGCGATTGTGGTGGGGCTGCTGTATTCGCTGGCCCCGACCATCGACAAGTTCCACATCCTGCGCCTGAAACGCAGTGCCAGCCTGGCGCATATCCTGGGGGATTGGGTGCGGATGCGTGACATCTATTCGGTCTATATCTTCTTTCTGGTGGCGGTCTCGCTGCGCTATTTCTGGCGGGCGGTAACGGTCTGGCGCAACGGCCCGGACGACGACCTGCACCATCTGGGCGTCGTGGCAGAAGACCCACCAAAGGCCGAGGCGCCCGCGAAATGAGCCTGGAGTTCACGCTTTGCCTGATCGCGTTGTTCGGTCTGGCCGGGATCGGTACGCCGATTGCCTATGCGATCCTGCTGTCCTCCTTCGTCTATCTGACCGTCAGCGGACAGGGCGTTGGCGTGGCGGGCAAGGTGCTGATGGACGGGATGTACCAAAGCTTCATCCTGCTGGCGGTGCCCCTGTTCATCGTCGCCGCCAACATCATGAACGCGGGCACCATCAGCGACCGGCTGCTGCGGTTCTGCGTCGGCCTGGTGGGCCGGTTCAAGGGCGGGCTGGGGCATGTGAACGTCGTGGCCTCGTTGATCTTCTCGGGGATGTCCGGGTCCGCCGTCGCGGATGCGGCCGGGATCGGCAAGATCATCATCGAGATGATGACCAAATCCGGCCATTACACCCGGGGCTACGCCGCCGCGATCACCGCCGCGTCGGCCACCATCGGCCCGATTATCCCGCCGTCGATCCCGATGGTCCTTTATGCGCTGGTCTCCAACACCTCGATCGGGTTCCTGTTTCTGGGCGGCATCGTGCCGGGCCTGTTCATGGGCGTGGTGCTGATGTCGATGAACTGGATCATCTCGCACCGCCGCGGGTTCCTGACCGAAGACGCGGTGCCACTGACCGAGTTGCCCAGGCTGACCGTCAACGCCTTTCCCGCGCTGCTGATGCCCGCGATCCTGCTTTATGGGATCTACGGCGGCGTCACCACCCCGACAGAAGCCGCCGCCGTCGCCGCCTTTTATGCGCTGATCCTGGCCGCGATCTTTTACCGAGCTTTGTCGCTGCGGGCCTTTTATGGGATCTTGGTGGACAGCGCGCGCTCTTCGGCCGCCGTGGGGCTGGTGATCGGCGGGGCGTTGATCCTGAACTTCATCGTCGCGTCCGAGAATATCCCCGGCATGATGGCGGATGCGCTGGTGGGCCTGGATATCTCGCCGCTCATGTTCCTGCTGGGCGTGAACGTGCTGATCCTGCTGCTGGGCTGCGTGCTGGATGCGACGACGATTATCCTGGTGATCATCCCGCTGTTCCTGCCGTCCTGCCGCGAGCTGGGGATTGATCTGGTGCATTTCGGGGTCGTCGCCGTGGTCAATTGCATGATCGGCCTGATCACCCCGCCCTACGGCATCTTGCTGTTCGTGATCAACGCCGTCACCCGGATCCCGCTGGGCGAAATTATCCGCGAGGTGATCCCCTTCCTGGCCGTGCTGATCCTGGCGCTGCTGACGATGATCCTGTTCCCCGGCATTGTCTTGTGGCTGCCAAATCTGCTGGGATATCAGGGCTGATCCCGCCGCTCTTGGTGCCGCCCGGCCGGATCAAGAGGATCCGATGATGTGCGGCGCGTAAAACACCTTGGGCGTGATCGGCACCCCGTCGCCATCCGTCGCGTGTTCGGCAAAGGTGTTCACCCCCGCCGGTATTACCGTTCCCCTTTGGGCAACGCCAAGAAAGATGTGTTTGGTCGTCTCGGGGTCCAGATCGAACCAATTTGGATCATCGAAGGTACCCCCATAGACCCCATAGGCGCCAGAAAACCGCTCGAATGTCAGGAACAGTTTGGTCCCGCAATCGCGGCAAAAATGGATGTAGACGTCCTTTCCACTGCCTTCGGACACATGGGCGTATGTGGCCGGAACACCCTGGACGACCGAAAACCTGTCAGCCTCAAAGACAGGTTCAACCAGATAGGCGCCGCCGGTGGCGCGCTGGCAAAACTTGCAATGACACATTGTCACCCGGGCCGGCTGCCCCTTTGCCTCATACCGAACTTTGCCGCACAGACAGCCGCCTTCCGCATGATCCATTCTCGTGTCCTCGGTTGGGGTCCGCCCCCGAGACGGTTGTGTCCCGCAAGGGCAAACGATGTCCAGCAACTGCTACAGACCGCATTGGATCGCCCCCGATCCGGTTGGGTTTGCGCGGCGAAGGCGTATCTTGTCAGATCGTCATCCTCGGCAGGACCGAACGGGCTTAGCCGCGCGAACAGAACCTCGGTCCGGCATGTGACCGCGCAAATCCGATTGGGCAAGACACGCTCTAGCCCTCTGCCAGGTCGGCGTCCCTGGCACGGGCGGCAGTTTGCGACGCCTCGATCAGGAACGACACGTCGTTCACACCGGCCACCAGCCGGAACCCGCGGCCGCGCAGGTCGGACCAGTTGCGCCCGCCCCCGGTAACCGTCGCCAGGATCGTCCCGGTCTCGGCGCCCACCTGCTCGACCCTGGCGAAGGCCGCCTGCGGCTCTGGCGCTTCCATCCGTTCCAGGTGGCCCATGCTTGCCGACAGATCGTTGGGGCCCAGAAACAGCCCGTCAATCCCGTCGACCGCCGCAATCTCGGCCGCCGCTTCCACCGCATCTGGATGTTCGCATTGCACCAGCAGCAGCAGCTCGTCATGCGCCTCGTCGCGGGCATAGTCGGGCCGTGCACCGAAATGCGACGCCCGCACGATCCCCGCCGCATAGCCGCGCCCGCCGCGCATCGGGTAGCGGCAGGAGCGGGCAATCGCCTCTGCCTGCGCCACGGAATTGACCATCGGCACGATCAGCGACCGAAAGCCCCGGTCCAGCACGCGTTTGAGCATTGTGTCGCTGCCATCGGGCACCCGAAGCACCACCTCGCCGCCCGCCGCTTCGATGGCGCGGGCCATGGCCACCCAATCCTCCAGCTCGCCCAACCCATGTTCGCCGTCGATCACGATGACCTGCCAGCCGTGACGCACCATGATCTCGGCGGCGTCTGGATGGCCCAGTTCGGCCCAGGCCGCCGTGGTGAAGATGCCCCGGGTCAGCCGGTCTTTGAGTGCATTCATCCGTCTCGCTCCGCCGATCTTGTGCTTGGGAAGGCAGGGAACTCCGGCCTTGGGACCGTCACCCTGCCCCCGCCGGCGGCCAGTCACAAGCCCTTTCGGCCCCTCGCGCGGCGGAACCCGCGTTGGGGCCATTGGGTCGTCCTGTGGCCAACCGGTGGTGGATCCGGCACTAGGACCGTGCGGTCGTCCCATGCCCGGCCGCGCGGCGGATCCGGCACCGGGCCAGCCCGTCGTCCTGTGGCCAACCGGTCACGGAACCGGCAAGCGGTCGCGGGTCGGCGACTTTCCCACAGGGAGAGAGCGGGAATCGCGGAAAGCTATAGCGCCTGCCGGGTGTGAGTCGCGGCGGACCGATAGACCGCCTCTTCGATCTCCAGAACCCGCAGGTAATCGGCGGCCTCGTTCTCCAGCGGTTCCCCCATTCGCAGGGCCGCGACGACATGGGCCTGCAATGCAAATACACAATCGCCGCCAAAACGCGTCCAGGACCGGGGCGCCAGCAGCACCCTCGAGTCCTGCGCCCCGAAACGGCGATGCCGGACAGCGCCGTCCCCGGTCAGCGTCAGTGTGCCCTCATCGCCTTCGACCAGTGCCTCGCCCATCGTCAGGCGCGGGTTGGCGGCGACATGGTCGAGATGGCGGTTGCCGTCGAACAGGGCGCGGGCACCGCCGGGGAAGTCGAGGATGACATAGCCCGCATCCTCGCCCGCGATCACCGGGTTGAGGCGGCGTAGATCGGCGTAAACCGCCGTGGGCGCGCCCAGCAGATAGCGGAAGGTATCCACAAGATGCACGGCAGTTTCGTGGATCAGCAGGCGCGGCATGGTCTGGAAATAGGGCTGCCGGTCGAGATAGGCGTCCGGCCCCTGCCCGTCGCCGGGGCGCAACCGGAACGTCACCTGCCGCACCGGCCCCACCTGCCCGTCGTCCAGCGCCTTGCGGATCACCCGGTACCAGGGCTGAAAGCGGAAGTTCTCGTGCACCACCAGCCGCGCGCCCGCAGCTTCGGCCAGGCGCACCGCCAAGCGTGCCTCGTCCAGCGTGGCGCAAAAGGGCTTCTGGCAGATGATCGTGCCCACCCCCGCCGCCAGGGCAGACCGGATCGCCGCCAGATGCGTCGGCGGCTTGGTGATAATGTCGAGAATATCGGGCACGTCCGCAGCCAGCATGGCGTCCAGCCCGGCATAGGCCGGAGCGCCGGTGGCGCGGGCCCGGCCCAGATCCAAATCCGCCGCCCCGATCAGCGTGACGTCGGGAAGGCGCACCCAGGCCTCGTAGTGGAACTGGCTGAAATAGCCCGCCCCAAGGCAGGCCACGCGCAGAGCCTCGCCTGCCATCCGCTATAGCCCCAGGGCGTCGGCCACCGCTTCTGCCGCGTCGCTGGTGGAACAGGTGCCGCCCAGATCCCGCGTGGTGGCGCGCCCCTCGGCCACGACGTGATCGACAGCGGCCTGCACCCGCGCGCCATCGGCGACCATGGCCGGCACCCCGTGGCGCAGGCCCAGCCAATCCAGCATCATCCCCGCCGACAGGATCATCGCCAGCGGATTGGCCACACCCTGCCCGGCGATATCGGGGGCAGAGCCGTGGCAGGGCTGAAACACCGCATGATCCGCGCCAATATCCGCCGAGGGCGCCATGCCCAGCCCGCCCATCAACCCGGCCCCCAGATCCGACAGGATGTCACCGAACATGTTTTCAGTCACCATCACGTCAAAGATCCAGGGCCGCTCGACCATCCACAGGGCCGTCGCATCCACATAGGCGTGGTCGGCGGCGATATCGGGATGCCGCGCGGCCTCGGCGTCAAAGATCTCGCGGAAGAAGGCGAACGACCGGAAAACGTTGGCCTTGTCGACGCAGGTCACACGGCCCGGCCCCTGCCCGGCGGCCTTGCGCTGTTCGGCCAGCGCAAAGGCAAAGCGGAACAGCCGCTCGCTGGAGGCGCGGGTGATTACCATCGTCTCGCGCGCCTCGTCCCGGGTGACACTGCCAGAGGCGCGGCTGTGAAACAGTCCTTCGGTGCTTTCGCGGACCAGCACGAAATCGACCGCCTGCCCGCCGTCGAGCCTAAGCGGCGTGTTCAGCCCCGGCGTGATCCGCACCGGCCGCACGCCCGCGAACAGGTCCAGCTCGTCGCGCAGGTCGATCTGCGGCGTCAACTCTGTTCCATCGGGTTTGCGGACAGAGGGCAGGCCCATCGCCGACAGCAGGATCGCATCGGCCCGGCGCGCCCCTTCCAGCGAGGCGGGCGGCAAGGCGCCGCCGGTCTTTACGTAATGCCCGGCACCGGCAGGAAAGGCCTGGAACGCCAGCCCGTAGGCATCTGTTTGCGCCAGCAGCCGGGTCAGCAGCGCCAGCGTCGGCGCCATGATTTCTGGCCCAATACCATCCCCCTCGAACACCGCAACCTGAAATGTGTTGGTCATCGCCTTCTCCCCTTTCGACGCCCTCCATTCCGTATTTGCCTGCGATCCGGCGCGTAATCCAGCGCTATCGCAGGCGCCTTGCGCGCGATGGCACGGCCGGACGGCTCTGAAACTGGAAGACGGCGCATCCGGCGCGGGCCGAGACGCGGTCAGGGTCCGCTGTCACAGCCGCCGCGCAGACGTTCGCGGTATCCTTCCCGTGGCGGCCAGATCACCGGGGCGCGACAGGTTCGATCCCGCCGCGCCCCGGACCTATCGGCCAGAGACCGACGCCTGGTAGGCGTCCAGATCCGCGATCAGCGCGGCGCCGGTGGGCACGCTCAGCCGGTCGCAGAACTCTGCCCAGACCGCCGCGAAGGGAAGGTCCTTCAACTCCTCGGTCAGGACGAAACGGGCGGTGTGATCCAGCGCCTGCTCTGCCTGCTTCAGACGGTCCTGCGGTAACAGCAGGGCGCGCAGCAGCGCCTTTTGCATGTTGCGCACCCCGATCACCCAGGCCGCCGTGCGGCTGATCGTGGCGTCGAAGAAGTCGAGCCCGATATGAGTCCGCCCCAGCAGATCGGCAAAAACCAGTTCCTGCGCCATTTGCAGGATGTCGTCGTTCAGCAAGATCACATGGTCGCTGTCCCAGCGCACGGGGCGCGAGACATGCAGCAGGATCTCGTCTACCGAAAGCGCCACCGCCGACAGCTTGTCTGCGATGTTCTCGGTCGGGTGGAAATGGCCCATATCAAGGCACAAAAGCGTGCCCTTGCGGATCGCATAACCCAGGTAGAATTCATGGCTGCCGACGGTGCAGGATTCGACACCGATCCCGAACAGTTTTGATTCCACCGCGTCCAGCAGATGGCTCGGGTCGTGCCGGGGCGCCAGCATCTCGTCCAGCGACGCCTCGAGCCGCCGCCGCGCGGCGATCCGGTCGACGGGGGTGTCCTTGTAGCCATCCGGCACCCAGATGTTGTTGACGGCAGGCGATCCCAGCGCGCGGCCCATCTGGGCGGCGATGTCGCGGCAGCGGCGGCCATGCTCGATCCAGAAATCGCGGATGCCCTTGTCGGGGTGGCTGAGCGTCAGGTTGTCGTCGGCCTTGGCATGGGCAAAGAACGTCGGGTTGAAGTCGATCCCGATCCCCTGCTCTTTCGCCCATTCGACCCATGGCATGAAATGGCGAACCTCGATCGCATCCCTGTCCGGCGTCTCGTCGGTGTCCAAGTACATCGCATGCAGGTTCAGCCGGTGTTTTCCGGGGATCAGGCTGTAGGCAAATTCCAGATCCGCGCGCAGCTCTTCGGGCGTCCCTGCCTTGCCGGGATGGTTGCCCGTTGCCTGGATCCCACCGCCGGACATGCCGGATTTCTTCTCGACCCCGCCGACATCATCGCCCTGCCAGCAATGCATCGAGATCGGGATTGTCGCCAGCCGCGCGATGGCGGCCTCGGTGTCGATGCCCCAATCCGCGAACTGGGCCCTTGCAGCATCATAACTGCTCATCTGTCGTCTCCTCCCCTGCGCGACGGTCAGCGCGTGAACGCTTCCTTGTTACCGGCATCGACGTTGATGATGTTGCCCGTCGATTTCGACGAGGTCTCGGCGGCAAAGAAATAGGCGGCCTCGGCGATATCCTCGGGCAGCACAGACCGCTTGAGAAGCGACCGCTGGCGGTACATTTCCTCCAGTCCCTCCTTGTCGGTGCCGTAGGTGCCCGC
>CAYGRI010000275.1:0-7331 GCA_964352155.1 uncultured Maritimibacter sp. | reverse complement strand
TCCAGCCCCGGCGTCTCGGCCCCGCTGGCCAGCCGGATCGCCGCCCCCAGCCCCAGCGCATCCAGGTTGGGCAGGGACAACGGGCCGCTGCGCCCGGTGTCGGCCCGCCCGGCGGCGCATTCCGCCGCGATATGGGCCAAAGTGTTGGACCCGGCATCGCCAAACGCCTCGGCATCGGGCGCGCCCCCACAGCCCACGGAATCCAGCACGATCAGAAAGGCGCGCGGCATCAGGTGACCCTCCGGTAGACGGTCGGGGGCAGGTCCGGCGGGCTGTCGGTGACGGTGAAGGCAGAGGCCAGCGCCGCAAGCGCCCCGGCGGCGGCGTTATCCGAGGCGGCATGCACCACGGCCAGCGGCGTGCCCGCATCCACCGGGTCGCCCAGCAGCGCGATGTCCGACAGCCCCACCGAAGGGTCGATCCGGTCGCCCGAGGCCATGCGCCCGCCGCCCAGCCGCACCACCGCATTGCCCAGCGCCTCGCCGTCGATCGCCGTCAGATAGCCGGTGCCGGCCCCGGCCACCGGCTCTACCACCGAGGCGGCGGGCAGACGGTCGCGCCAGCGGTCGACGAAATCGGCCGGGCCGCCCATCTCTGCCACCATCCGGCCAAACCGTTCCGCCGCCGCGCCAGAGGCGATGGCTTGCAGCACCATCTCGGCGCCTTCGGCCTGGGTGTCGGCCATCCGGGCCAGCCGCAGCAACTCGCCGCCCAGATCCCCGGTCAGGTCGCAGATCAGGCTGGCGGTGTCGCCTTCGGTGAGGGCCTGCATCACCTCCATCACCTCCAGCGCATTGCCGGCGGACGGTACGCAGGGCTGGTTCATGTCCGTGATCAGCGCCGAGGTCGGGCAGCCCGCCCCGTTGGCGGTGTCCACCAGCGCCTCGGCCAGCTCCAGCGCCTCGTCCATCGTCTTCATGAAGGCGCCGGAGCCGACCTTGACGTCGAGCACCAGCGATTCCAGACCCGCCGCCAGCTTCTTGGACAGGATCGAGGCGGTGATCAGATCCACCGATTCCACGCAGGAGGTCACGTCGCGGATCGCGTAAAGCCGCCGGTCCGCGGGCGCCGTGCGCAGCGAGGCCGCCACGATGGCACAGCCCGCCGCCTCGGTGATCGCGCGAAAGCGGTCCTCGGGCAGTTCCGTGGTAAGCCCCGGGATCGCTTCGAGCTTGTCGAGCGTGCCGCCGGTATGCCCCAGCCCGCGCCCCGAAACCATCGGTACAAACGCCCCCAAAGCCGCCAGCGCGGGCGCCAGAAGCAGCGATACGCAATCGCCGATCCCGCCCGTCGAATGCTTGTCCAGCACCGGCCCCGGCAGATCCCACCCCAGCACATCGCCGCTGTCACGCATCGCCAGCGTCAGGGCCACGCGCTCTGCCTCGATCCGGGGTTCCAGGCACAGCGCCATGGCAAAGGCGCCCGCCTGCGCGTCATCCACCGCGCCATTGGCCAGCCCTTGGGCGAACCACGTGATTTCGTCGCGCGACAGAGGCTCGCCGCGCCGCAACCGGGCCAGGATGGTGCGGGCGTCCAAGGATCAGGACCCCTTCATGTCGGCGCCGGAGAACGCCCCCGGCAACAGATCGCGCACCGCGATGTCATAGGTGACGCGCCCCATCGTCGCCATGGTCACCACCACTTCGGGCCGCGCGAATTCGGCGATCTTCTGGCGGCAGCCGCCACAGGGCGCCACCGGCGCAGGGCTGTCGGCGATCACCGCCAGGGCCGCGATCTCGGTCTCTCCCGCCGCGACCATCGCCGCAATCGCCCCCGCCTCGGCGCAGGTCCCTTCGGGATATGCCGCGTTTTCCACATTGCAGCCGGTGAACACCGCGCCCGAGGCGGTGCGCAAAGCGGCCCCCACCTTGAACCCCGAATAGGGAGCGTAGGCATTTTCCCGCACCTTCGCGGCGTCTTCGATCAGCGACATGGCACCTCCGGCGTTTTCCACAGCCTGCGGCGGCGCCGGGCGAAGCGCAAGCCCCGTCCGCCCGCGTTTCCGGCACCGCATGGCGCCTTTTCGCCTTTCGCGCAGGCGGACTTTCTGGCTATCTCCATGTCACCTGCATTTCGGGGAGTATGTGACGTGACCGACCAGCACCGTGAAGCCTTTCGCCAGAATGCGCTGAATTATCACGAGTTTCCAAAGCCCGGAAAGCTGGAGGTGCGCGCGACCAAACCGCTGGCCAACGGTCGCGATCTGGCGCTGGCCTATTCGCCCGGCGTCGCCGAGGCCTGTCTGGAGATCAAGGCAGACCCCCAGGCCGCCAGCCGCTATACCTCGCGCGGGAACCTAGTGGCCGTCGTGTCCAATGGCACCGCCGTTCTGGGGCTGGGCAATATCGGCGGCCTCGCCTCCAAGCCGGTGATGGAGGGCAAGGCCGTCCTGTTCAAGAAATTCTCCAACATCGATTGTTTCGACATCGAGCTGAACGAGCCCGATCCGGAAAAGCTGGCCGATATCATCTGCGCGATGGAACCGACCTTCGGCGCGATCAATCTGGAGGATATCAAGGCCCCCGATTGCTTCATCGTCGAAAAGCTGTGCCGCGAGCGAATGAACATCCCGGTGTTCCATGACGATCAGCACGGAACCGCCATCGTGGTCGGCGCCGCCGCGACCAATGCGCTGCGGGTGTCGGGCAAGGCGTTCGAGGATATCCGCATCGTCTCGACCGGCGGCGGGGCGGCGGGGATCGCCTGTCTGAACATGCTGCTCAAGCTGGGCGTCAAGCGCGAGAATGTCTGGCTGTGCGACATCCACGGCCTGGTCCACGAAGGCCGGACAGAGGATATGACCCCGCAAAAGGCAGCCTTCGCCCAGCCAGGCGGCCCGCGCGGCCTGGCGGATGTGATCGAAGGCGCCGATCTGTTCCTGGGACTGTCGGGCCCGAAAGTGCTGACGCCCGCCATGGTGGAAAAGATGGCCCCGCGCCCGATAATCTTTGCGCTGGCCAATCCGACCCCCGAGATCCTGCCGGAAGAGGCCCGCGCCGTCTCTCCCGATGCGATCATCGCCACGGGCCGGTCGGATTACCCCAATCAGGTCAACAACGTGCTGTGTTTCCCCTTCATCTTCCGCGGCGCGCTGGATGTGGGCGCGACCGAGATCAATGACGAGATGGAGATCGCCTGTATCGAAGGCATCGCCGCCCTCGCCCGCGCCACCACCAGCGCCGAGGCGGCCGCCGCCTATCAGGGCGAGCAACTGACCTTCGGGACCGACTACCTGATCCCCAAGCCCTTCGACCCGCGCCTGATCGGCGTCGTCGCCACCGCCGTGGCCCGCGCGGCGATGGACTCGGGCGTCGCCACCCGCCCACTGGACGATCTGGACGCCTACAAGGCGCGGCTGGACGGCTCTGTCTTCCGCTCGGCGCTGATCATGCGCCCGGTGTTCCAGGCCGCCGGAACCGTTGAACGCAAGATCGTCTTTGCCGAGGGCGAGGATGAACGGGTGCTGCGCGCCGCCAATGCGATGATCGAGGAAACCACCGACACGCCGATCCTGATCGGCCGCCCCGAGGTGGTGGAATCGCGCTGCGAACGCGCCGGGCTGCCGATTCGTCCGGGCCGCGACTTTGATCTGGTGAACCCCGAAAACGATCCGCGCTACCGCGATTATTGGGAAACCTATCATCGCCTGATGGCGCGGCGCGGCGTCAGCCCCGACATCGCGCGGGCGATCCTGCGCACCAACACCACCGCAATCGCCGCGATCATGGTCCAGCGCGGCGATGCCGACAGCCTGATCTGCGGCACCTTCGGCCAGTTCGGCTGGCATCTGAATTACATCCGCCAGGTTCTGGCCACCCCGCAGCTCCACCCGGTGGGCGCGCTGTCGCTGATGGTGCTGGAAGACGGGCCGCTGTTCGTGGCCGACACCCAGGTGCATCAGCTCCCCTCGCCAGCCGAGATCGTCGAGACGGTGCTGGGCTGCGCCCGCCACGTGCGCCGCTTTGGCGTCGAGCCCAAAATCGCGCTGTGCTCGCATTCGCAATTCGGCAATCTCGACAGTGAAAGCGGCCGGCGGATGCGCGCGGCGATGGAGATGCTGGAAGACCGCGAGGTGGACTTCGCCCTGGAAGGCGAGATGCATGTGGACACCGCGCTGGATCAAAGCCTGCGCGACCGCCTGCTGCCGGACTCCCGGTTCCAGGGCGCCGCAAACGTGCTGATCTTCGGATCCGCCGACGCCGCCAGTGCCGTGCGCAACGTCCTCAAGACCAAGACCGGCGGGCTTGAGGTGGGGCCTATTCTGATGGGGATGGGCAATCGGGCGCATGTGGTGACCCCGTCGATCACCGCACGCGGGCTGTTGAACATGTCCGCCATCGCCGGGACCCCGCTGGCGCATTACAGCTAACCCCAAAGAGCGCCCGCAAAACCAGCAACCCCGATGCATGTTGCCCAGAACTTCACCACCTTCTTGCAACCGAAAGGGGCGCGTGTCGCTCAGGCAACAGCCATCGGTAAGATTATGGCTCGCTTAAACTCTGCTTCACATCACAAGAACAGAATAAGGTATCACCCAACGTAAGGCGGCATGCACAAAGCGCCGCGTCGTGCCAAAACAAGTGAATAGAAAAGGGGAAGCCATGGCGAACCATACTTCGAAAATTCTGGCTGCCGGTCTTCTTGCTGTGGCGTCCGGCGCCTCTGCGCAAAATGTCGACATGAGCGATTTCCGGATCGAGGCCGGGGTGTCCACCCTGGGCGTCTACATTGCCCCGGATGTCGAGGTTGCGCGCAATTTCCACCTGCGCTCCCCGATCTACTTCTTCAGCTATTCCGGCGATGTAGAATATGATGGCGAAACCGGCAGTGGCGAGCTTGACGTGTTCTCGTTCCACCTGATGGGCGATTACTACATCATGAACACGGGGCTTCGCCTGTCTGGCGGCGTGTCGTTTGGCGGCTATGAGCTGAATGCCAACTACGCCAACGGTATCACGATCAACGGCGTCGACTACAACGCCAATCTGACCGGCAACCTGCAGCAAAAGAACAACATCGCGCCGGTTCTGGCGCTGGGCTACAACCACACCTTCAAGAACAACTGGGGCTTCTCGGCCGAACTGGGCGCGCGGATCACCGCGCTGGAACTGACCGCCACCGGTCAGGAGGCGCTGCAGCCCGTCGACCGCGACCGTTTCAACCGCGAGATCAGCGACATCAACGACGATCTGGAATCGATCGGTGTGGTTCCGTTCCTGTCGCTGGGCGTGTCCTACCAGTTCTAAGGCCAGGGCCTGATCACGAACAGAGCGCGGTGCACCAATACCGGCACCGCGCTTTTTCTATGTCCGCTGCCAAGGTGCCGCAACGATCCGCCCGCCGGGTCATCGTAATTGGGGCGGATCAGGGCGAAGCCCTCAATGCAGGTCGCAACCCGCCACGCGGCACAAAGGCCGCCTGGGGCGCGGGAGGCCTGCAGTCACCGGACCTCCCGCGTCAGAACAGAAAGTCGAACGCGTCGGCAAAGTGGTTCAACCCGGGATCGGTCGCGGACTCTGACATGCCAGCACCCGCCGCGTCGTCGCGGTTCTCGTGGCGCCAGGGGTCAAAGGACTTGTCGTAGACGCTGAACTCTTCCTTTTCCTGCAACAGGGTCCGCCCATCGCTCTCGGTCGGGGCGAAATCGAAGCCTTGTCTCATGTCTTCGGCCATGTGGTGTGCTCCTAAAAATATTCCTCTGAAATCGCATCGGCTGGCCGCCACTGAATTAAGGGGCAGCGTGTCGACCGATGCGTCCATGGGTCGTTCCTCCCCCGGGGACGGTTCAAAGAAACTTGCACAGGGGCCGAACCGCCCCCGGATAATGTCGGGTCAGATCGCGCGCTCAGACCCACCCAAAGGACCCGAGCCATGCAAACCCGGCCTCGGCCGGGCATATGCGTTCGGCAATCTGGCGAGACGGTTTCCGGGTCAGGAAGCGCCCAAAGCCTCGCGATCAGGCCATCCAGCTAGGGGGGACCCGGGCGCCGAAGCGGTCGCGGCAAAAGACGTATTGCGGGTCCAGTGCCGCCCGAAAGGCCGCGCGCGCCGTGTCCGGCAGGGGGTGCTTCACGGTGGTCTCGTTCACCCGCAACTCGGTTTTTGCCGGCCGATACGCGGCCTGGCTCAGGGCGCAGAGCTGGCGCAAACCGTCCTCGTGGAACAGATCCTCGTAGAACAGATAGCCAAGATCCTTTGCCGGAAAGACCGCGTCCAGATCGCCGACGATGCTGCGATAATCCGCGCGGGCCATGACCCTTGGGTTGTCCAGCGCCGCCTGCCACGCCGCCAGAGAGACCTTGTCCGGCACGATCTGCGCCATGTGCCGGAATTGCGACCACAGGCGAGCGACCGGATCGCGCATCACAAACAGCACTTTGACCGTGATATCCTGCGCCCGGCAGAACGATTTGACATAGTCGAACCCCGCGCGCCCAATCACCGCATAGGCGGGGGTGATGTCGGCCACGCTTCGCGTCTCTGCCCCGCAGATCCGGGCGAAATGTCCGAAATAGGCGGAGTCCTCATGGATCATCTGCACCCGGTCGAGGCTCGCCTGAAACGACGGCCGGCCGCGCAGATTGGCCGCGCCATCGCCGCCTTGCGTCAGGTGGAACTGCAATCGCTTCAGCGCCAGATCCTCGGGGTCGCCCAGCGCGTATCGGGGGAATTTCGCGTCGAAGAAATGCACCTCTTTTAACGGAGACACCGCGACCTCGGGCAGGCTGTCCAGATAGGCGTGGATCCAACTCGTGGCGCATTTCGCCGCGCCCACACAGATCAGCAGCGTCTTGCCCCGCAGCGCGTCGAAACGTTGCGGCGCCCCCGTCACAGCGGCCAGAACAACAGGATCGCGGGGATCGAGACCGCGACCACGAGGATCTCCAGCGGCAGGCCCATCCGCCAGTAATCGCCAAATCTGTAGCCCCCTGGACCCAGGATCAACGTGTTGTTCTTGTGCCCGATGGGCGTCAGGAAGGCGCAAGAGGCCGCCACCGCCACCGCCATCAGGAAAGGATCGGGCGACACGCCCAGAGATTGCGCCATCTGGATCCCCACCGGCGCCGCCACGATGGCCGTCGCGGTGTTGTTGAGCACATCCGACAGCGTCATCGTCACCACCATCAGCACGGTCAGGATCGCCCAGGCTGGCAGCCCCTGTGTCAGCCCCACCAACGCCCCAGCGATCAGTTCGGTGCCGCCCGACGTCTCCAAAGCCGCGCCCAGCGGGATCATCGAGCCCAGAAGCACCACCACCGGCCATTCGATCTGGTCGTACAATTCCGCCAGCGGCACGATACCGGTCAGCACATAGGCCACCACGACGATCC
>CAYGRI010000274.1:0-7344 GCA_964352155.1 uncultured Maritimibacter sp. | reverse complement strand
TGCCAACAGAGATCTACACCGCCGCCGGGGTCGCCACTGTGGCCGCGACGGTCGCGCTGATGATCGTGCTGCCGGCGCGGGGCATGGCGCGGCTGTTCGGCAGCCTTGGCCTGTGGCGGTGGCCTCTGCCCGGCCTGCGGATCGCGACGAGTTGCGCAAGCTGCATCCTGCTGGCGGCGCTGATCGTTACAGGCATTGCCGGGCCACGCGATCCGCTGTCCAATCCGCTGCCGCTGGCGGTCTGGACGCTGTTCTGGATTGGGCTGGTGACCCTGCAAGGGCTGGTTGGCGACATCTGGGCCTGGCTCAACCCCTGGTCCGGGCCGGTCGCGCTGGCGCGGCGCACCATCGGGCGGCCGCCGGTCCGGCTTCGATCCGGAACATGGCCGGGGGTCGTGACCTTTCTGGCCTTTGCCGGGTTCCTGCTGGCGGACCCGGCGCCGTCGGATCCGGACCGTCTGGCGGTTGCGGTCGGCCATTACTGGCTGTTTACCTTCCTGCTGGCATTGGTGTTTGGTCCGCGCTGGCTGCGGCGGGGCGAGGGGCTGACGCTCGCCCTCACCGCCATCGCGCGGGTCGGCCTGCTGGCCCGGCGCGGCGGGCGTCTGCGCCTTGGCCTGCCGGGATGGCAGATCGCAACCCGCCGGACGGCCCCGGGGCTGGCGGTGGTCTCTGTCCTGCTGCTGGGCACGGGCAGCTTTGACGGGGTGAACGAGACCTTCTGGTGGATGAACCGGCTGGGCCTCAATCCGTTCGAGTTTCCCGGCCGCTCTGCCATCATCCCGCAGACCCTGACCGGACTGGTCGTGGCGAATGCGGCGCTGATCTTACTGCTGGCCGCCTGCCTGTGGGCGGGGCTGCGCCTGACCCGCGCCAACCTCGGGCTTCGCGCGGCCTTTTCCGCCTATGCGCCGACGCTGCTGCCGATCGCGCTGGGTTACCACATCGCCCATTACCTCACGAGCTTTCTGGTGGATGGGCAATATGCGCTGGTCGCCCTGTCGGACCCGCTGATGACCGGCGCCGACCTGCTGGGACTGGGGGAGTTCTATGTCTCGACCGGGCTCTTCAACACCCAGGACAGCGTGCGCGTGATCTACCTGACCCAGGCGGGGGCGGTGGTCATAGGCCATGTGATCGCGATCCTGGCCGCGCATTCAATCGCCCTGAGGTTGAGCCTGACACATCGCGCCGCAGTCCTATGCCAACTGCCTCTGGCGCTGTTCATGATTGCCTACACCTTGTTCGGTCTATGGCTGCTGGCATCGCCCCGGTTCTGAATTGGTTAAAACCGCTGGACAGGGGGGCGGGGGCTTTGCACACTCCGTCGCAGAACCGGCGGAACCTGTCTTCCGCGGACCAAACCGGGGGGGTTATGACCATGACCAAGACCACCACCACGCGCCGCGGCGCGCTGAAGACTTTGAGCGCGGGCGCGGCGAGTGCCGCGATGCTTCCGCTGTCGGCCCGCTATACCAGCGCCCAGGCCGCGCCGATCAAGATCGGGTTTCAGCAGCATATCACCGGGATCGGGGCCGCCTATGGCCGCTGGTACGGGCGCACGACCGAGGCCGCCGTGGCCCTGATCAACGAGGCGGGCGGAATCAACGGCCGCCCCGTCGAAATCGTGGCCGAGGATGACGGCACCGATGCCAAGCGTGGTGCCGAAGTGCTGGAGAAATTCGCCAATCAGCATGATTGCGACGTGGCCTTCGGAACCTTGTTTTCGCATGTGGTGATCGGCTCTGCCCCCCGGGCCGGAGAGTTGAAGCTGCCCTATTTCGTGGTGTCCGAGGGGCATCACGTGGCCAGCGGGATGCTGAACCGCTATACCTTGCAACCCGGCATCACGGATGTGAAAAGCCAGGTGAAGGCGATGGCGCCCTATGTGAATGCGACGCTGGGCAAGAAGGTCACGATGATCTACCCCGATTTCGCTTTCGGCCACGACCACCGCGACTTTTTCTCGGCCGCGATGGAAGAACAGGGCGGCGAGATTCTGGCGCAGATCGCGATCCCGCCGACCGAGACCTCCTTTACCAAGTACTTCCCCCGGATCCCCCGCGACACCGAGGTGCTGTATCACGTCATGGTCGGCCCCGCCGTGTTGACCTTCGTCAAGGAGTTGGGCGAGTTCTTTGGCCCCTCGGCACCCGCGATCTTCGGGTTTATCGACTCGCTCGAAGCGGTGGATCTGGCCTCGCCCGGGCTTGAATTCCTGGAAGGGTCGTATTTCTGGGAGGGCAACCCGCGCTATGCCCAGGCCGACCAGACACCCTATGACGCCTTCTTCCGCGAGAAGGTGGGCGTGGATGCCAATGGCGCCTCGGTCTCGGACCCGAATGACGTGTCGACCTATGCGCATATGTTCGGCTGCTGGGAAACGCTGAACGTGATCAAGGCGGGGATGGAAGCCTCTGGCTATGCCGGGCCGTCTGACCGCGCCAAACTGATCGAGGCGGTGGAGGCGATGACCGACATGCCGCAATCGAACGACCACCCCCAGGGCGCCAAGCTGTTCAACGGCAAGACCCACCAGGTGTTCGGGCATCAGTATATCAGCCAGGTGCAAGGCGGGAAGCTGAACGTGGTGCATACCACATCCATCGAGGATACGCTGTATCCCGACGAGGTGGATTACACCACGATGTCGTTCTGAGATTGGCTGCCGGAGGCCCTGGCTGACGGGCCGGAGCCTCCGGCGGGAGTATTTTTGGCCAGAAGAAAAGGGGGTTCCGGCTGTGGATCCCCGGGCGGGGTGCAGTGGAAATCGGGCCGTATCTGATGCTCGCCTCGTTGGAGGGCGCGGTGACCGCCGCGGTGCTGGCGCTGACCGCCGTGGGGTTGAGCCTGGTGTTTGGCATCATGCGGGTGGTCAACGTGGCGCATGGCGAGTTCTTCATGCTTGGGGCCGTGCTGGCCTGGTGGATCGCGACCAGTGTCGGCGGCGCTCCGGCAGTTGGGTTTATGGTGGCGCTGCTGGTGGCGCCAGTGCTGGTGGGACTTTTGGCGGCAGCGGCGGATATGACGATCCTGAAGCGGGTTGGCTATGATCCCGAGCGCACCATCGTGGTGACCATCGGGCTGCTGTATGTGATCCAGCAGGTGACGCTGATGACCTATGGCCCCGAGGCGCGGCCGGTGGAGCCGCCGTTCAACACCCGTCTGGCCTTGCCTTTTGTGGAATGGGGCGAGACCGGGCTGCAGCTTTATTGGCCCTGGGGGCTGTCGACGACCAGTTACAAACTTGCGGTGATTGGCGCGGCGGGGGTTGTGCTTGCCGGGGTCTGGGCGCTGATGCGTTTGACGAAGATCGGGCTGATCCTGCGGGCGACGCAGATGGACCGGGACATGGCGCAGGTTTTCGGCATCCCGGTGGAGCGGGTCTATGCCTTTACCTTTGGTCTTGGGGCCGCGCTGGCGGCGCTTGGGGCGGTTCTGATCGTGCCGATCCAGCAGGCGCATTACCTGATGGGGGGCGATCCGTTATTGCTGTCGTTCATCGTCGTCATCATCGGCGGGCTTGGGTCGCTGCCTGGCACGGTGGTGGCGGCGCTGCTGATCGGGTTGTCGGACGGCATCATCTCTGTCTTCTTTTCGCCGACGCTGGCGAAGATCCTGGCGACGTTGCTGGTGGCGCTGGTGCTGGTGTTCCGGCCGCAGGGCCTGTTTGGATCGCGCGCGGCATGAGCGATGCGGGCAAGGCGCTGGCCCTGCATCTGGGGCTGCTGGCCGCGCTGGTGGTGCTGGGGCTGGTGCTGCCAGCCTACCACCACGGCAACCTGGCGCGGATCATGGTGCTGGCGAGCTATGCCATCGGCTATAACCTGCTGTTCGGCTATACCGGGCTGTTGAGCCTGGGCCATGCGATGTTCTTTGCTGCCGGGATGTATGGCATGGCGCTGACGGTGCGGCATCTGGGCTGGGCGCCCGGGCCCGCGCTGCTGGCCGGGATCCTGTCGGGCGCCGTTTTGGCGGCGGCGGTGGGGGCGCTGGCGCTGCGGACCGTTGGTGTCGCCTTCATGATCGTGACGCTGATGTTCGCGCAGGCGGTCTATCTGACGATCCTGTATTTCGGCGAATGGACCCGGGGCGACGAGGGCTTTGTGCTGCAACAGCCCGACCGGGTGCTCTGGGGGCTGGACCTGAGCCAGCCCGGGCCGCGCTATGCTGCCGCTTTCGTGCTGTTCGCCGCCTGTCTGATGCTGTCGCTGCGGCTGGTGCGCAGCCGCTTTGGTCAGGTGCTGATCGCGATTCGCGAGAATGAGGAACGCACCCGGATGCTGGGCTATGACGTCTTTGCCCACAAGCTGGGGGCCGTGGTGCTTTCGGGCACCTTCTCGGCCGCGGCGGGGGCGGCCTATGGGCTGTTGTTCGGCTATGCCGGGGCCAGTTTCGCAGGCGTGCAATATTCGATCCTGCCGCTGCTGTGGGTGCTGCTGGGGGGCGCGGGCACGACCATCGGGCCTTTCATCGGAGCGCTGTTCACCTTCTATCTCATCGACATCGCCAGCGGGTTCACCACCGCTTATATGGCAGTGGTCGGCCTCGTCCTGATCGCCCTGACCCTGTTTGCGCGGCAGGGCATCGGCGGAGAGATCCGGGCCCGGATCTGGCGGTGGCTGCCATGAGCCTGCTGGAAACCTCGGGCCTGTCACGGTCCTTTGGCGGTTTGCGCGCGGTGCATGACGTGAGTTTCGCGCTGGAACCGGGCGAGGTGCGCGCGCTGATCGGGCCGAATGGCGCGGGAAAGACGACCTTTGTGGGGATGCTCTGCGGGCGGATCCTGCCCAGCGCCGGGACGGTACGGTTCGACGGCAAGGATATCTCGACCATGCCTGCGCATCGCCGGATCCTGGCGGGCATGGCCTATACCTTCCAGATCACCTCTGTCTTCGCGCGGCTGAGCTGCCGCCAGAACGTGGATCTGGCCGCGCGCGGCGCCGGCGGGGTAGAGGCCGCGCTGGACCGCGTCGGCCTGCTGGACCGCGCCGATCAGCTGGCCGGAGATCTGTCCTATGGCCACCAGCGCCTGCTGGAAATCGCGATCGGTTTGGCGCAGCGGCCGCGCCTGCTGATCCTCCACGAACCGACGCAGGGCCTGGCCGACAGCGAGATCGCCGCCTTCACCGACCTGATCGCCGAGGTGAAGGCCGAGGCCACCATCCTGCTGATCGAGCATAACATGTCGGTCGTCATGGACACTGCCGACCGGATCACGGTACTGAGTTTTGGCGAGATCCTGGCAGAGGGCACCCCGGCCGAGATTCACGCCAATCGCGATGTGCAGGCCGCCTACCTGGGGACCGGGTGATGCTGGAGCTGAAGGGCATCTCCAGCGGCTATGGCGCGGCGCAGGTTCTGCGCGAGGTTTCCTTGACCGTGGCGGCGGGTGAGATCCATTGCCTGCTGGGCCGGAACGGCGCGGGCAAAACCACGACGATGCAGGCGATTGCCGGTTTGTTGCCGCTGTGGTCCGGGACGATTCATCTGGACGGGACAGAGATCGGCGCCCTGCCGGCGCATAAGGTCGGCCAGACCGGCGTTGGCTATATCCCGCAGGGGCGGCGGCTGTTCGGCGATCTGACCGTGGCGCAAAACCTCGAGATCGGGTTGATGACCCGCCGGTCGGGCCGCGCCGTGCGCGAGCGGGTGCTGGATCTGTTCCCCCGCCTGCGCGAACGGATGCCGCAACGCGCGGCGACCTTGTCGGGTGGCGAGCAGCAGATGCTGGCCACCGCCCGCGCGCTGTGCACCGAACCCAAGGTGCTGCTGCTGGACGAACCGACCGAGGGGCTGCAACCCTCGATGATCGCGGCGATCCGTGACGTGATCGTCAAGCTGCGGGGCGAGGGCGTGGCGATCCTGCTGGTGGAGCAACGCATTGACGCGGTGCTGGCGGTGGCCGACCGCGTGACCTTTCTGGAAAACGGACAGACGCGCGAAACCTGGGCGGCGGCCGATCTGAGCGCCCAGCATCAGGTCATCGACCGCTACCTTGGCGTCTGACCCATTGACAGCCGCCCGGGCCGGACGCACCCTGCCCGCAGTCCGCAAATGGAGGGTCCCTTGACCACCTATCACCGGCCCGCCTCCCTGGCAGAGGCGCTGGATCTTCTGGCCCGCGGCCCGATGAATGTGGCGGCGGGCTGCACCGACCTCTACCCGGCCACAACGGCCGCCGCCCTGCCGGGCGACGTGCTGGACATCACCGCAATTCCGGCGCTGTGCGGCGTGTCTTGTGACGGTGGCTGGCGCATCGGGGCCGCGACAACCTGGACCGATCTAATCGGGGCAAATCTGCCACCGGCCTTCGACGGGCTGACACTGGCGGCGCGGGAGGTCGGATCGGTCCAAATCCAGAATGCCGGGACGGTCGCGGGCAACCTCTGCACCGCCTCGCCCGCCGGTGACAGCATTCCGCCCCTGATGACCCTGGACGCGGTGGTGGAGCTGCAATCGGCGCGGGCCACCCGCACCTTGCCGCTGGCCGGCTTCCTGACCGGCCCCCGCCAGACAGCGTTGCAGCCGGACGAGCTGGTCACCGCGATCCGCATCCCCCAGGCCGCCGGGCGCGGCGCAGGCCATTTCCTCAAGCTGGGTGCGCGGAAATATCTGATCATCTCCATCGCCATGACGGCGGCGCGGATAGAGGTGACCGACGGCCTGATCACCCATGCCGCCCTGTCGGTGGGCGCCTGCGGCCCGGTCGCCCCGCGCCTGACCCGTCTGGAACAGGCTTTGATCGGGGTCGCCCCCAGGGACGCGCCCGCCGTGGTCACCCAAGACCTTGTCGCCCCGCATCTCTCGCCCATCGACGACATCCGCGCCGATGCCGCGTATCGCCTGAAAGCTGCGACAGAGCTGATGCGGCGCACGCTGCTAACGCTGACCCAGCCGCAAACGGAGGCCGCATGAACCGCCCCTTCGGTCCCCTGACGATGCATGTGAACGGTCTGCCCACGCCTTATGCCGCCGCCCCCGGACGCCGCCTGTCGGATGTGTTGCGCGAGGATCTGCGGCTGTTCGGGACGAAGGTCGGCTGCGACGCGGGCGATTGCGGCGCCTGCACCGTGCTGCTGAACGGCGCGCCCGTGTGCGCCTGCCTCACCCCCGCGATCCGCGCCAATGGCGCCGAGGTCACGACGGTCGAAGGGCTCGCGGCGCAGACCGGGCGCCTGCAGGACGCCTTCCTGCGCCACGGCGCCGCGCAATGCGGGATCTGCACGCCCGGCATGCTGATGGCCGCCGCCGCCTTGCTGAACACGACCCCCACTCCATCCCGCGGGCAGGTCGAGGAGGCCCTCGGCGGCGTCCTGTGCCGCTGTACGGGCTATGCAAAGA
>CAYGRI010000273.1:0-7348 GCA_964352155.1 uncultured Maritimibacter sp. | reverse complement strand
AACAAGCGGATATCAAATCCGCCGACGATGTTGCACCTCGCGTCTGAATTCACCCGGCGCGGTCTCCCTTGGTGAAAAGCCATAGATCATTGATGTCAAAAGCCAAGCAAATCGCGACGGTAAAGGTAAGCAGGGTTGAATAGACAGTTCCGTCTGGCGCAATCATCAGCCATGCCAAGAGTGGGATCCAGGGCACCAAATGTGCCAGTGAAAGTACACGCCGCAGCCCACCGTCGTATCCCACTTGCCCTGCCAAAAGCGGAACTGTCGCAACATATGCAACCAGCGTTACTTCAGCGACCCTGTCCGGCAAAAAGGCGAATGCGGCAAGAAAAACAGCGTTTAGAAATAACAACCAGACTTTGACCCAAAGCGGAAGAGCCATCCACGACTTTGCAAATGCCCATATGTGCTGCTTGTTGCTATTTCCATGCCTAAGGCGGCCCAGCATCCAAAGCTGTGCAACACCCAGTCCAGCCACAATCGTTGCAACACTGGCAGCTATGACCATGCCCCAAAACGTGGTGATCCAAAGATCTGTGACGATCAACGCAAGGGTTGCGAGCCACCAACTGAAATCACCCAGTGAAAACCAAATGACTTCGCTCTCGCGGACATCTGTTCGGCGGGCAGCTCCGATAAGGTGTGCACCGTTCCCCATCAAACCAATCCCGAGAATGATGATAAGTGCTTGGGGAATTTGGCCCAGAAACGTCGCAACAGCGGAAGGCATAACAAGGAACAGCACCGAGCTATGCCCAAAAGTTGGTGACGGCCTTGGTCAGGCGGCGATTTGAAGTTGCTTGATGCCGTCTTTGAACTCAACCCCCTGAATGACCTCAGGCAGACGATTTGGCCCGTTGATCTTTCGCCATTTTTTCTTGGCTGACATCATCAGCCTGAAGACCATGGCGAGGGCTGTCTTGCGGTTCAGGCAGCCCGTGGTTTTCCGGGTACGGTTCCTGACCGTGGCGAAGACGCTCTCGATCGGGTTCGTGGTCCTGATGTGTTTCCAATGCTCAGCCGGGAAGTCGTAGAAGGCGAGAAGTTCGTCGCGGTCCTTGACCAGCTTGGCCACGGCCTTCTCGTATTTCACGCCGTAGGTATCGACGAAGAGATCGAAGGCCGCGTTGGCCTCCTTCCTGGTCTCGGCCATCCAGATGTCCTGCAGATCGGCCTTGGCCTTTTCGTGCAGGGCTTTGGGCAAGGCGCCCAGGACGTTCGCTGTCTTGTGGACCCAGCACCGCTGCTCCCGGGTGTCGGGAAAGACATCGCGCAGGGCCGTCCAGAACCCGATCGCACCATCGCCGGTTGCCAGTTCCGGCGGCACGGTCAGGCCACGGGCCCTCAGCCCTTTCAGCAGGTCGCGCCAGCTGTCCGCGTTCTCCCGGAACCCGTCCATGATCGCCAGCACGTCCTTCTGGCCGTATTCGTCGGCCCCGATAATGACCAACATACATTGGCGATCGCCGTCCAGGCGTGGCGTGAAGTAGACACCGTCCGCCCAGATGTAGACGTAGCGTTTGCCCCTCAGATCGCGCTTGCGCCAGGCCTCGTACTCCTCCCACCAAGCCGCCTTCAGCCGGGTGATGGTCGAGGACGACAGGCCCTCGGAATCCGGCCCCAGAAGCGCCGCCAGCGCCTCGCTGAAGTCGCCCGTCGAGATCCCCTTGAGGTAAAGCCACGGCAGCAGCTCTTCGACCGACTTGGCTTTGCGCAGTTAGGGCGGGACCAGAGACGAGCGGAACTTGATCTTGCTGCCGTCCGCGTTGGTGCCGCGATCGCGTACGCGCGGCACCTGCACAGGAACTGTCCCGATCCCCGTCATCATCTCACGCTCGGGTAGAAATCCGTGGCGCACCAGACGCTGGCGCCCTTCCGCATCAAGAAGATGCGCATGCTCGGCGATGAACGCCGACACTTCGGCTTGAACCGCCGTTCGCAGCAGTTCCTTCGCACCAGCCTGGATCACCTCGGTCAGCGGATCCGGCGAAAATTCCGATGGCAGTTCGAACGGTTCAACGGTAAATTTGACCATGGTGGCATATCCCTTTCTCTCCGAGAATTGACGGCGCGTAAGCACCGCCATGATATGCCGCCTACCTCAGCCCATCACCAACTTTCGGGCATAACTCACAGCACCCCGAACGATACGCAACTCATGGCGTTCAGGCGCATGACCAATTTGAGACTGTTCATCTGACCGCTCCATGTTGTAAACTTGGTTTACGATTAGACACCGGGATGCATCATGTCAACCAAGTTTACAACAAGCGACGATTCACCTGCCTATGAAATGGCAGACAGCCGGTCTCTCAAGCTTGTTCATTTGACGTCAGATTTTGAACGGCGCGCCCAAAAATGGTTGGTCGGCCTATTGCATGGCCAAGGATATGCCGGCCTTACACAAAGCCAGTTGAGCTTTCTCGGAGCGCTGGATTGTGGCCCCAATAGCGCCTCGCAAATTGCAAGTGACCTGGGTATCACCCGCCAAGCCGTTCATAAAACCGTCAAAGAGCTTGAAACCTGTGGGTGGCTCAAAAGCGATGCTGATCCGATCCGCCGGAATCAGCGCATCATTTCCTTCACAAATGAGGGTGAACGCATGATGTCAGAAGCACGCGCGCTTTTTAAGCAGTTGGACGAAAGGTTGTTCGCGGGCTGGGACGCTCAACACATAGAGGCGGTGTTCGCGCTCTTGCAAAGCTCGCTGGAAGAATGAGGACGCACTGCCGCCCACAACAGCAGGGTGGCATGCACAATTTGAATGTAGCCGCCAAAACAGACATCTTGCAAGAAACACGAGATGGCGGATTTGCCCCGCAACCTGTGAGTTCGCCGAAATTGTCTCGCTGAGTTTCGCATGAATGGCCGGTTTTCCCTCCGCCATGCTGCATGGATGATCATACACCTGCCGCATTCTTCGTGCTGCGAGCCCGCGCAGCACAATTTTGACACTTCAGCTGTGGGCTCTCTCCGGTCATTCTCTGCGCCATCAACGAAGGTCCGCGCTGGGCCGGTCGCGCTGATTCCCACTGCGCATACATTCGCAGTCTTGCGCGCCCTCTTGCTTCCGCAGTGCTTCCGAAATGTTTGAACGCAAAAAGCGGCCCGTTAGGGCGGCTTCTAAGCGACTGTTAAGTCGAAGTTTTTGGTTGCGGGAGCAGGATTTGAACCTGCGACCTTCAGGTTATGAGCCGTGGCGAACAAAACATGAATATCTATACGGGTTCCCAAGTTATTTCTCAATTTCAGACAGCAGCGGCGTGGTTCCTGACTCCGAGCCTACGCCCGAACTTTCAGAAGCGCGTAGCGGCTTTCGCCCTCTTGCTTCCTTGGTGCGGGGTGTTGTTGTTTCGATAGCAGGGCAATCAACCCATTTGTTTCGGATCAACAAATAGAGCTTCTGGGTCGAATTCCCGCCCCCGACGACAGCCTCATTTTCAAATTGAATTCATGCCGGTCGCACAATCCTGTCACCCGGCACGCTCGAACAGCGCAATGAGTTCATCGGCCGACATCTCGAACTGGTCGGACTGCCCCTCGTCGAACAAAGCGTCGGCCAAGGCCTGTTTCCGTTTCTGAAGATCCTGGATCGCCCCTTCGACTGTGCCCTCGGCGATCAGGCGGTAGACGAAGACAGGCTTCGTCTGGCCGATGCGGTGAGCGCGGTCCATCGCTTGGCGCTCGGTCGCGGGGTTCCACCAGGGGTCGTAGAGGATTACGGTGTCAGCCGCCGTCAAGGTCAACCCGGTGCCCCCGGCCTTGAGGCTGATCAGGAAAAGATCGACCGCGCCGCTCTGGAACCTGTCAATTGCCTCGGCGCGCTTGCGGGTCCGCCCTGTCAGCATCGTGTATTTCCATCCGCGGGCGGTGATGTCGGCCTCGATCAGCTTCAACATCTCGACAAACTGCGAGAACACCAGCACCTTTCGCCCTTCGGCGACCAGCGGCTCGAGCATCTCCATCAGGCGTTCCCGTTTGGCGCTGACCCTTACCTTTTGGGCCGCCGGCACCTTGACGAGCGCCGGGTCGCAGGCGGCCTGGCGCATTTTCAGTAGCGCGTCGAGCACGGTGATCCGACTTGCCGCCAAACCCCGGGCGTTGAGGGCGTCGCGCACCCGGGCATTCATGGCGACACGAATCGTCTCGTAGAGCGCGCTTTGGGCGGCCCCCAGCGGCATGCTCTCGACGATCTCGGTGCGCGGCGGCAGATCCGCGGCCACCGCTTCCTTGGTCCGCCTGAGCAGGAACGGCCGTGTCCGCGCGACCAGCCGGGCATTTGCGGCGGTATCGCCGTCGTTCTCGATCGGATTGCGGAAGACCTCGCGGAATGCGCTGCGCGTGCCCAGAAGACCCGGGTTGACCCAGTCGAAGAGCGCCCACAGTTCCTCGAGGTTATTCTCCATCGGCGTGCCGGTCAGGGCAATGCGCAGGCGCGCGTCAAGCTTGCGGATGTGTTTCGCCACCGCCGAGGCCGGGTTCTTGACGGCCTGCGCCTCGTCGAGGATGGCGACGTCCCAGGCCTGCGCGAACAGCACCTCGTGATCGCGGTGCAGCAGCGGATAGGTGGTCAGGACAACGTCATGGTCGGGGATGTCGCCGAACTGCCTGGCGCGGTCCGGGCCGTGCAGCACGAGGACCCGCAGCGTCGGGGCAAAACGTTCGGCCTCGCGCAGCCATGTGGTCACCAGGCTGGTCGGCATCACGACAAGGCTTGGCCTTCCGGCGCCGCCGGGGCCACCATGGCGGCTGACCAGAAGCGCCAGCGCCTGCAGTGTCTTGCCAAGCCCCATGTCGTCGGCCAGGATACCGCCGAACCCCGCATCGGCCAGTGCCATGAGCCAGCCCACGCCCTGACGCTGGTAGGGGCGCAATTCGGCCTCCACGCCCGCCGGCACCGGCACGGTGGCAGGATCGGTCAGGGCGCGGAGCCGCCGAACCAGATCCTCGAGCGCCTCGCGCCCGGCAAACGGGATCCCCGATCCTTCCAGCGCCTCGGCCAGACGCCAGGCCGTCCCCGCCTCGGCGAGGTGCAACTCACCGGCCAGTCCGGTCAGTTCCTGGAACGCCTTGATGAGCGGCGCGACCGCGCGACCGTCCAGCGCGAAGCGCCGGCCATCGGGCAGCGTGGGATAGAAGCAGATACCCGACAGTCGTTCTTCAAGGTCAGCCGCAGCCAGGATCTCTGGCGCCAGCGACAGCACGATCTCGGTCAGGAGCGGCGCCAGGTCGGTCTCGATCTCGCCAACCGTGACCTTGAGCTTGAGCTGGAACCAATCGATCTTCGTCGACTCGAACCCGCCGGACAGGGCTGCCGGGCCTGGCGCGAACGCGATCGGCCAGCTCTTGTCCGTCTCGATCAGCCAGCCGCGCGCTGCCAGTTCGGGCACCACTTCGGCCATGAAGGCCAACGCATCGTCCATATGCCGCTCGAGAAGATTGCCAGCAGGAACCGTCCGGTCAACGCCTTCGACGGGTGGCAATACCATGACATCGTCTAACCTTTCCGGATGGTCGATGGTGCGATCAATCTCGCCAATTTGCACGAATCCGTAGCCGTCAGCGAAAGCCTCGAGATCGTCCAGCGCCGTCCGCTCAACCGCCATATCACGATGTACCAGACGCACCAGTCCGGGCTCGACCTGCTCAAGGGGCGCAACCCGGCCCGTATCCGGTGCCGGAACACAGCGAAGCCCCCCATAATCGAAGGACGGGCAGACCGCCGGAAGCGTCTGAACTGGCCGTTCATACCCGAATTGCTGTCGGCGCCGCCCCCCGACCAGATTGCTGTAGGACGCCAAGGCCATCAGCCGCAGCACGGGCTGCGGCGGGACACTGCGGATCTCCTCGCGCCGGGGCTGCACAGGCATCGGGACCGGCGCGCCCAGCAGCGCGCCGAGCCGTCCCGCGACCTGATGCGCCACCTTTGGATCCACCGGCGGAGCCGAGGCCAGAGCTGCGGCGCGGACCGGCGCCATGCCGGTTTCCAGCAGGCCGCAAGCGCCAGTCGCCATGTCCACGTACCAGGGCGGTGCGAAGGCGAGCGGTGTCAAATGCGCCCCATCCCCGGTCATGGCGCGTATGACCTGCTGACCCGACGGCGTGGTGACCCAGGCAAATTCAGCGTGCTGCGGCGGGCCGTCCGAGAGAGAAAGGCCGTCGACTGCGCCAAGCCGCGCTCGCCCGGTCCGGACAATCTCGGACATCAGCCACTGGCCGCCCCGGCCGTCAGGCAGCCTATAGCCACCTCCACCAACGCCGTAGTGCGGATTGTTGCTCAACATCGGCAGAATCTGCAGATCAGACGGGCGCAGGAACTTTGCGGCTCCATATTGGCGCGCATTTCCGGCGGCATATGACGTCGCGCGCGCGCTCAGGTCGCCAGACGCCAAAAGGCGGGTTTTTAGAACCTCCACCCGGGGTGGACCGGCGAAGTCGCGCACGATGACATAGGCGATCCGATCCTTGACGTTGGCAGGATAGTCCTCGCCTTCGGTATCCTCGGGCGGCATGGCGGCCATACGCTCGAGCCATTGCTGCAATTCCCAGGAAAGCCCGTCATGGACCTGCCTGCCCACCGGGAGAGCATCTGTACGAGAGCGGAGTTGGCGCCCTAGCGACACAAGCACCGCGACCACATGTTTGCAGTTCCAGCCCACCGGGCAGGTGCAGCTTCCGTTGACCTCGGCGAGCCGCCCGTTCACTGCCCACTCAACGGCAATATCCTGATGGTAGGCCCGCCCCCCGCTGCCGGCGACGATCCCGGATACCGCCGCACCGTTTGGATCCGCGTCGGCCGAAACGACGTGCCCGCGTGCCTGATATTCCACGCCCCGGCGGACTGCCCCGGCCTCGATCAGCCTGCGAAGATCCATTGCGAGATCAGCCATCGTCCCCTACCCAAGCTCATCGGCAATTGCTTGATGCACCGACGTGGCTTAGGATTCCAACGGGAAATGCAACCGCAGTCGCAAGAAATGCGTCGACTGGGCAGGCGCGTCATGCACAGGACATGGACCGGCAAGCGATCCCCGAGCAAAGATTGATGCCGTCAAATGTCTGCGAATGCCCGCGAGTGCGGTCGAATGCCGTTTTTCTGGTCCGGTGTTGATGTGGCGTTGATGTAAACGCGCAAAAGGTCGGTGGTATTTGCATACCATCGACCAAGCGTTTGTATTATTGAAGTATTTTGGTTGCGGGGGTAGGATTTGAACCTACGACCTTCAGGTTATGAGCCTATAACTAAATGAATCCAATATCTTATGGAAAACAATGGCTTATCCGACAAGGCTTTGATTTCCCGAAATTCCCCACCCTGCATTCGCCGACATTCACCCGCATTCGG
>CAYGRI010000272.1:0-7375 GCA_964352155.1 uncultured Maritimibacter sp. | reverse complement strand
GCATACAGGCCCGCAAACACCGCCGCGCCCGCCAGCAACAGCAGCCCGGCCGAGGCCCAGATGCCCACCGCCACCTCCCATTGGCGGCGCGTGGACCCCGGGACCAGCAGCAACGGCACCAGCACCGCCAGGACGACCAGCAGGGCCAGCGGCAGCCCGGTATTCCACAGCGATATATGGTCCGGCCGGGTCACGTTTCGCTTTGAGGATCCGACCGGCGCCGGTGCCGCCGCGTCACGGCATTGAAGCTGTACAGATAGATCGGCAGCCAGATCAGCGCCGAAAAGCCGGTCATCGTCGCCGTGGCCCCCACCGTGGGCGGCGCGTCCTTTTCCGGCGGATCCGGGTTCAGCGCCCAGAACAGGCCAAAGACCATGCCCGCGCAGATCGCCCCGCCGGCCACCCCCGACAGCCCGTGCGCATAGGCCGGGTGGATCCTTTCCCACAGATAGCCATGGGCGATGAAGGTCGACAGGATCCCGCAGATGGTCGAGACGACCACCAGAAACCCGGCGACCAGAACGACGGTCCCAATCATTCGCGGCTCTCCAGATAGCGGCGCTTGGCCTCCTCCTGGCGGCCGAAATCGCGGACCAGGCCGTCGATCGCCGCCTCGTCGGACTTGTCGGCATAGCGGAATTCGCTGTCGGCGTAGCGGTTGATCTCTTGGATCACCATATCCACTGTGATCGGCTGCCGCATGTCAGAGATCATGCCCATCTTCTCGTCATAGGGCTTGAACAGGAACAGGTCTGGGTTTTCCATCCATTCATCGGGCAGTTCAAAATCCATCGCCCGGACCTTCACCGCATCGGTGATGTTCTTGATCGCCCGCCCGGTAAAGCGTGGGTCCGCCTCCTGGATCGCCTTGAGGTAAGTACCCATTTTGGCGATGGTATCGAGCCGGCCGATCTTGCCCTCGACCTTTTCCCAGACCTTGATCAGCCCATCTTCCTGCGGCCGCGAATGCAGATCAAAGGACCGCGCGACGGCTTTCTCGATCTCTTGCGCGGCATATAGCTCATGCTCGCCCAGCGGGATGTCGTGCCGCTTTCCCATCAGCAGGGCCAGAATGTCGATATAGTCGTCCCGCGTCTTGGGCCCGTCCACCAGGAACCGCGCCCCGGCCCGCTGGCGCAGCGCATCGTCGACGTTTTCGGGGTAGTTCGAGAACATGCCAAAGGTGCAATTCCCCCGGACAACGGTATTGGCTCCCGCAAAGGCCGCCATCAGAACTGCCGTCACCTCCTGCTGGCCCGCGCTCGACTGCCGGTCGCCCCGCTTGCCCGCGATCTGGTCGATGTCATCCACCGTTCCGAAGCCGATCACATTGGGGTCCAGCACATTGTCGATAAAGGACTGAGCGTTCTGCCCGGACTTTCCCTGATAGCTGTCGATATTGTCGATCCCGAAGTTCTGATAGCGGAACGGATAGCCCGCAACCTCGCAATAGCCGCTGATCATCCCCGCCATCATCTGGATCAGCGTGGTCTTGCCCGTGCCCGGCGCACCATCTCCCATGAAAGTAAAGATGAACCCGCCCATCTCGGCAAAAGGGTTCAGCTTGCGGTCGAAATCATAGGCCATCAGCATCTTGGCCAGCTTCATCGCCTGATATTTGGCGATATGGTTGCCCACGACCTCATTGGGCTGCTTGAACTGCATGGTCAGCGTGGTGCCCCGCGCCTTATGCGCCGGAGAAAAGCCCTGGATGGTGAAATCGTCCGCCTCGACACGCCAGGCCGCCCCCGCGAACGCCTCCAGCCGCGGCGCCGATTGCGCCCGCAGCGCGATCTTCTCCATCAGCGTCTCGGAAAAGGCCTGCACCACCGCGACCAACTTTGCCTCGCTGTCGGCGTAGCGCTCCAGGTCCTGATCCAGTTCCCAGAGGATGCCGTGCAAGGCGAGCTGGGCATTGTCGGTCACGATCTCGTCGATTCCGCCCAGCTCCACCGTCACCTCGCTGGACGACGACGCCAGCAGATAGGCCGTGGCATTGGCAAAGGTGAACATCACCGCCAAAGCCTCTGCCGACAGCAATTCCGCGAAGGCCGCCGACTTGTCCTGCGCGAGGCGACCCTGCAGGTTCTCCTTCTTCAGCTCAGTCAGCCCCGTCGCCTCGGAAAACGCATCGCCGATGGCCAGCGCAATCGCGATCCCGCGCCGCAGGCTTTGCATCACGGTCGCCTGAACCGGCGACACCAGCGCATCGCCGCCGTCCGACTCCTCGATCCGGTCCAGCAGCCGCACCCCGTCGGGCCGCGCGGTGGACCGCGTCACCAGCCCCGGCGTGGTCGACCGGAACCGCCGCCGCGTGCCCAACCCGGCAGAGCGTTCGACCTTCGGCGCCTCGGCCCCCTTCGCGATCCGGGGGGAATGGTCGAACCCCTCCAGCATCGCCACGGCCGCCGCATAATGCGCAACGATATCGTCTTCGCGCAGTTCCATCTGGTCGCCAGAAACACTCATGTCAAACCCTGCTTCATTCCGTTGCAATCAGACCGGGGAGCGCGAGGGGTGAAACCCCTCGCCCGCCGCGACGCCGGAGGCGGCGCAAACGCAAAGGCGCGCGCCGCAGGCGCACAATGTAGCAGCGACCGGCTCACCGGTAGCTCACCACCTGGCCCGAGGGCGAGACGACGAACTTGCGCACCTCGCGGAACCCCGGCGGGTTCTTTTCGGCCAGTACCTGGAACGGGCGCATCGGCATGATGATGGTCCGCTCGGTTGCCGTGGCCCCCGTATCCACGCCCCGCCCCGCGAACGGATCCAACGCAAAGATCTCGCGTTCCACCCGGCCGAACCACCCGGATTTCTCCATCTCCGAACGCTCGCTTTCCAGCCGCTCGGTGGTCCAGGCCAGCGCCCAGTCCTGCCCCGTGGGCGAGCGCGCCTCGTCCAGCACCTCGTGGATCGGCCCGGTCTGCAAGGTGTAGGCCGAAGAATACATCGGCCCCACATGGATCCGCCGCAGCCGCTTCGGATGCAGATCGTCGAAATCCCGGTCGAACCCCTGTGCAATCGTCAAAAGCTTCAGCCCGGCCAGCGACTGCGCCATCAGATGCGCCTGCGCCTCGGGCCAGCGCCGGTCGTCCACCGGCAGGCCCCGATGGCCCGAATCCTCCAGTTCCATCAGATAGATCGTCGGCAGGTTCACCTGGCTGTCATAGACCGCCCAATGCACCAGATAGCTGCGCCGGTTCGGCCCCAGATCGCCTATCCACTGGGCCTGCGGATCGTTCTGCGCCCAGAACAGATCGCTGGTCTCCAGCGCCTCGTAATACAGCCGCTGCGACAGGGCGAATTGCAGCTTGGTGGGGATCGCGAGATCGCCAACGATCTGCCGGATCATGTCATCCTTCAGCTGCGCGACAGAGCGGGACCCGGCCAGATGCCGCCCCGCCTGCTGCGCGTCATTCGCCATCGTCAGCAATTCGCGAAACACCGGAAAGCCGGATTCGCTGCGATCGATCGCAATGGACCCAAAGAACGTGCCGGTATCCCGCCCTGTCATAAGATATTTCAGGCTGAGCGTGTCAAATGTCCGCGCCAGCCGCTGGATATAGCCGCCAAGCACCCGTGCGTCGAGCTTCGACAGCGTGCCCTCACGCTCCATCACCGCCGCGACCCGGGGCATATGCCCGGTGATCGTCTCGAACTTGTTGAAATAGCGCCGGGCCGCGAACATGTCGGTCAGGCCGACGTGGTCGACGCTCAAATCGGCCCCTGTCACACGGTCCGTCATTGACTTGCCTTCACACCTGTCTCGGTCTGCACCGGCCACGCCACCCCCCCGGCGCGCGGCTTCGGCGCCGCTGTCACGACTCCGGGGATATCGTAGTCGCGCCGACCACAGCAAAGGCCAAGATGCCGCCCGCCAACGCCACCCCGAACACCCCCGAACCGAACACGTCCGCTCCGAACATCCCCGAACCGGCCAACTCCGCCGAGCCGACGCCCGCCGCAAGCGCGCAGATCACCCCCGCGACCGCGCCTGCCACCGCCACGACCAAAGCCCACTTAAAGTCCCTTCGCAGCTTGTGCCAGACTGCTGGCATCACTCACCATACAGGTTCTTGTCATGCTTCTCGACAATGGCAGAGAACCGGCGCGCAAAGCGTTCATCTGCCTTCGCCTTCTGTTCCAGCACCTTGCGGGCAAAAACCATGTGATCCTCGTGGCTTTCCATCATGTCGGCCATGCGCTGGTTGGTAGCGGTGCCGATGGCGGCCATCGCTGCCTGGGCTTCCTTGTCGGTCTGCACCCCGATCTCGTTGATCCGATGCGCCACGTCCTGCTGCTGCGCCGTCTTCAGCGACTTCGACAGGGCGTCATACAGCACAACCCGCTGCTTGGTGTCCGTCTGTAGCTTGTTGATCAGCACCATCTGCGTCGCCGCCTGGTTCTGCAGGCTATCGACCCAGGTCTTGCCCTTTTCGATGTAGCGTTCCAGCGTCTGGCTTTTCGACAGCTTGACCTGTTCCTGCTGCACCATCTCGTTGTACTTGGCATTCAGCGCCGCCAGTTCGCTTTCCAGCTTGGTCCGCTTGGCCGCGTCCTGTTCGACGCTGATCTTGTTCTCCATCTCGATGATCGCCGGATCCATCGCAAGAATATCGGCGCGCAGCGCCTCCAGCTCGCTCACGGTCAGTTCGCGGTCGTCCAGCGTCTCGACCAGGTTCTTTTCCACCGAATCCTTCTGGGTATTCAGCACCGACAGCTGGTTTTCCAGAAGCTTCACGATGATGTCGGATTTGCCGATCAGATCCTGCAGCTTGTCGTCGATATTGGCGGTGCGCATCCGTTCCTGCCGCATCGAGTCCGACTTCCCGGGCGAAAAAATGCCGACGAAGCTTTCCCAGCCCGTCTTGGTGCGCATCTCGTCGAAATCCTTCGAGAAGGCGGCGGTCACATCGTCGAGCCCCATGATCAGCTCGGCGATATTGGCATTCATGACATCCGTATGCATATGGACATCGTCCAGCGTCGCATTCTCGATATCGATGGCGATTTCCTCGCCCGCCTTGGCCTTTGCGCCGATCGCTTCGACCCGAGACGTCAATTCGGAGATCTTGGCCTGTGCCTCGGCCACCTGGGCTTGGCTTGCACGCACCTGGGCATCGAAATCGCTCATCGCATTCCCCGTCAAAAGGTCATGATTGACTGCTATGGGCGCAGCAATACCGGGTTTTCAGCCGATCGTCATCCGGTTTCGCGCGCGGGGTAAGGAAAACCCTCCACAAACCGCAGCGCCCACCCCGGCCCAGCCCGCCGCTTTCGGAGGGTGGCGCGGGGCTTGCCGCTTTTTGCGCCGTTTTCGAGAGGGTGGCGCCTTGGCAATCGCCCTGCACCGCGCCAAGATGCTGAAAGCAGGAGGACATTCGATGCGACTGGATGGCAAGACAGCAATCGTGACAGGCGCCGGCAGCGGCTTCGGCGCCGGGATCGCCCGGAAGTTCGCCGCCGAGGGCGCGCGGGTCATGGTGGCCGATATTGCGACAGAGGCCGCCCAGGCCGTCGCGGCTCAGATTGGCGGAATCGCCCAGACCGTCGACGTGGCGGATGCCGCCAGCGTCGGTGCGATGGCCAATGCCGCGCTCGACACCTTCGGCGCGCTGGACATCCTGGTGAACAACGCGGGCATCACCCATCTGCCGATGCCGCTGGAGGAACTGCCCGAGGATCAGTTCGACCGGGTCTTCGCGGTGAATGCGAAATCGGTCTATCTCACCGCAAGGGCCCTGGTGGGCCACATGAAAACCCGCAAGACCGGCGCGATCCTGAACATCGCCTCCACCGCGGGCCTGTCGCCGCGCCCGAACCTCAACTGGTACAATGCGTCCAAGGGCTGGATGATCACGGCGACCAAGACGATGGCGGTGGAACTCGCCCCCTTTGGCGTCCGGGTGAACGCCCTGTGCCCCGTCGCGGGGGAAACACCGCTGCTGGCCAGCTTCATGGGCGAGGACACGCCGGACCGCCGCGCCAAGTTCCTGGCGACGATCCCGCTGGGCCGGTTTTCCACCCCCGAGGATATGGGCAACGCCGCCTGCTACATGTGCTCGGACGAGGCGAGCATGGTCACCGGCGCCGCGATGGAAGTCGACGGCGGACGCTGCATCTGATGCCCAGGTGGCACGTGACCGTCTGCGCCGCAGCCCGGGTCCTGCACCGATGATCCCCGGGCCGCGCAACCTGATCACCGATGTGCCCGGCCTTCTGGTCGGCAATGCCCGCGACGACCGGATCAAGACCGGGGTGACCGTTGTCACCTCGGCAGACCGGTTCACCGCCGCGGTTCATGTCATGGGCGGCGCCCCCGGCACGCGCGAGACCGACCTGCTGGCGCCGGAAAACGTGGTGGAACAAGTCGATGCGCTGGTTCTGTCCGGAGGCTCCGCCCTGGGTCTCGACGCCGCATCGGGCGTCGCAAATGCGCTGCATGCGGCGGGGCGCGGATATCCCGTCCGAGGGAGCGTCGTTCCGATCGTCCCCGCCGCGATCCTGATCGACCTGATGAACGGCGGCGACAAAGGCTGGGCGGCAAACCCCTACCCCGAGCTCGGGCGCCAGGCGCTTTCCGCCGCCGGGGACATGTTCGAGCTCGGCACCGAAGGCGCCGGAACCGGCGGCACCTGCATGGGGCTGAAGGGCGGCCTCGGATCGGCCTCCATCGTGCTGGACAATGGCACAACGGTAGGCGCGCTGGTGGCGGCCAACCCGCTGGGATCTCCGGTCGTCGGCGATGGCCCGTATTTCTGGGCGTCGCCGTTCGAGATCGACGGCGAATTCGGCGGGCTGGGCCTGGGCGGAACCCACGATTCCAAGGGCCTGACGCGAACCAAGGTCAACCCCGAAGGCAACACCGCCATCGCGGTCGTGGCAACGGACGCGACCCTGACCAAGGCCCAGGCGAAACGCATGGCCATCGCCGCCCATGACGGGATCGCCCGCGCGGTCGTCCCCAGCCACACCCCCTTTGACGGAGATCTGATCTTCGCCGCCTCAACCGGACGCCGCCCGCTCGAAGACCCCGGCCTCGACACGCTCCTGCTGGGCCACGCGGCGGCCACCTGCCTGTCCCGCGCCTTCGCCCGCGGCATCTACCTGGCCAGATCGGCGCCCAACGATCCCTTCCCCACCTGGCAAGACCGGTTCGCCCGCGCCTGAGCCGCCCCGAAAGCCGGCCCGGACGCTGACTATGACTCTGGCCCACACCGTGGCGCGCCCGGTGGGCTACGCGCCATCACATGGCAAACCGAGGCGGGGCTCGCACAGCAACTCGCACAGCACAGGCCCCCTCGGCCCGACATGAAACTACGGTCCGCAACGACAGCCCCCTCCGCCGGCGCCTTCCGGCGGGCGGGGGTGGGCG
>CAYGRI010000271.1:0-7380 GCA_964352155.1 uncultured Maritimibacter sp. | reverse complement strand
GCCCCTGCGCCCGCGCCAGCCACCCCAGATCGCGGACCGCCTGATCGCGCTGGCCTGGTGGGACTGGCCCCATGAGGCGCTGCGCCAGGCGCTGGAGGATTTCCGCGCGCTTCCGGCCGAGGCGTTCCTGGAACGCTACGGAGGCTAGGCCGAGCCCGCTTTGCCATAGCCTGGCAAATGACTCCTTCGCGCAGGGGCGCCGATACTGCGCATTGCAGGAATGTCTGCTCCGACGAGTTGCGATAGACCATGGCTTGCCGGCAGACGGTCAAACATGCCAGTCAAAGCCGGTCGCATCTTCTGACACACCCCACAGCCTTTCCATGACCGCCTTGTCGTATGCGTGGGGATTCAGCGTGCCTTTGCCAACTGGCCCCCCGGTTTGCATCAGCCCGGTCGGACCATAGAGCGCGCGCTGTTCCAGCCGGTCCTCGGTCGCACACATGACTTCCGGATAAGCCCCTCTTTCCGCCGATTGTACCATCGGCGTTTTGCTCATCAGCCACCACGTCATCCTAGTCAAAAGCCCCCCGCTGGTGCTGATCAACGAAGTTGCGGAAGCACCGGGATGGCAGACGTAAACCTGCACGTCCTTACCCGTTCCTTTCAGGCGATCCTGCAACTCGTAGGCGAACATCATTTGAGCCAGCTTGCTCTGGCTGTAGACCGGGTTGGCGCTGTAGTTCTTGTCCCAGTTCATGTCGTCGAACTGTATGGTCTTGATCCCCATGTTGTAGCCAAGGCTGGCGACAACAACGATCCGGCCTATACTTTCCTTGATGCGGTCGAACAGCATCCCACACAGCAGGAAATGACCGTAGTGGTTGGTGCCGAGCTGGCTTTCGAAGCCGTCCACGGTCAGCTTCTGTGTCGGCACCTGCGCGATGGCCGCGTTGCAGATCAGCGCGTCGATCCGGGGAACGGTTTTCAGCACCTCGTCTGCCGCAGCGCGCACGCTTGCCAGGTCGGACAGGTCCATGCGCACAAAGCTCACATCAGCGTTCGCACCAAACTCCTGTTTAAGCGCGCCGACTGCGGCGGTCGATTTCTCGGCGCTGCGGTTCAGCATCACGACCTTTGCCCCTTTCGACAGAAAGATGCGGGAGGCTTGAAATCCGGCACCGGCGTTGCCGCCTGTGATGACATAGGTTTTGCCCGCAAGGGGGCCGAGGCGTTCCGGCGTCCAGCCTTTGGGTCCGAAAGTCGTATCTGCCATTTTGTTGCTCTTCCCGACGGGTCAGCCGCCGCACAGTCCACGCTTGATCTTGAAGCTCTGGATAACTCTCACCGACATGAGGCGATAGGCAGTATAGTCGCAGATACTTGCCTGATTGTATCAGTTGGGTTGCAGCAGCGGATTTTGGTGTTTTAGGTTGAAGACATGAGCAAAGAACAAATCAAAGAGCTTATCGTAGACCGCACCGATCAAGACGGTCTGACGGAAACCGGCATAGAGGGCGTGTGCTTGTTCCGGGCGACCCAGGCAATCCCTTGCGTTCCGGTGGTGTATGAACCCTGCATCGTGGCCATTGTGAGCGGGGCCAAGGAGGCTATCCTGGACGGTCACAGATATGTCTATGACGATAACCAATACCTGTGCTGCCCGATGTCGATGCCGGTAAAGGCCGGGACGCCTTCGGCATCCGCCGAGACCCCTCTCTATGGCGTCTTCATCTCACTGGACTTGCGGGTGATGACAGAGCTGGCGCTTGAGATGGAGAATGCCGGAGGTGTCCTGCCGTCGGTCAAAGGCGGTTTGCGCGAGCCGGGGATCAGGTTGGCCGGGTGGGATGCGACCTTCACCGATGCGCTCCTGCGGCTGTTGCAGCTTGGCGCCAGTCCGACGGACATGGCTGTCCTTGGGACGGCACGGCTGCGCGAGTTGTGCTATGCGATCCTGAAAGGCGAGGCGGGCCTCTTTGCGCGGCAGGCTTTCGGTGCTGGCAATGCCATTGCGCGGTCTATCGCGCATGTGTCGGCCCATCTGGACGCGCCGATTTCGATTGATGACCTGGCGACCCGCGCAGGCATGAGCCGCGCCGCCTTTCATCGCAAGTTCAAGCAGGTCACAACGATGGCCCCGATCCAGTTCGTGAAGTCGATGCGTCTCAACAACGCCGCGATGAAGATTGCCGGTGGCATGACCGTGAACGAGGCCGCGATAGACGTCGGATATGTCAGCGCATCGCAGTTCAGCCGAGAATTCAAACGCATGTACGGGCAGTCACCGCGAAAATGGAGTGAAGGGCAATAGGTGCTGGCTGGAGTTGCGTGAGGTTGGTACGGCGGCGATTGGACGCTGAGATGCGAATGCTCATCTTGTCCCGCACTGCCGACCATGGCCGCGTCACGGCCTGGACGTCAGCGTCACCCGATCCGAGGCGTCTCAGGTGCGGCCATGTGTGACCGGCCGGCCTGATTCATCCACCGCAACGCGGGCGGGCGCCGTGGCGGGTCGCCTTTGGACAGGTGCAAGGCCGGGCTTGGCTGGCCAAGGACCGCGCTGCCATCGGACGCCCGCACGGGGGGGGCGGCGGTCACAAAAGTGTAACCCGCGCGATATGTGCCAGTTACAAGGCGCTGCGAGATCCCTCCTGCAAAACCAAAACTGGGGACCCTCATGTTGCGCATCATTGCCCTTGCGACTGTTACCGTGGCCGCCGCGCCAGCCTTCGCACAATCCGTCGAGCGCGTGGAATACGGCCCGCGCCCGTTCTATCTGATCGACCGCATGGAAAGCAGCCCGCTGAAAGACAAGCTGCTGTCCTGCGCCGGACAAGACAGCTCTCAATCGCTGTTTTCCATCGGCCACCGGGGCGCGCCGCTGCAATTCCCCGAGCATACGGTGGAATCCAACATGGCCGCCGCGCGGATGGGCGCCGGCATTCTGGAATGCGACGTAACCTTCACCAAGGACCTCGAACTGGTCTGCCGTCACGCTCAGAACGACTTGCACACCACGACGAACATCCTGGCCACCCCGCTCGCCTCGACCTGCGTTACGCCGTTCGCCCCGGCCGCGGGCGATGCGAACGCCACGGCAGAGTGCCGCACCTCGGAGATCACGCTGGCAGAATACCGCACGCTGACGCCCAAGATGGACGCCGCCGACCGCTCCGCCACCAGTGTCGAGGCCTACCTGGGCGGCACCGCCGGCTGGCGCACCGACCTGTACTCGGTCGAGCCCGCTACCCTGATGACCCATGCGGAATCCATCGAGCTCTTCAAGGCGCTGGGGGCGAAATTTACGCCCGAGCTGAAGTCGCCGTCGGTCGAGATGCCGTTCAATGGCTTCACCCAGGAAGATTACGCGCAAGAGCTGGTCGACGAGTACAAGGCGGCGGGCATCCCGGCCTCTGACGTCTGGTTGCAGTCGTTCAATCTGGACGACGTGCTGTACTGGATCAAGGCAGAGCCCGCGTTCGGCGCGCAGGCCGTCTATCTGATGGACGAGTACAACCTGGATGGCTATTCGCCGATGGATCCGACGACCTGGCCCAACACGATGGAAGAGCTGAAATCCATGGGCGTGAACTACATCGCGCCGCCCACCTGGATGCTGGTCACGCTGGAGGGCGACGAGATCGTGCCGTCCGAACTGGCCAAGCAGGCGAAGGCCGCGGGGCTGGAGATCATCACCTGGACCATCGAGCGGTCCGGTCCGCTGGTGACTGGCGGCGGCTGGTACTATCAGTCGATCTCCGATGTGACCGACAGTGATGGCGTGATGTACGAATACATCGACGCGCTGGCCCAGGATGTGGGCGTTGTGGGCATCTTCTCGGACTGGCCCGCCACGGTGACCTATTATGCGAACTGCATGGGCCTCGACTAAGTCGGATCGCCCGTCCTGACACTGGCGCCCTCAACCCTGCCGGGTTGGGGGCGTTTCGTTTTCAAGGGTCAGCGTCACCCGGTCCCCGGCGAACCAGGTGCGGCCATATTCGACCGGCTGGCCCGCCTCGTCGACATTGACGCCGGTGGAGCGCAACAGCGGATCGCCCTCGGACAATTGCAGATGCAGGGCGAGCGTGGCGGTCGCCCGCACCGCCGTCAGCCGGGTGGAGGCGCGGGTGTAATCCGACACGCCCACGGCCTGCAGCGCCTCTGTCACGCTGCTGGTCTCTGCCAGGGCGCCGGTGATCCCTGCAAGGCGCGACAGGGGAAACAGGCTTTCAAACAGGGCAATCGGCTGCGCATCGGCCAGCGACAGGCCGTGATAGGCGCAGACCTGCTCCCCCGGCTGGATCTCCAGCGCCACAGCCTCGCCATCGGTCGCGGCACGCTCTTCGACATGCAGGATGCGCTTTTCGGGAATGCGGCCGGCAGCGATCAGGTTCTCGTGGAACCGGACCCGCGCGCCGATCGGATAATCGGTGGGCGTCGCCGCAACAAAGGCCCCGGCCCCGCGCCGCGTGCGGATCAGCCCCTCGGTGGCCAAAGCCGACAGACCATGGCGCACCGTATGGCGGTTGACGCCAAACCGCTCCGCCAGCGCGGCCTCGGTCGGCAACTTGTCCCCGGGCGCATAGCGCCCCTCGGCCAGATCGCTGCGCAGGGCGTCGGCAATCGCCTTCCAGATCGGGGTTTTTACATGTCTGTCATGCAATTTTCACGAAACTCCGCTGTCCCCGGGCGGGGAATCTGTTAAGATGTGTATAGTTGTATAGGAATTGGAAAAGTTGTCGAGATGAAAGACGCTTTCGACGAAAACGAACCGCGCAAGACCTGGATGAGCCTGCTGGCCAAGGCCCCCGAAGGCCGGGTTGCGGCCTTGCTGGACGCGCATATGACGCGCCCGCCCCACAGATGGCTGCGCGCGCCAGAGATTGGCAGCACCATGGTGCGCGGCCGGATGGGCGGCACCGGGGCGCCGTTCAATCTGGGCGAAATGACGGTGACACGCTGCGCCCTGACGCTTGAGGGCGGCCCGGTCGGACATGCCTATATCCAGGGCCGCCGCAAAGCCGATGCCGAGGCGGCAGCGCTGATCGATGCGCTGATGCAGACCGATGCCGCCGACGCGCTGCGCGCCGCTGTGCTGGCGCCGTTGCAGGCCGAGATGACCGAGGCAAAGGCCGCGCGCGCCGCCAAGGCCGCCGCCACAAAGGTTGATTTCTTTACCATGGCGCGGGGAGAAGACTGATGCAGGCCGCAACCCTTTCGGGCGGGTTTTCCAACCCGGCGATCCAGTCCGCCCATGCCTTTCGCAGCGTGATGGAGGCGATGGCCCGCCCCGGCACGCGCCAGGATGTCCGCGGCGCCGAAGCGCCCGCGCCCCTGTCCAACGCCGCCGGCGCGGTGCTGTTGACCCTGTGCGACGCGGACACGCCCATCCATCTGGCCGGAGACGCCGATTGCGACGCTGTGCGCAGCTGGCTGGCCTTTCACACCGGCGCGCCGCTGGCCGGGCCGGATCGGTGCATGTTCGCCGTGGGGGCCTGGGACGCGCTGCTGCCCCTGTCGGCCTATCCGATCGGCACGCCCGCCTATCCCGACCGCTCCGCCACGCTGATCGTGGACGGGTCCGATCTGGACACGGCGGGCGCCACGCTGACCGGGCCCGGCATCAAGGATCGGGCATCCCTGCCCCTGCCCGACACCCGGGCGATCCAGGCCAACCATGCGCTGTTCCCGCTGGGACTCGATTTCATCTTCACCTGCGGCGACCGCCTGGCCGCCCTGCCCAGAACAACCGAGGTGCGCTGATGTATGTTGCAGTCAAAGGCGGCGAACGCGCCATCGAGAACGCCCATGCCTGGCTCGCCGAAGAGCGGCGCGGCGACACCCGGGTGGCAGAGCTGAGCATCGCGCAGATCCGCGAACAGCTTGGCCTCGCCGTCAATCGTGTCATGGCCGAAGGCTCGCTGTTCGATCCCGATCTGGCGGCGCTGGCGATCAAACAAGCGCGCGGCGATCTGATCGAGGCGATCTTCCTGATCCGCGCCTATCGCACCACCCTGCCCCGGTTTGGCGCGTCAAGGCCGGTGGACACCGGCAAGATGGCCTGCGACCGGCGCATCTCGGCCACGTTCAAGGACCTGCCGGGCGGGCAGGTTCTGGGGCCGACCTTCGACTACACACACCGGCTTCTCGATTTCGCGCTTGCCGCAGAGGCGCTGGACCCTGCACCGGCCCACGAAGCCGACGCCATGCAGGGCGACATGCCCCACGTGACCGGCTTTCTTGCCCGCGAGGATCTGATCCAGCCCGAAGCCGAAGGCCCCGACACCCCCCGCGACCTGACGCGTGAGCCGCTTGATTTCCCCACCGACCGCCCGCTTCGGCTACAGGCTCTGGCGCGGGGCGATGAAGGCTTTGTGCTGTCGATGGCCTATTCCACGCAGCGCGGCTATGCCCGCAATCACCCTTTCGTGGGCGAATTGCGCGTCGGTCGGGTTGCGGTCGAAATGGACATCCCCGAGCTTGGTTTCGCCATCGATCTGGGCGAGATCACGCTGACCGAATGCGAAACCGTCAACCAGTTCACCGGATCAAAGACCGAGCCGCCGCAATTCACCCGTGGCTATGGCCTTGTCTTTGGTCATTGCGAGCGCAAGGCGATCTCCATGGCGCTGGTGGACCGTGCGATGCGGTGGGCGGAATTGGGCGAAGACAATGTCGGCGCCCCCGCCCAGGACGAGGAATTCGTGCTGTCCCATTCCGACAACGTGCAGGCGACCGGGTTTCTGGAGCATATCAAGCTGCCCCATTACGTCGATTTCCAGGCCGAGCTTGAGTTGATCCGCCGCTTGCGTCAGGAGGCGTCCGCGCAACAGGGCCGGGAGGCGGCGGAATGAACCCGTCGGTCGTTGTCTTTGATATCGGCGGTGTTCTGGTCGACTGGCAGCCGCACCTGGCCTGGGTCGATGACCTGGGAGATGCTGGCGCCAAGTCCTTTTTGCAGCGTGTCGGCTTCGACAAGATCAATTTCGCCTGCGACGGCGGAGCGACCTTTGCGCATGCGGCGGATCTCATCGCGGATCCGGACGATGCAAACCGGTTGGCCCAGTATGTGGCCCGATATACCCGCACTGTTCCGCAAAAAATCCCCGGGACATGGAATATTCTGCGCACCTTGCAAGACCGCGGCGTGGCTCTGCATGCCATTACGAACTGGTCAGCCGAGACCTGGCCCGAAGGGCTGAAAGCATACCCGGAGCTGGGCGAGGTCTTTGGAACGACGATCGTTTCCGGCGAAGTTGGCGTCCTGAAACCAAGCACCCGGATTTACCAACTGCTTTGCAAGCGGGCCGGGCTGCGACCTGAGAGCTGCGTCTTCATTGATGATGGGCTGCACAATTGTCTTGGCGCGAGGGCGACCGGCATGGACGCCATCCATTTCACCGGCGCCGCCGCCCTGCGTGGGAACCTTGAAGA
>CAYGRI010000270.1:0-7399 GCA_964352155.1 uncultured Maritimibacter sp. | reverse complement strand
CCGCCTTCCGACAGACGCTCGGCGGCGGTCAGGTTGATCTCGGCCTCCTCGACCCGGGCGCGGGCTTCGGCGATGGTCGCCTCGGCGGCCGGGATCCGCGACCGGGCCTCGGCCAGGCGGGATTCGATCGCCGGGATGTTCGCTTCGGCCTCGCGCAGGCGCGCCTCGGCGGCGGGGACGTTGGCGCGCGCTTCCAGCAGCCGTGCCTCGGCGGCGGGGACATTGGCCTCCGCCTCGAGCAGGCGGGCCTCGGCGGTGGGGACAGAGGCCAGCGCCTCTTGTAGATGCGCCTCGGCGGCGGGGACACCGGCCAGCGCCTCGCGCAGCCGCGCCTCGGCAGAGGGGACGGCGGCCAGCGCTTCGATCAACCGCGCCTCGGCGGTGGGTACAGAGGCTTCGGCCTCGCCCAAGCGGGCTTCGGCGGTGGGAACGGCGGCCAGCGCTTCGGCCAGGCGCGCTTCGGCTTCGGGCACGCGGGCCTCGGCCTCGGCAATCCCGGCTTCGGCGCCCGGCTGAGCGAGGCCGAGGCCAACCTGCCGGCCTCGCTCAGCCGGGCGCGGGCGGCGGGCAGATTGGCGCGTGCTTCGGTCAAGCGGGCCATCGTTTCCGACAATGTGGTGGCGCGGGTGCCGGGATCAAGCTCGCACAGCACATCGCCTTCGTCGACGAAGGCGCCCTTGCGCAGCGGATCGGAGATGACGGCGCCGGTCGTCTCGGCTCGGACTTCGACCATCCGCGCGGCCTCGGTCCGGCCCCGCACCAGCACGATCTGCTCGACCTCGCTGGCCTCGGACAGCATCGCCACGATGGGCACGCCCGGCGCGTCCGCCACGGCAGGCGTGTCCGACGAGTCTTCTGGCGCATCAGAGGCGCCACCGGCGGCAAATGCCAGCAGCTCCTCCCGCTCGAACACAAGCAGATACAGCGTGCACATCACCAATATAGAGACGAGGACTGAAGAAAATCGCATGTGCGACCCCGGGACAAATACAATGAACGTGATGCGAGCGCATCTTTTCGGCTTAAATAGCAGCCCGCGCGCCTCATACAAGGCGCAGGTGTCAAATAGCTAAACCGTACAGTTCAGTTTAGCCGTCTGCGGCGTTATGCGCAAGGACTTGCGCAGGATGCTGCACAGCAGCGGAAACCGCCCTTTCAATAGTCGGGTTGCCTGTGTAAAAGGCAGGCAATCCAGGCAAGGGCAAAGAGGCACGCGGTGAGCGAGAGCGACAGTTTTATCGAAGAAGTCAGCGAGGCCGTCCGCCGTGACCGTCTGTTCCGCCTGTTCCGCCGCTATGGCTGGATCCCGGTGGCGCTTGTCCTTCTGGTTGTGGCCGGCGCGGCCTATAACGAATGGTCCAAGGCCCAGGCGGTTGCGGTCGCCGAGGCGCGCGGCAGCGCCATTCTGTCGGCTTTGGCGGCACAGACGCCCGAAGCCCGGCTGGCGGCCTTGCAGCAGCTTGAGGCAGACGATCCGACCCGCGCCGTGACCGGCATGCTGACCGCGGCCGAAGCGCTGGCGGCCGAAGATCCGGCGGCGGCCTCGGCGGCACTGGCGCAGATTGAGGCGGATGCCGATCTGGACACCATATATCGTCAGATGGCGACGCTGAAGCGGGTCACCCTGTTCGCGGCGGACAGCCCCCCGGCAGAGCGAATCGCCGCGCTGACGCCGCTGACGACACCCGGCGCGCCGTTCCGTCTGCTCGCCGAAGAGCAAATCGCGCTGGCAGAGATCCAGAATGGCGAAGTTGAGGCTGCTTTGGCGCGTCTTCGGGCGCTTTCCGAGGACACCGAGGCGTCAGGAGCCTTGCGTCAAAGGGCATCTCAGTTGATCATGGCCCTGGGCGGTACATCGGACGCGGCCTGACGCACCGGTGGCTAAATATATAACGGGCGCAAAGCCTGACAGACGAGGGGAGCAAGGCCATGCGAATGCACGGGACCATGCTGTTGCTGGCGGGGTTGGCCACTGCGCTGACCGGATGCGCCGAACGTGAAACGATCCTTCCCGGAGAGCGGCTGGATATCCGGTCGGGCCTGACGGTCGGCGAGGCCGCCGTTGCGGTTGACGTGTCCTTGCCGGTGGACCGGGCCTTTGCGCTTCCGCAGCCGGTGAACCTGGCGGCCTGGACGCATCGCGCGGGCGATGCCACTCACAACGTGCCCCATGTGGCGCTGTCGCCGCAACCCAAGCGGGTCTGGTCGGCCAGCATCGGTCGCGGCAATTCGCGCAAACACCGGATCACCGCGGATCCGATCGTGGCGGGCGGTTTTGTCTTTACCCTCGACAGCCGCACCACGGTGACGGCGACCACGACCGCGGGCAAGACGGCCTGGTCCAAGGCACTGGTCCCCGAGACGGATCGCGACGGCGATGCCTCTGGCGGCGGGATCGCCTTTGGCAACGGGCGCGTGATCGTCACCACCGGCTTTGGCGAGGTCTATGCCCTGGACCCGGCCACGGGTGCCGAGATCTGGGTGCAGCAACTGGGCGCCCCGGCGACGGCAAGCCCGACGATTTCAGGTGGGCTGGTCTATGTCATCTCGCGCGACAACGTGGCCTGGGCGATTGATGCGAGCAACGGTCGCGTCCGCTGGAGCCTGCCGGGAACCCCGTCGGATTCGGGCATGGTCGGCGGCGCCGGTCCGGCAGTGAACAACGAGCTGGCAATCTTTCCCTTCGCCAGTGGCGAGATCGTCGCGGCGCTGCGGCAGGGCGGGGGGCGTCTTTGGGGCGCGACCATCTCTGGCGGGCGCAAGGGGAGGGCCTATGCCAATGTCACCGACATTTTTTTTTTTAATGTTATGGCGAACTGCGTGATCTACACCGGCAACCAATCGGGCCGGGCCGTGGCGATGGATGTCGCCTCGGGCGAGCGTCTGTGGACGGCGAATGACGGCGCCTATGGGCCTGTCTGGGTCGCGGGCGGATCGGTCTTTCTGGTGTCGGACGAGGCAGAACTGGTGCGCCTGGACGCGGCCACCGGCCAGGTGATCTGGTCGAACGAACTGCCCTATTTCAAGCGTGCGCGTCTGAACCGGCGCAAGGCGATCTATGCCTATTACGGTCCGGTTCTGGCCGGGGGCAACCTGTGGGTGGCGTCCGATGACGGCACGCTCACGGCGTTTGACCCGGCCACGGGCGCCACCCGGCAGCGGCTGGATCTGCCCGGTGGGGCGGCGTCGAACGTCGCGGTGGCGGGCAATACCCTGTATGTCGTCAGCGAGAACGGGCAGCTTCACGCCTTCCGTTAGGCCGATCGTCGCGTCGGGCCTTTAAGCCCGGCGCGTTTGGGGGTATGTGCCAGCGCTTGAACCGCGCCAAGGGATCGCCCGGATGTTTACGCTCGCCATTGTCGGCCGCCCCAATGTGGGCAAGTCGACCCTGTTCAACCGCCTCGTCGGCAAACGCCTTGCCCTGGTCGATGACCAGCCGGGCGTGACGCGCGATCTGCGCGAGGGCCCCGCGCGGCTGGGGGATCTGCGGTTCACCGTGATCGACACCGCCGGGCTGGAAGAGGCGACGGATGAATCGCTGCCCGCCCGGATGCGCCGCCTGACAGAGCGCGCGGTCGAGATGGCCGACATCTGCCTGTTCGTGATCGACGCCCGCGCCGGAATCCTGCCCGCCGACCGGGTCTTCGCCGAGATCCTGCGCCGCAAGAACGCCCATGTGATCGTCGCCGCCAACAAGGCCGAGGGCAACGCGGCCGAAGCAGGCTTTTACGAAGCCTTCGAACTGGGCCTGGGGGAGCCGCTGCGCCTGTCTGCCGAGCATGGTGAGGGGATGGCGGATCTGCTGCAGGTTCTCATGCCGCTGGCCGACGAGTTCTCTGAACGCACCGCGCGTGCCGAGGCTGAAGCGCCCGAGACGGATGTCACGGTCATCGAGGGCGAGGAAGACGTCGCCTACAAACCCACCATCGCCAAGCCCTTGCAGGTTGCGGTCGTGGGGCGGCCCAATGCGGGCAAATCCACCCTGATCAACAAGATCGTCGGCGAAGACCGGCTGCTGACAGGCCCCGAGGCCGGGATCACCCGCGATGCGATCTCGTTGACGCTGGATTGGGGCGGGGTGCCCGTGCGGATCTTTGACACCGCCGGGATGCGCAAGAAGGCGCGGGTCCAGGAAAAGCTGGAAAAGCTGTCGGTCGCCGACGGTCTGCGCGCGGTCAAGTTTGCCGAGGTCGTTGTGGTGCTGCTCGATGCGGCGATTCCCTTTGAACAGCAGGACCTGCGGATCGCCGATCTGGCCGAGCGCGAGGGGCGCGCGGTGGTCGTCGCGGTGAACAAATGGGACACCGAGTCGGAAAAGCAGGGCAAGTTCACCGCACTGAAGCAGGCGTTCGAGCATTTGTTGCCGCAGCTTCGCGGCGCGCCGCTGGTCACCGTCTCGGCGCGGACGGGGCAGGGGCTGGACCGGCTGCAGGCGGCGGTTATGAAGGCGCATGAGGTCTGGAACCGGCGCGTTCCCACGGCGCGGCTGAATACCTGGCTGGGCGACATGGTCACGGCGCATCCGCCCCCGGCCCCCGGCGGGCGCCGGATCAAGATGCGCTACGTGACCCAGGTCAAGACACGGCCGCCAGGGTTCGTTGTGATGTGCTCGCACCCCGACAAGCTGCCCGAAAGCTACACGCGCTATCTGGTCGGTGGCTTGCGGACGGATTTCGACATGCCCGGTACGCCGATTCGGCTGACCATGCGCAGCCAGGGCGACAAGAACCCATTCAAGAATCGCAAGAAATCGACCCCGTCCCGTTTGCGCAAACATCTCGGCAAGAAACCGCACGGCAGTTGATCAGGCCCCCCGGGGCCGGTCGATTGTGTCGCGCGCGACGACAAAACAGGGGGGATCCGCAGGGCGTGTTGCCCGGAACGTTTTGCGTTTCGGAACCGACATGGGGGAATGGGGCCAAAACCCGCCTTTGGCGCGGCCGCATCTGGACAATCTGATACAAAGTCTGATTAGTGAAAGGGCGTCTGCCGCCGTGTCAGGCGCGCGAGAGTCAAACAATTCGGGGTGATGACATGAGCGGCGAACCGTCAGCGGACATTCGGCAGCATTTGCTGAAGTATACGCACAAGAATGATTGGCTAGCCGCCGCCAGCTATTTTGGGACCTTCGCGGTGTTCTTCGTGACGCTGGGGCTTTCATTGCTGCTGGTGGACCAGATCCTGCTGGCGCTGCCCTTCATGGTGTTGACGGCCTTTGCTGGGGTCCGGCTCTATGTGCTGCAACATGATTGTGGCCACCACTCGCTGTTCTCAACCAAACGGGCCAACGACCTGGCGGGCTATGGCCTGTCGCCCTTCACGATGACCCCGTTCCGGGCGATGCAGTACAACCACAACATGCATCACGCCTATCTGGGCAACCTCGATCATCGTGATACGACAGAGATCTACACGATGACATTGCGAGAGTGGAACCAGGCAGGCTTCTGGAAGCGGCTCTACTACAGATTGTACCGGAACCCGGCTGTGCTGCTGCCGCTGGGCGCATTGTGGACCTATTTCGTGGCCTATCGCTGGCCGACCAACACGACCCGCGTGGGCGTCATCGGGGTGATCCTGCACAACATCACGCTGGGGGCCTTGATCTACGGGCTGTGGTGGATCGCCGGCTGGACGGGCCTTGCGGTCTATGCCGGGATCGCGGTGATTTCAGGGATGATCGGGGTGTTCCTCGTGTACCTCCAACATAATTTCGAGGATACCTACTGGGACCGCAAGCCAGAGCTCGACTTTCGCCGCGCGACCCTGCAGGGCTCGTCCTGCCTGAACCTTGGCTGGTGGTGGGATCTGGGCACCGGCAACATCGCCTATCATGACATTCACCACTACATGCCGTCGATCCCGTCCTACCGTCTGCGGACCTGCCACTTCGCCCTGCCGCCGGAGTTCGAGCAGCCCAGGATCGAATGGCCAGAGGCGCTGCGGTCGTTCCAGTTGAAGCTGTGGGATGAGGATCAGGAACGTCTGGTCCGCTTTCCCCGCCGCCACGACGCGGTGGCCGTGCCCGCAGAATAAGGCGCCTGCGCGGGCGGTGTGGTCTGCCCGGCGCTGGATTGGGTTGCCCCTTGGCTGCTGGGTCTGCACTGTGGGCGGGGGCGTGGCTTTGGCGCCGCCCCTTGGGGCAGGGGCGACCGTGATCCTCGCCGGTCTCAGCCGCGCTTGGTGACAGACAGCGCCAGAACCGCAAAACCGCCGGCAACCGCCGCGCCCGCCAAAGCCATATGCGTCGCGGCATTGGCCGCAGCGATCCCGACCAGCGCCCAGGCGATGGGGGCCGCGTATTCCGGGATCGGTCGCAGGCGCAGCAGCACGCCCGCCGCAAAGATCAAGGCGCCCAGCAGAACGATCCAGGCCCAGCCGAGCGCGTCTGGCCCGACGCCCCAGCCCGCGCCGATTAAAGCGATGGACACCCAGCTTGCCGCCGTCAGCCAGCCTGCGTACAACGCCAGGGGCACCCGCGCGAGCCAGCGGTCTGCCTTTGGGGCCAGGAACAGCGCCCAGAGGGCGGTGAGCAGCATCAGCCAGATCACCACGCTGGCCCAGAGGGGCGAGCGCAGTGCGATGGGGATCCAGGCTGCGCCCAGGGTCAGGCTGGCGATCAGGGGCAGGCGCATCCGGTCCCAGGCGGGATCCTCGGCGCGTCTTAGCAGGCCGTAGCCCGCATGCACCATCAGCCAGCCGTAGATCACCGACCAGATCGCAAAGGCCCATCCGGCGGGCTGCGCGGGCGGATCGTCCTGTGGCACGGGGAATTGCGCCGGGTCGAACCCGCCGAACGAGTCCGACAGGACCGGCGACAGGACGAAGGCAACTGTCCCGGCAACGACCAGAACCGCCTTCATCCGGGACAGGTCGCTCACGCCATTATGCCGTCGGCGGTGATCCGGGTCTTGCCGCCAAGATAGGGGTGCAGCGCCTGGGGCAGAAGAACCGACCCGTCTGCGGTCTGCCCGTTCTCCAGCACCGCGATCAAGCAGCGCCCCACCGCCAGTCCGGAGCCGTTCAGCGTATGTACATGCTGCGGTTTGCCGCCGCCGTCGGGCCGGAAGCGGGCGTTCATCCGCCGGGCCTGAAACGCGCCGCAAACCGAAACCGAGGAAATCTCGCGATAGGTGTTCTGCCCGGGCAGCCAGACCTCGATATCATGGGTTTTCTGCGCGCCAAAGCCCATGTCGCCGGTGCACAGCACCACAGTGCGATAGGCAAGGCCCAGCCGTTCCAGAATGTCCTCGGCGCAGCGGGTCATCCGCTCGTGTTCCGCCATCGATTGGTCGGGATGGGTGATCGACACCATCTCGACCTTTTCGAACTGATGCTGGCGCAGCATCCCGGCGGTATCGCGCCCCGCCGACCCGGCCTCTGACCGGAAGCACAGGGA